>NZ_SDAK01000001.1:0-302361 GCF_004210295.1 Lactococcus sp. S-13 | reverse complement strand
TTTGAAGGAGCATCTATAAAAAAGGTTACTTTTGATGATAAGCTAGACTATATACGACCTCGAGCTTTTGCTTCAAGTGCTCTTGAAGCGATTAAAAATATTTCTTCAGGAACCTGGTTAAGTAAAGAAGCTTTTACTGGGACACATATTAGGGATATTGTCACGGATGATCCAGAAAAATTTGCAAGAAATACCTCAGAGACTGTTTTTAATAATTACAAAAATCAGAAAATGACGGTTTGGAAAAAAGGAGGAAAACAGACATTTACCTCTTCGTATGGTTCAGAAGTCTTGTCAAGTTATAATCTCCACGAAAAGGCAAACCTATCTCTTTCGTTGAATGTCTCATACCCAGAGGGAACTCAACTTCGTTACCCATTAGATGAACTCACGACAAGTTTTAAAGATGCGGAAGACTGTTGGCAGTCTTATCACACTTATCAGTGGTATAAAGATGGGGTGAAGCTGGCCAATCAAAATACTCCGATGCTTAAGCTAACTTCTTTGAAAGCAGCAGATTCTGGAAGTTATTATGCGATGGTAGATGGTCAAAGAGTAGAAGAAGGAAAAGATATCAAAGTTAAAGTTAAAGTTGACAATACAAATCCTAGCTCACCAGAACCTGCGAATCCCGATTCATGGATTAATGTCAGTTTACCGGTCAACCTAGAGTTTCATTCTGCTTCCAATGATTATGCGAAAATCGAAGGAAAGCCTGAAAAATTTGTCAACCATTCAGGCAGAGGTGTGAAAATTGTAGTTTCTAGTATCTCTGGACAAGGTGATTTCAAAGGGATTGAAAATTTAAGTCTGAGCGCATTAAAAGGGAGTTCTGTTGATTTGAAAAATTTTGAAAATGGCAAAGAAGTAGAATTGGTAACCTTAGGAAATGTCACAAGTTCCACAAATAGTTCGTTGATTAATATTAATGGAAGTATAGATACTCATGTTAAACAGGTAAGCAAACATCGGATGAATCTCGTGCTTAAGTTCCGTCCTCTTAATCAGAATGGGAAACCCTATTCATAAGATCTCGAGGTCTTGTAAAGTTGTTAAAACGGTATTGGAGTCTTTTTTAAAGGCTTGAATATATAAAAATAAACCCGTCCATTAGGACAAAAGGAGAAAAATCATGAACAAAAAATTGGTTAGCTTAATGTGTGTTGGAATGCTCACAGCTTCATTGGGTGGAAATTTGATATCCTCTGCTCAAGCAGATGTTGTCAAGGATCCCGCAAGCAATACCCAAACTATTGATAATTCCATTGGGACGCCAACGAATACAGCAGATGTGGATGTGACAGGGACCGTAGGATTTGATAATACCGATCCCAATTCGCCAGAACCATCAAACCCAGATGCTTGGTTAAATATTCAAGTTCCAACTTCAATGGCATTTTATTCAACGGCTGCGTCTAACTACGAAAAAATTGACGGTGAAGCAGGGACAATTAAAAACCTCTCAGGGCGTCCTGTTAAAGTAGAAGTTGCAAGTTTTACAGGTAAAGATTTAACTGGCGTTTCAGCTTTAAGCCTTAAAGCTGAAGGGAGTAACGGGAAAGAAATCAACTTAAAGAACTTTGTCTCTGGAGAGCTGATTACACTTGACGGTAAAGATACAACGGCTACTCCATTTGTTGGTGAAGCAACTTCAAAATTAGCAATTGGAGGACAAGTTGATAAAACTGTGAAGGGCTCTCATAAGTCAGAAAATAAATTAGTATTTAAATTCACGCCTCTCAATCCAAGTGGTCAACCTATTTCTTAATTTCTTTTAAAGTGTTGTATTGGAGGAGAGGAGTTGGATGATAATTCTAAGAACTGTTGTTATTCTTTCGATTGTGGTGATTTTAGGGAGTAGTTCTGGTTCCTTAATCGCGAGTGCATCAAGTGTGGAGCCATCCGTTTCTGAAAGGAATAGCGTCTTGGTAATAGGAGATATAGAGAATCCGCAAGAAAATCAAGGAAGTTGTAATTCTCCAAAGATTCTTTCTAAAAAGGTGTCAGTGAATAGGAATGTTGGGAGTAACCTCCTAAAGAAACAAAAGGAATCTTGCCACGCTTGGGGGAAGGAAAAGATCGTCTCTTCTTAGTTAGTTTAGTAGTCCTTCTATTCTTTCTCGTTTTAAAAAAGTTAGAATGGGATAAACGACGTTAAGTGTTTAGAGGGAGATGCTTCTCTCAATTTTGCATCTCCCTTTTAGCTGTTATTTGGGAAGGAGTGAATATGAAAAAAATATTTAAAAAAGATAATGTGTATGAAGCTTTTAATAATAGGTTAGATTATATCATGAAATATTTTAACCATCTTATCGTTTCTTTTTCAGGTGGTAAAGATTCTGGGTTAATGTTGGAGTTAGTTAATGCTTACTATGTGAAACATTCTTTGGATAAAACAGACATTAAAATTTCTGTTTTCTATTTAGATTATGAAGGAAATTACCAACAAACAAAAGACTATGTTCAGCGCTGCATGGGAAAATATCCAAACTTTGATTATTACCATATTTGCTTACCAATTTCAGCCTCTTGTGGTGTGTCAATGTATCAAGCGTCATGGCTACCTTGGGATCCAGAACATCAGGAATTATGGGTGAGTGAAATTCCAGAACAAGCCATTTCTTTGGAAAATCATCATTTCCCATTTTTCGAAATTGGGATGTTGGATTATGAATTTCAAACCAAGTTCTGCCAATGGCTTCATCATGAAAAAAGAGCAAGAAGAACAGCAGTCCTTGTTGGTATTCGTGCTCAAGAAAGTCTAAACCGATATACTGCCATTACCCGTGATGAAACTTTCTCTAAGTTTGGATTAATTACCTATAGCAGACGTATTGCTCATAATGTCTTCAATTTTTATCCCATGTATGATTGGTTATTTGAAGATGTTTGGGTAGCCAATGCCAAATTTGGGTTTGATTATAATCATTTATATGATTTATATTTTCAAGCAGGTGTTCCCTTTAAGTATATGCGTGTTGCCAATCCCTTTCATCAGTGTG
Source organism: Lactococcus sp. S-13 (assembly GCF_004210295.1). NCBI lineage: Bacteria > Bacillati > Bacillota > Bacilli > Lactobacillales > Streptococcaceae > Lactococcus > Lactococcus kimchii. The sequence continues at coordinate 299,359 of NZ_SDAK01000001.1, read as the reverse complement.
GAGTTCAAGCATTAAAGTTATATAAAGCGATTGAACCGTTGACATGGGGCAAGTTAGTTGGGCGGGTTAATGGAGCAAATTTTGCAGCACTCTATGGTGGAACAAGCGCTATGGGGTATCATCGCATCAGTATCCCTCCAGGGCATACTTGGAAAAGTTATGTGGAATTTCTTTTAGAAACACTACCAGAAACCACTCGAAATATTTATTTGAAAAAGTTTAGAAGATCTCTTGAATATTGGACGGACTTAGGCGGTGCGCTCCCCATGGCGATTGTTCAACTCCTTGAGAAGAGCTCACTAAAATTTGAACGGTTGGGTCCTCCTAAAAATAAGCGAAATTATAAGCAAGACTATGAAGTCATCCGTTTTTTAAAGTATCCAGACGATATCCCTATTCAAAAGTTCAAGATGGTCCCCTCCTATAAAAGAATGTGCATTACAATTCTTAAGAATGATACTTCGTGCTGCTATATGGGATTTAGCCCTACGAAGGATGAGTTGCAACTGAAAGAAAAGGTGATTGATTTATGGAAGAAAACTTTATAAGTCCCGTTTATAAAATAAGACAAGTTCCTTTTTCAAAAATTCAAGCGAATAGCTATAATCCTAATGTTATGGCCCCGCCTGAAATGGAATTATTGGAACGTTCGATTATAGAAGATGGTTATACAATGCCCATTGTTTGTTATTATCTTGACGAGAGCGATCGCTATGAAATTGTAGATGGTTTTCATCGTTATAAAGTGATGCAATCTAGTGATGCAATTTATAAAAGAGAGCAAGGTTTCTTGCCCGTAACAATAATTGATAAACCCTTGTCTTATCGTATGGCTAGCACAATTCGTCATAATCGAGCACGAGGGACACATTCGGTAGAAGGAATGGTTGGTATTGTGGGACAATTGGTTGAGCTAGGAGTCAGTGATCAATGGATTAGTGATAATATCGGGATGGACAAAGATGAGATATTAAGATTAAAACAGGTTAGTGGTCTAGTATCTTTATTCAAGGGAAAAGAATTCTCTCACTCTTGGGAAAGTGGAAACAGAGAGGAAGGAATGTAGTGAATATAAATAAACTCGTAGACAAATTATCTACGAGTTTATTTGACTTGCTTTTTCATCAACTCAAATAAACGGTTAAGAATTCTAAAAAAATAAAGAAAATGGCAATTCATTCATTTTAATATTCGATTATTGATTGCTGAATATGTTATGATAGAATGAAACAACTGGAGGAAGAAATAACTATGGTTCAGCTATCAGAATTAGCACTAGCACTTAATCAAACGGAAAGTAAAGGAGTATTTTCCAAACACCCTAAAGGTTTTGGGTTTGTTCATCCAGAAGATGCAACAGATAAATCGAATGATATCTATATTGGTCAAAAGGATACTAAATTTGCAATGGACGGTGATAGTGTTACCGTTAAAGTCACTTATCCTAAAACAGAAAAACGTGGTGCAAGCGGTCAAATAATAAAAATCAATGAACGGTCAGTCATTGATACAGTTGGAACATATCGTTCTTTATCGAATCGACAAGCCAAAAGCTTAGGATACAAAGGAAGAATCGAACTCTTTAATGATAGAATTTCTGAGACACTTTACATAAAGCAACCCTTACCAAATGTTCAGGAAGAAGATGTAGTGAGTGTTAAAGTTACTCAATACCCAACAGATACCAAATCATTTGAAGGAAAGATTACTAGTATTATTGGCCATAAGGGTGAGGTTGGTCTTGATATCTTAGAAGTTTTATGTGCCATGAAAATTCCACAAGATTTTTTGCCAGAGACTCTAGCTGAAGCTGAGGCATTTTCTGAGGAATTAACTGACTCAGATTTGCAAGGTCGTGAAGATTATCGGGATGAGCTTACCTATACCATTGATGGAGAAGATTCCAAAGATTTGGACGATGCCATTCACGTTAAAAAATTATCAAATGGACATTTTGAATTAGGAGTTCATATTGCTGACGTTAGTCATTACGTTACTGAGGGCTCTTCTTTAGATGAAGAAGCCTATTCACGCGCCACATCAGTTTATGTAACTGACCGAGTTGTTCCTATGTTACCTGTTAAATTGTCGAATAATTTATGTTCACTTAATGAAGCTCAAGAACGACTAACGATGTCTTGCCTGATGGAAATTGATGACAAAGGTAAGATTGTTAGTTACAAAATATCACCGTCAGTCATCAAAACAACTTATCGAATGACTTATAATAATGTCAACAAAATGATTCATCAAGGACAAGAAGGTCATAGAGAAGCCCTTGAAAACTTCTCTAAAATTGCCGATTCGATTAAAGTGGCCGTTGAACTTCATGAAATTCTTGAAACAATGCGAAAAGACAGAGGTATGATTGAATTTGATGAGAGTGAAGCAAAAATTATTTTAGATGAAAAAGGTCATCCAATTGAAATTGTAAAACGTGATCGTGATACTGCAGAACGAATGATTGAATCGTTTATGTTGATGGCAAACGAAACTGTCGCTCTTGATTTTCAAAAGAAAAAATTACCTTCTTTGTATCGAGTTCACGATAATCCTAAGGAAAAAGCTTTTGCTAAATTGATAGAAGCTGCTGCTAATGCTGGCTTTTCCTTGAATTCAGATTCTCACCAAGCCATTAATTTCTTTGCTGATGAGATTAAAGGAACAAGTTCTGAAAAGGCATTGACCTATCAACTTCGACATACGATGTCAACAGCGGTTTACTCTGAAAAAAATACAAAACATTTTGGGCTCGCAGCGACTAACTATACGCATTTTACAAGCCCAATTAGACGTTATCCTGATTTAATTATCCATCGTTTGTTACACTTATATCCATCAGATCATTCTAATCGCACAAAGGAAGAGTGGAAAGAGCGACTACCTGAAATTGCAAATCATTCATCAGAAATGGAACATCGTGCGGTTGTTACTGAACGAATAATTGATGCTATGAAAAAGGCAGAGTATATGTCAGATCATATTGGTGAGGTTTATACAGGGACAATCACTGGCGTTCAAAAATTTGGTGTTTTCGTAGCTTTAGACAATACTGTTGAGGGGTTGGTTCGAGTGCCTAACCTACACACTGGTAGCCCAGAAGAAATCGAGTTTGATGAGGAGTTAAGTATTTTTACAGGTAAAAAATCTGGAATAGTTTATCAAATAGGAAAAGAGATAACCATTCGAGTAATTGCAGCAAATAAACGAAAAGGAACCGTTGATTTTGAACAAATCATTTCTGACAAAACCTAGCAAATTGCTAGGTTTTGTCTTATGCTTTATCATAAAACATTCATTTAAAAAATGTTAGAACGAATAAAAAAAGAGGCCGAGTATTTGAAAAATTGGAACATAATCCAACCTTGTACAACTACTATAAAGATTTAAATAAAAGATATGAACAATAGTTTGGTGCCTTTGGTGTGTGTCCTAAAATCCAAATTGATGGTGATCGTTATGATTTTGTAGAGGATGAGAAGGCAAGAACATACGTTCTGAAACAAATCAAGGAAAAACTAAAGAAATAGAAAAGGAAAATTAAATATGAATGTGACCGTATTTTTATCAGATTGAGATGGAAAAAATCCAATACATCAAATGAGAAGTCAACACTTAGGAGAACTGTTAATTTAATCAGGACATCGGCTTGTCTACGGAGGGTCACAAGAAGGATGTATGGACGTAGTTTCACAGTCAGTATTAAAAGGTTATCGCTGTTTATACTGAGGGGATTCTTCCTTTAGAGCCACCAAGACTAGATGCGACAGAACTGTATATGGCTAAAACTATGGATGAACGTGAACGTAGACCTAAGGGAAGTTTTTATTATCCTGCCTGGAGGATTTGGGGCAATAGAAGAAGCTTTCCAACTCTTAACAGAAATGTCAATTGGCCAAACAAACATACGACCCGTTATTTTTATTGGAAAAGATTTTTATCACTCATTATTTGAAATAACTAAAGTTCAAGTTGAGGAGGAAATGTTGAGTTTGGAAGTTGTTGAAGTAATATATCTTGCAGAAACAACAGAAGCAGCCCTGACATTACTAGGAGAACTAAAACATGAACAAATTATTTAATAAGCCAGTAAAAGTGTATTTAACTGGACCATTCTTTAGTGAAAATCAGATAAAGAAAGTTGAACTTCTTGAGAAAACTTTGACAAATAATGTGACCTTTTTGATATTGCAGATCTTAAAGTTCATAAAGCGCAAAAAAATGGAAGTATCTCAAAATAAGCTGGAGGAAGCTAAATCAGAATTATATAAGACCTTTGCAACGTATATCAGAAAATATAAAGATGAATTTACTAAGATTTTGGATGAGGATGCATTATTAAACTTAATAAAATATTTTTAGTTTATCCTGTTCAAGTTTTTTTAAAAAAATAAGTAATATTCAGTAATTAGTTATTGACAAAACGATGTAATAGTATTATAATTCAGATAATTAAAAATTTACGAACAAGAGATGAAAGAGTAGTCTTTACAAGTCAGCAACAGAGAGCCTTGGTACTGAAAAAAGGCCTGACTTTTCTAGATGAACCACACTCATCGTTGTCTTTCTTACTTTTTATTAAATGAAAGTGAGCGTTTGCAGCGTTATCGCTTAGGTTTTTATTAAAAAACCCTTAGAGGTTACTTTTGTGAAAAAGTAACGAACAAAGGTGGAACCACGACAAATCGTCCTTTAAGCTCAGTGCTTTTAGGCGTTTTTTTATTTTTACCCATATTGAAAGGAAAACTTATGACTTGGCAAGAAAATCTTCGTACAGTAACGCCCTATGTTGCAGGTGAACAGCCCAAAATGATTGATATGATTAAGCTGAACACTAATGAAAACCCCTATCCACCATCGCCGCAAGTGCAGCAGACTATTGAAAGTTTTGCTAGTGAACGTTTACGACTCTATCCAGATTCGGATGCTAACGAGTTAAGAGAAGCACTTGCTGATTACTACCAACTTAAACCTGAGCAAGTTTTTTTAGGAAATGGCTCTGATGAGGTACTTTCACTCAGTTTTCTCACCTTTTTTAATAGTTCAAAGCCCCTGCTTCTACCAGATATCAGTTATTCCTTTTATCCAATTTATTGTGATTTATATAGAATTCCTTATCAAGAAATTCCAGTGGATAAGAATTTTAAACTAAATATTCAAGATTATTTCCAAGAAAATGGTGGGGTTGTTATCGCAAATCCTAATGCACCTACAGGTTTATCTCTCGATTTAAAAACGATTGAAACACTACTTAGAAACAACACCGAAAGTATTGTCTTAATTGACGAGGCCTATATTGATTTTGGTGGGGTAAGTGCTATTCCACTCTTAGAGAAATATGACAACTTAATTATAGTCCAAACTTTTTCAAAGTCCCGTAGTTTAGCAGGGATACGCTTAGGGATTGCTTTAGGTAATGCTCTTACAATTTCTCATCTCTATGATGTTAAAAATTCGTTCAATTCCTATCCACTAGATCGTTTAGCTCAAGCGATTGGCTTAGCTAGCTTAAATGATGAGCTTTATTTTAGACAAACAGTGTCTAAAATCATCGCTGAGCGAGAAAGATTTAGTGACGTCTTGCGACAACTTGGTTTTAGTGTGACTGATTCAAAAACAAATTTTGTTTTCGTCAAACCACCTTTAGGTACCGCTCAAGCACTCTTTGAAGCATTGTATGAAGCCAAAATTATCATACGTTATTGGAATAAACCTAAAATTTCTGACTGGTTACGAATTACAATAGGCACAGAAAAAGAAATGAATGAAATTATAAAGTTTTTAAAGAAGTATCTTCAAAAATTAGAAAGGTAAATCCATTAAAAAATCATGAATAAAACCAATTACTCTCTCCCTGAAGAAGCCGCTGAAATGACCTTGCAGCAAGTTCGGCAACTTCGGCGTATTGAACAACAGCTTCGTGACATATTTGGGAATAGTTCCTACCAAGAAGTCATTCCTCCAAGTTTTGAGTATACAAAGCTATATACAGAATTACAGCATAAAGACTCACAATTCAATCAAGAAAAAATATTTCAGTTTATCAATCATGAAGGAAGAACAATCAGCTTACGTTATGACTTCACCATCCCACTAGCACGCACTTATGCTCAAAATAATAAAAGTGGCGTAAGTCGCTATTCCTATTTTGGAAAAGTTTTTCGAAAAGAAAAACGTCATAAAGGTAGGCGTACAGAAGCTTATCAGATTGGAGTTGAACGATTTGGGGGAGATTCTCAAACAGCCGAACGGGAAATCTTTCAGCTGGCTTTAGAAACGACGAGTCAGTTAGGTTTAGATAAGATTATTTGGGAAATTGGTTCCGCCTCCTTCTTTTATCAACTTTATCGTCTAGTTGGCGAAGCGCCAGAATTTACTGAAATTCTCTCCAAGAAAAATCTGAGTGGAATGATCGAATTCATTGAAATTCATAAATTCTCACCAGCTCTTAATCAGCTTTTAAAACACTTATTGATAAAGAACGATTTAGAGAGTCTGAGTGATTTGGTTGAGGCAACGACAGACCCTTTACTTATCTCAGCTTTTAAAGAACTTGAACAAAGGGTTCAAGAAATTTCTATTCAAAGCAGAGTTCAAATTGATTTAGCCATGGTACCTAGCATGGACTATTATACAGGATTGATGTTCAGTGCCTACTGTGAAGCGGTCAGCCAACCTATCTTGTCGGGTGGCCGTTATGATCAGCTATTAGCTCATTTTGGGGAAAATACTGTAGCGATAGGATTTTGTTGTCATCTGGACAATGTTTTAAAGGCTTTAGAAAACCAGGAAATAGAGGTGAAAAATGATTAAAATCGCAGTGACTAAGGGAAGGATTCAAAAGCAAGTCACTCAGCTCTTAGAAAAAGCAGGGTACGATGTTGATCCAATTGTTAGTATGGGACGAGAATTACAAATCACCACAAAAGATCATTTACAGTTTATTTTTGGGAAAGCAAATGATGTTATCACTTTTTTAGAACATGGCATTGTGGATGTTGGGTTTGTTGGAAAGGATACTTTAGACGAAAATGATTTTGAAGATTATTATGAACTGTTAGATTTACAAATTGGTCAATGTATATTTGCTTTAGCTTCTTATCCCGATTTTTGTGAAAAAAACTTCCAGAGACGTAAAAAAATTGCTTCTAAATATCCTCAGGTAACAAAAGCTTATTTTGCCCAAAAGCAAGAAGATGTTGAAATCATCAAACTAGAAGGTTCAGTTGAATTAGGTCCCGTGGTTGGCTTAGCTGATGCCATTATTGATATTGTTGAAACGGGGAATACTCTTCGTGCTAATGGGTTAGAAGTGATTGAGGAAGTTAGTAAAATCTCAACACGGATGATTGTAAACAAGTCAAGTTTCAAATTTAAAAAAGAAAAAATAGTAGAAATGGTGGAAAAATTTAAAAATGCTCAAGAAAATCAACAATAATGGCAATATAAGTCAAATTGCCACAAAATTTCAAGGTCGTAAAACTAATGTTTCTGAAGAAGTTAATCAAATTGTTCAAAATATTGTCGATGATATCCGAGCTAAAGGAGATGAGGCACTTTTTGATTATGCTAAAAAGTTAGACGGCTATAAGCTAACCAAAGAAAATCTGACGGTTACTCCAGCAGAACGTGTGGCAGGATTAGAAAAAATTGATCCTGATTATCTTCGGATACTCCAACGTGCTAAAAAGCAAATCGAAGAATTTCACAAACATCAATTAGGTAATTCGTGGACGACTTATAAAGAAAATGGGGTTATTATGGGCCAGATTGCTCGCCCTTTAGAAAGGGTAGCTTTATATGTTCCAGGAGGTACAGCAGCCTATCCTTCAACAGTGATTATGAATGCGGTCCCTGCTTTGTTGGCGGGGGTCGAGGATTTGGTTATCATCACACCAGTCAAAGCTGATGGATTAGTCAATCCTAATATTTTAGCTGCTGCTGAGGTTTGCGGGATTAGCACAATCTATAAAGTTGGTGGAGCACAGGCTGTTGCAGCTGTTGCCTACGGCACCTCTTCTATCCCAAAGGTGGATAAAATTGTTGGACCTGGGAACCTCTTTGTCGCTACTGCAAAAAAAATCTGCTATGGGATAGTTGATATCGATATGATTGCTGGGCCTTCGGAAGTTTTGATAATTGCTGATGAATATGCAAATCCAAAATATGTGGCTGCTGATTTAATGGCGCAAGCTGAACATGACAAATTAGCCTCCGCTATCCTCGTCACAACGTCTGAAAAGCTCGTTGTTTTGGTGAATAAAGAGTTGGACAGACAGGTTAAAAGTCTTGAACGTCGCGAAATCATTGAATCTTCTATCGAGAATTATGGTGGAGCAATTCTGGTTGATACACTTGATGAAGCATTTGAAGTTTCTAACCAGCTTGCACCCGAACACTTAGAAATTTTAACTCAAGATTCACTTGCTCAGCTTCCAAAAGTTAAAAATGCAGGATCTATTTTTCTTGGTGAGTATACTCCAGAGCCACTGGGAGATTATATGTCTGGAAGTAACCATGTTCTGCCTACTGGAGGGACTGCAAAGTTTTATTCAGGTTTAGGTGTTTATAGCTTTGTAAAATATTCAACTTTTAGTTATTACCCTAAAGCTATTTTAGCGACTTTTAAAGATGATGTCGAGGCCTTTGCCGAATCAGAAGGATTGACAGCTCATGCTAACTCTATCGCTGTAAGATTCGATGAAGCGGATGAAGCGAAGAACACAAACAAAGGAGAGTGATTAAAATGCGTACAGCAAGCTTAAATCGTCAAACTAAAGAAACTCAAATTAGCCTTGAGCTTAATCTTGATGGGACAGGTAAAGCAGACATTTCAACAAATATTGGATTTCTAGATCATATGCTCACCTTACTTGCTTTTCATAGTGATTTTGACCTTTCTCTGGTGGCTCACGGAGATCATGAAACTTTAGGCATGGATTCTCACCATGTTATTGAAGATGTCGCGATTGCTATTGGGAAGTGTATCAATGAAGCATTGGGAGAGAGGCTAGGAATTCGCCGTTATGGTAGTTTTACAGTCCCAATGGATGAAGCTTTGGTGACCTGTGATTTGGATATTAGCGGTCGTCCTTTTCTTGTCTTTAATGCTGATGTATCGACCAATCCTAAACTTGGGGGTTATGATACTGAAATGACTGGAGAATTTTTCCGAGCTTTAGCTTTCAATGCTGGAATTACACTCCATTTGAACGAGCATTATGGTCAGAATACTCATCATATCATTGAAGGAATGTTCAAATCAACTGCGCGTGCTCTAAAGATGGCTGTTAGCATTGATAAAGATAAGATTGATTTAATTCCCTCATCGAAAGGAATATTGTAAATGATTGTAATTGTTGACTATAATGTGGGAAATTTACAAAGCGTCCAAGCAGCTTTTGAGCGCTTGGGTCAAGAAGTCATTATTTCACGAGATATTTCGCTTATCAAGGAGGCTACAGCACTCGTTCTCCCTGGGGTTGGTGCTTTTCCTATTGCAATGAAAAATTTAGAAAGTTTTCAGCTGATTGATCTCTTAAAAGAAAGAGCAGAAGCTGGAATTCCAATTTTAGGGATATGTTTAGGAATGCAGGTTTTATTCGAGATGGGTTTCGAGATGGGGGAAACCAAAGGCTTAGGGCTTTTACCTGGTGAAATCCGTCCAATTAAAACAAATGAGAAACTGCCTCATATGGGGTGGAATCAGCTAAAGATTACTCAAAATAATCCAATCACAAAATATTTAGAGATGGATGATGAAGTTTATTTTGTTCATTCCTATCAAGCTTTTGTAAATCCTCAAGAGTTGATTGCTTATGTTGAATATGGTGAGGCAAAGATTCCTGCGATTGTTGGCCATGGAAAAATAATTGGTTGTCAGTTTCATCCTGAAAAGAGTGGGCTTATTGGTCAAAAAATCTTAAAAGCTTTTTTAGAAGAATTAGAGGAGCAAAAATAATGGAAATTATTCCTGCAATTGATTTACAAAACGGTGAGGCGGTAAGACTTTACAAAGGAGATTATGAAAAGAAAACAATTTATAGCCGACAACCAGAAGAACTTGCTCAAAAGTTTGAAAAGTTCGGAGCAAATTACTTACATCTGGTAGATTTGGACGGTGCAAAATCAGGACGACCAGAAAATCAAGCGACTATAGAAAAAATTAAGCAGTTAACCCATTTAAAAATTGAAATAGGCGGTGGGATACGAACGCTTGAAACAATTGCTTTCTATCTTGAGGAGCTCAAGCTTGATCGCGTGATTTTAGGAACTGCCGCATTAGATACTCAATTTCTCAGTGCCGCCCTTATGCGTTATGGAGCGAAAAAAATCATCGTCGGAGTGGACATTAAAGATGGCTTCGTTTCAACATCAGGTTGGTTAAAAACGAGCCAAATTCCGTATTTAGATTTTTTAAAGGAACTTGAACATTTGGGAGTGAGCAAAACAGTTATTACAGATATTTCTAAAGATGGGACATTAACTGGTCCGAATTTTACTCTTTATGATCAAATTGCCCAAGAAACAAAACTAGAGTTTATTGTTTCGGGAGGAGTAAAAAATAGTGCAGATATTAAAAGGGCTCGTCTATCAAACTTTTCAGGCATTATTGTTGGCAAGGCCTTTTATGAAGGAAAATTAGATCTACAAAAGGAGTTTGAAAATGTTGACTAAACGAATCATTCCTTGCTTAGATATCAAAAATGGTAAGGTAGTTAAGGGTATCAATTTTGTTGGCTTACAAGAAATTGGTGACCCTGTAGAGTTAGCGAAACTCTATGAGCAACAATGTGCTGATGAAATTGTTTTTCTGGATATTACAGCAAGTTTTGAAGCGCGTGATATTATAGTGGGATTGATTGGACGTGCCGCACGTGAACTCTCAATTCCCTTGACAGTCGGAGGAGGAATTCGTTCTCTTGATGATTTTAGGAAAATTTTACAAAATGGGGCAGATAAGGTTTCTATAAATAGCTCAGCGATTGCCAATCCTCAACTTATCACAGAAGCTGCTCAAGAATTTGGGGTTCAATGCGTTGTTGTTGCGATTGATGCAAAGCAGCGATCTGACGGCGGTTATGATGTGTATATCAAAGGAGGAAGGGAAAATACCGGACTTGATTTAATTGAGTGGGTCATTGAATGTGAACGACTTGGTGCTGGAGAAATTCTTCTAACTTCTATGGATAAGGACGGAACAAAATCTGGATATGACATCGCCATGCTAAACGCCGTATGTCAGGCGGTCAATATTCCTGTAATAGCGAGCGGCGGTTGTGGCTCAATTTCAGATATTGTTGATGTTTTTAAAGAGACCAAGAGTGATGCCGCATTGGTCGCAAGTTTATTTCACTATGGAGAAGCGACCGTCAAGGAAGTTAAAGATGCATTGATTAAGGAGCAGATACCTGCACGTCATTTATAAAAGTTCACATAATATTATTTATGTAAAATAAATAGAAAGAGACATTATGAAACCAGATTTTGAAAAACAAATCCTCATTCCAGTAATTGTGCAAGATTATCGCACCCAGCAAGTCCTTATGCTTGCTTATACTAACGAAGAAGCTTATGAAAAAATGCTTGAGACAGGAGAGACGTGGTTTTATTCACGTTCTCGTCAAAAACTTTGGCACAAAGGTGAAGAGTCTGGACATTTTCAAAAAATCAAGGGAATCCGGCTGGATTGTGATCAAGATACTTTGCTTATTTTTGTAGAACAAATCGGGAATGCTTGTCATACTGGAGCATATTCTTGTTTCTTTAATGAAGTAAAATCATTTGACGAACGCGATATTTTTCAAGCACTTGAAGACATGGTTGAAAATCGCAGATTATCTCCCATTGAAAAGTCTTATACAAATTATTTACTTGACCAGGGAATTGATAAAGTCCTCAAAAAGGTTGGAGAGGAAGCAAGTGAAGTTATTATTGCTAGTAAAAACCCAGACAAGGAAGAACTTATTGGGGAAATGGCAGATTTACTTTATCATCTGTTTGTTTTAGGAAATATCTATGGTGTGACCCTTGAAGAAGTAAAAGATAAACTTCGAGAACGTCATCAAAAATCACAAAATAAAAAAGAATTTCATACAAGGACGGCTGATTAGATGAAAAAAGTAGATTATCATTTGCATTCTTATTTTTCAGCAGATAGTCAGGAAAATCCACGTACTCATATTTTAGAAGCATTAAAATATGGGCTTGACGAAATTTGCTTTACTGAACATCGCGATTTTTATTTTCCTGATATGGCGTTTGACTTGGATGTTCCGGCTTATTTTCAAGAGTTGAGTGCTCTGCAAGCTGAGTTTTCGGGACAAATCATGGTAAAAATTGGTTTAGAAATAGGCTTGGATTTGCGCTTTAAGCAGGAAATTGAGGATTTTGTTAGTAACTCGGCCTATGATTTTGTGATTGGTTCTGTGCATGAAATCAATGATATTGAAGTTTATGATGATACATCTTACTACACAAATAAATCGAAAAAACAAGCACATTTAGAATACTTAGAGGCTGTGCTGGCTTGTGTCCAAAACTTTGACTGTTTTAATGCACTTGGACATTTGGATTATGTTGCACGGTACGGCCCTTATGCGGATAAATTCATTCAATTTGATGAGTTTTCCGAGTTAATTCATCAAATTCTTCAGGTGCTTAGTGATAAAAATAAGGCATTAGAAGTGAACACTCGCTTGTTCCAATATCCTGAGACACAAAAATTCTATCAATTTCTTATTGAAACCTACAAAAATTGTGGTGGAAAATGGATTACTCTAGGAACAGATAGTCATCTTGCAAAACGTGATTGGATAAGTTGGACTTTAGCCCAAAATTTAATCAAATCAAGCGGTTTTACTGAGCTAGCTCTTTTTTCAAAAATGCAAGTTGAAAATATTCTTTAATAAAAAAGCCTTAAAAGGCTTTTTTATGTTCAAGTCGAGCGTTGATTTCATCCGTGGATAGATGATGGCTTTGAATATAGCGATTTTTGGGATGAATACGACACTCATATGAGCAAGCACCAAGATATTGTGCTTCATTTTCTTCAGAAGCAAGGAGTTGCCGATTACACTCTGGATTTGCACAATTGATGTAACGTTCACAAGGTGTTCCGTCAAACCAATCTCGACCGACAATTACTTTTTCTTTTTGGTTGATGGGGACAGCGATTCGGCTATCAAAAACATACATTTGTCCATCCCACAAATCCCCTTGAACTTCAGAATCCTTGCCATAAGTTGCAATTCCACCGTGGAGCTGGCCGACATCTTTAAAACCTTCTCGAACTAGCCAACCTGAGAATTTTTCACACCGAATTCCACCTGTGCAATAGGTTAGGATGCGTTTCTCCATAAACTCTTCTTTATGATCCTGAACCCATTGGGGGAGGTCCCGAAAATTTTTGATGTCCGGTCGAATAGCACCACGAAAATGTCCTAAATCAAATTCATAATCATTTCGAGCGTCAATAACAATAGTATTTTCATCGAGCAGTCCTTGTCGAAATTCTGTTGGAGTGAGATAAGTACCTGTTAGCTTTAAAGGATCAATATCATTTTCCAGATTTAAATTAACGAGCTCAGCACGATAACGAACGTGCATTTTTTTGAACGCGTGTTGATCAGTTTCATCGATTTTAAAAACAGTTGAAGCGAAACGAGAATCAGATTTCAGTAAGCGAATATAGGCGTCTGTTTGTTCAATAGTTCCCGATAAAGTCCCATTTATGCCTTCGTCAGCGATTAAAATTCGTCCTTTTAGCCCTAATGCTTTGCAGTCTGCTAAATGTTGTTGCGCAAAAAGGGCCCCATTTTCGATTGGGACATAGTGGTAATATAATAAAACTCGATACTCTTGAGTCATGAAATTCTCCTTAAGTCTATTGATTACAACGAAATCTCTTTTAATTTAACCTTTTAATACCTTGAAATGCAAAGATAAAGCTTGTGTTTTTTTGAACAAATTATAGAGAATTTGCTGACGGAATTAAAAAAACATTTCGTCAGTAAATTTTCTAGTTACAAAAGCAATTTTTTAACGTATAGAAGTATGAGAAGAATAGAGAAATCACTGACGTATTTGTCAGGCAGTATCTTGGAGGAACAATGATTACAAATTTTGATTTATATCGCTGGAAAAATGCAGGAATGACTAATCTTGGTGTAAATAAACTTTTAAAATTTTATACAAAACACCAGACAAAACTTACTCTGCGTCAAATGGCACAAATCGCGCAAGTGAAATCAGTTGCTGATTTTATTGAACAGTACAAAAGTCAAGATGTAAAAAAATTGCGGGAAAACTACAAAAAATTTTCATCAATTTCTATACTTGACAGTGCTTACCCGGATCGTCTTCGCCAGATTTACAATCCCCCTGCATTACTTTTTTATCAAGGAAATATCGAATTACTAAAATATCCTAAACTTGCTTTTGTGGGTAGTCGTGCATCTAGTTCGTCAGGTATTCTATCCGTTCAAAAAATTATAAAAGAACTCAAGCAAAGTTTTATTATAGTCAGTGGACTTGCGAAGGGCATTGACGCAGCCAGTCATATTTCAGCAATAAAAAGCCAAACACCCACTATTGCAGTTATCGGAAGTGGTCTGGATGTTTTTTATCCTGCGGAAAATCGTAAGCTCCAAGAGTATATGGCTCAAAAAGAATTGATTATCACAGAATATTCTCCGGGAGAAAAACCACTTAAATACCACTTCCCCGAACGTAATCGAATCATCGCTGGTCTTTCACGTGGTGTGGTTGTTGTTGAAGCAAAGTTGCGCAGTGGCAGTTTGATTACCAGCGAGCGTGCTCTTGAAGAAGGGAGAGACGTTTTTGCTATTCCTGGCAATATCACTGAAGGTTACTCGGATGGTTGTCATCATCTGATTCAACAAGGAGCCAAACTAGTCTATCAGGCACAAGATATCTTAGAAGAATATTTTTATCAATAAATTGTCTTCAAAGCCCGTTATATAACGTTGCTCATACTTTTTGCGTAGTCAAAATATATCAAGTTTTCCTATAAGAAAACGAAATAGCTTGACATATTATCAAAAAGTCTTTATCATGAGAGAGTATCCAATAATCACCTGAACAAAAAATCTCAGAAATTATTGCTTTGATTCTCACAATTTGCCTTGATTAAGTTCCATTTGGTAAGTTAGAGTTCAAACTAAACTATGATATTAGGACAAAAATATGCCAACTACTACTGAAAATAAAATAAAAACAACAACAACTAAGAAAAAAACAACTCGGAAAAAGATTACACCGGGAAAAAATCTTGTTATTGTTGAATCACCAGCTAAGGCTAAGACAATCGAAAAATATTTAGGTCGCAATTATAAAGTTGTCGCCTCGGTTGGACATATCCGAGATCTCAAAAAATCAACTATGTCGGTTGATATTGAAAATAATTATGAGCCACAATATATCAATATTCGTGGAAAAGCACCGCTAATCAACTCTCTTAAAAAAGAAGCCAAAGCTGCAAAAGCTGTCTATCTCGCAAGTGACCCGGACCGAGAGGGCGAAGCTATTTCATGGCATTTAGCCCATATTTTAAATCTTCCACTTGAAGAAAGAAATCGAGTGGTTTTCAATGAAATCACTAAAGATGCGGTCAAAAATGCATTTAAGGAGCCTCGTCAAATTGATGTTGATCTTGTCGATGCTCAACAAGCACGCCGTGTTCTTGACCGTCTAGTAGGTTATTCAATCAGTCCTATTCTTTGGAAAAAAGTTAAAAAAGGACTTTCGGCAGGACGAGTTCAATCCATTGCCCTCAAATTGATTGTTGACCGTGAAAATGAAATCAATAGCTTTATCCCTGAAGAATATTGGACCATTGATGGTGAATTTAAAAAAGGGACTAAAAAATTCAAAGCCGCATTTTGGGGAGTTGATGGGAAAAAACGTCCTTTAAAAACGAATCAAGACGTAATCGAAGTCATGGAACGTTTGGATGGACCAGATTTTAATGTTGACAAAGTTGAAAAGAAAGAACGTCGTAGAAACGCTCCTCTGCCTTATACAACAAGTTCGATGCAACAGGATGCTGCAAATAAAATTAATTTCCGTACCCGCAAAACGATGATGGTTGCCCAACAGCTTTATGAAGGTTTGACACTTGGAAGTCAAGGCCATCAAGGGTTAATTACATATATGCGGACAGACTCAACACGAATTTCACCCGTTGCACAAAGTACTGCACATGATTTTATTTCTGAAAAATTTGGTGAAAAATATAGTAAACATGGTTCAAAAGTAAAAAATGCAGCCGGTGCTCAAGACGCCCATGAAGCTATTCGTCCTTCAAATGTATTTAACACCCCAGAATTAATTGCCAAATATTTAGATAAAGATCAATTGAAGCTTTATACACTTATTTGGAATCGCTTTGTTGCTAGCCAAATGGTTCCTGCAATTTTTGATACTGTGAAAGTTACTCTATCGCAAAACGGTGTTGTTTTTATTGCCAATGGTTCTCAGGTAAAATTTGATGGTTATTTAGTAATTTACAATGACTCTGATAAATCAAATATGTTGCCAGAAATGGTAGAAAATGAAATAGTCAAAAAATCAAATATCAAACCTGAGCAACATTTTACTCAGCCACCAGCCCGCTATTCAGAAGCTACCTTGATTAAGACTTTGGAGGAAAATGGAGTAGGACGTCCTTCAACATACGCTCCAACTTTAGAAACTATACAGAAAAGATATTATGTAAGGCTGGTAGCCAAGCGCTTTGAACCTACAGAACTTGGCGAAATTGTAAATAAACTCATCGTAGAATTTTTCCCAAATATCGTTAATTCAGAATTTACTGCAGAGATGGAAAAAGATCTTGACGAAGTTGAAGAAGGAAAACGTCAATGGATTGAAGTCGTTGATCAATTTTATAAACCATTTGCAATTGAACTTGAAAAAGCTGAAGAAGGCATGGAAAAAATCCAAATCAAAGATGAGCCAGCAGGTTTTGACTGTGATGTTTGCGGAAATCCAATGGTAATCAAACTCGGCCGCTTTGGGAAATTCTATGCTTGTAGCAACTTTCCTGACTGTCGCAATACCAAAGCAATTGTGAAAGAGATTGGTGTGAAATGCCCACTTTGTCACGAGGGTAATATTATTGAACGAAAAACTAAGAAAAATCGACTTTTCTACGGTTGCGATCGGTACCCAGAGTGCGAATTTACAAGTTGGGACAAACCAATCGGACGTGATTGTCCAAAATCAGGACATTTTCTCGTTGAAAAGAAAGTACGTGGTGGTGGGAAACAAGTTATTTGTTCCAACGAAGAATGTGATTATCAAGAAGAAAAACAAAAATAGATATCAATATTTAGTGTTTCAACCTTGCTCATTTTAAAAATAGTTCCTCTCGTTAAAATAATTTAACCTTTTCCAAAAGGCCTTGCTTCAAGATAGAATATAAAAAATAATTCGTAGTGGTCGAATTATTTTTTTATATCTTTCTATGCCAGGCTCAAATAAAACATAATATTATTTTCTAAGAATTTATCAATATAAAAACTCAAAAGTTATTGCAAAGAATCCAATTAAATTGTATAATTAACTAACGTTTTTAACACTTCTACAACATATAGTATAAAAAAGAAATAAAAATATGATTACAATTTACAGAGCAAAAGCTGGATCCGTATCCACAAGGCAAGCCATCAAATTCATGGAACATTACCATATCCCCTTTAAACTCAAAGATACAACTGGAATAGACAAAAAGGACTTACGAAAAATTCTTCAGCTTTCGAATGGATTTGAAGATATTTTAGTTTCCAAAAAGAAAGCTAAGAAAGTCTACCTCCATGTTGAAGAAGAAGTCAGTTTAGATGACTTAAGCTTTAACGAAATGATAAAACTCATTTATCAAAATCCTCAATTACTCAGGCAACCTATTATCTTTGATGACCATAAACTATTAGTTGGCTATAATTCCGATGATATCCGTACTTTTCTTCCTCGCTCCCTGAGAAATGACAACACTTTTTAACAGGAGAAGGTAGAGCTATCCATTTCATCTTCAAAAATAAATAAGAAGTAGTTGTTTCTGAGTTTGGAATAAAATTAGTATTCAAATCACTATTTGATTATTATATTTAGTGGTAAAATAGTAGTAACAGGAACAAAAAGGAGGAAAATCAGATGAAACACACTTTTATTAAAGGTTTCGCTGCCGGAAATGCAGTCATCTTACTAGGACTCGCTGCAACAGCTCTTGGAGTCAAAGCAAAAATAATTAACCCAAGCAAACAAAAAGAAGCCAAGATTGAATTGGGTCGAAAAAGAGCGGCAAGGAAACGAATTGCACCCTAAAGAATTTTGAATGTGAAAACCATAGGATTATCTATGGTTTTTTTACTGTTTCCCATTTTAAAAAAATTAAACTAATCTTGACAATAAGAGTTCAAAATAAATATTGCTGAATAGTGTATGGTATAATAAGAGAATGAAAAAAACACACATCAATGTTATTGGAGCAGGCCTTGCAGGCTCTGAAGCAGCTTATCAGATTGCAAAACGTGGCATCCCCGTCAAATTGTACGAGATGCGTGGAGTAAAACCGACTCCGCAGCATAAAACAGACAAATTTGCAGAATTAGTTTGTTCAAATTCTCTGCGCGGTGCAGCCATTACTAATGCTGTTGGACTTTTAAAAGAAGAGATGAAGCGTTTGGATTCAGTGATTATTCAAGCAGCACAAGCCACTCAAGTACCTGCAGGTGGAGCTTTGGCTGTAGATAGAGAGGGGTTTGCTGATTTTATTACTGAACGTATCTCTAACCATCCATTGATTGAAATCAATCGTGGAGAAATTACCGAAATTCCTCAGGATGAAATTACAATTATTGCGACAGGGCCTTTGACTTCGGATGCTCTCGCAGCTAAAATCCATGAATTAAACGGTGGCGATGGTTTTTATTTTTACGATGCCGCAGCGCCGATTATCGATGCTAATTCTATTAATTTCAATAAGGTTTATAAAAAATCACGCTACGACAAGGGAGAAGCAGATTATATCAATTGTCCGATGACAAAGGAAGAATTTCAGGCTTTTCAGGAAGCTTTGATTTCAGCAGAAGAAGCACCACTCAATTCCTTCGAAGACATGAAAGTTTTTGAAGGGTGTATGCCAATTGAAGAAATGGCAAAACGTGGTTATAAGACAATGTTGTTCGGTCCAATGAAACCAGTTGGACTTGAATATCCTGAAGATTATAATGGACCAAGAGATGGTGAGTTTAGAACACCTTATGCTGTTGTTCAACTCCGTCAAGATAATGCCTCAGCATCACTATATAACATCGTTGGCTTCCAAACACATCTCAAATGGGGTGAGCAAAAACGCGTCTTCCAAATGATTCCAGGTTTGGAAAATGCTGAGTTTGTACGTTATGGTGTAATGCACCGCAACTCTTATATGGATTCTCCTAATCTCCTAAAACAAACTTTCCAATCTCGTAAACAAGAAAATCTATTTTTTGCGGGTCAAATGACAGGAGTAGAGGGATACGTAGAATCTGCGGCTTCTGGCTTAGTGGCAGGAATCAATGCTGTTCGCCTTTTTAACGAACAGGAAGATGTTATTTTTCCACGTACAACTGCTATCGGAAGCTTACCTTACTACATTACTCACACAGATAGCAAACATTTCCAACCAATGAATGTTACTTTTGGTATTGTTGGGGAATTGGAAGGTCCACGTATTCGTGATAAAAAAGAACGGTACACGAAAGTTGCTGAACGAGCATTAGGCGACTTAGAAAAAATTATCAATACTTTAGATTAACAAAAACCCTCTGATTAAAACAGAGGGTTTTTTATTCGCATATAAATATACTGTTATTTTATTGACAATTCCAAATATTAAGAGTATTATAATTGAAAACAATAAATTAACCCTTTCTCCTACAAGGCTCTAACTAGAGGAGAAATTGGATGAAACAAAAAGAAAATTTGAGGAGTTTATGACTATTATTGATTTTAAAAATGTTGATTTGATCCGAAATAAAAGACAAATTTTATCGAATATAAGCTGGCAAGTCAACCAAGGAGAACATTGGGCAATATTGGGTTTGAACGGTTCAGGAAAGACAAGTTTACTCAAACTTATCTTAGCTGAAGAATGGAAAACTAAAGGCTCAATTTCTGTTTTAGGAACGGAATTTGGCAAGGGAGAAATTCCAAAATTGAGACGACGAGTGAGCGTAGTAGGATCCTATATCGCTGAGCGTTTCACATCAACTATAAAATCTGAAAATGTAGTGTACACAGGGAAATTCAATTCTAGTATGCTCTATAAATTCTATACTGATAAGGAGCTTGATGAGGCCAGAGAACTTTTGAGAACAATTGGGGCGGAAGCGCTAATTGGAAGAGCTTATGGAAGTTTATCTCAAGGTGAGAAACAAATTTTACTTATTGCTCGTAGTTTGATTTTACAACCCGATATCCTGATTTTAGATGAAGCTACAAATGGTTTAGACTTATTTGCAAAAGAGAAATTCTTGTCACACTTGCATCATATTATCGTGCTAGATAACTCGCCGACGGTAATTTATATTACGCATCATTCTGATGAAATTACAGATGACTTTAGCCACCTCCTATTATTAAGAAAAGGGACAATTGTTAAACAAGGAGATAAAAATCAACTCCTCACTAAAGAAGTTTTATCTGATTTCTACGAACGAGCTGTGGAACTTCACCGAATAGCTCATAAAATATTCGTTATCCCTACACAATAAAAGAAAAGATTTAAAATTGGTTTGAATTGTATGAAAAATTATTGATTTTTTTGTTTTTTATTGTTAAAATGTGGATATTAAAAATTTTTGAAGAGGGTCATTATAAAATGGAATTTAAATATAACGGTAATACGGAAACTATTGAACTCAATAAATATTCTAAAACATTGACGCAAGATCCAACACAGCCAGCGACTCAAGCGATGTACTACGGCATTGGTTTTAAAGATGAGGATTTCAAAAAAGCTCAGGTCGGAATCGTCAGCATGGATTGGGACGGAAATTCATGTAATATGCACTTGGGAACACTTGGGAGTAAAATCAAAAGTTCTGTCAACCAAACTGACGGATTGATTGGACTTCAATTTCATACAATTGGAGTTTCTGATGGAATTGCCAACGGAAAGCTTGGCATGAGATACTCTTTAGTCAGTCGTGAAGTTATTGCTGACAGCATCGAAACCAACGCTGGTGCTGAATATTATGACGCCATCGTTGCCATTCCTGGTTGTGATAAAAATATGCCAGGTTCAATTATCGGACTGGCTCGCTTAAATCGTCCGTCAATTATGGTCTATGGCGGAACGATTGAACATGGCGAATATAAAGGTGAAAAATTAAATATTGTTTCGGCCTTTGAAGCTCTGGGACAAAAAATCACTGGGAATATTTCTGATGAAGATTATCATGGCGTCATTTGCAATGCCATTCCAGGACAAGGTGCTTGTGGAGGAATGTACACTGCTAATACCCTGGCTGCTGCTATTGAAACTTTAGGAATGAGTTTACCTTATTCCTCTTCCAATCCAGCAATCAGTCAAGAAAAACAAGAAGAGTGTGATGAAATTGGTTCAGCCATCAAAAATTTATTAGAAAAAGATATTAAACCAAGTGATATCATGACCAAAGAAGCTTTTGAAAATGCCATAACAATTGTCATGGTCCTTGGAGGTTCAACCAATGCTGTGCTTCATATCATTGCAATGGCAAATGCTATAGGTGTAGAAATTACGCAAGATGATTTCCAACGAATTTCAGATATTACCCCTGTTCTTGGCGATTTCAAACCGAGCGGAAAATATATGATGGAAGATTTGCACAAGATTGGTGGCCTTCCTGCTGTTTTGAAATACCTACTTAAAGAAGGCAAACTTCACGGTGATTGTTTGACCGTCACAGGTAAAACTTTGGCTGAAAATGTTGAAACAGCATTAGATTTGGACTTTGACAGTCAAGATATTATGCGACCGCTAAAAAATCCAATTAAAGCAACTGGACATTTACAAATTTTGTACGGTAATCTTGCCCAAGGAGGTTCTGTTGCAAAAATTTCTGGTAAAGAAGGCGAATTTTTCAAAGGAACTGCTCGTGTTTTTGATGGAGAACAACACTTTATCGATGGCATTGAGTCTGGCCGATTGCATGCTGGTGATGTTGCGGTCATTAGAAATATTGGCCCAGTCGGAGGTCCGGGAATGCCAGAGATGTTAAAACCAACTTCAGCATTAATTGGAGCAGGACTTGGAAAATCTTGTGCCCTCATTACTGACGGAAGATTTTCTGGCGGCACACACGGCTTTGTTGTGGGTCATATCGTCCCTGAAGCAGTTGAAGGTGGGTTGATTGGTTTAGTTGAAGATGATGATATTATCGAAATTGATGCGGTGAATAATAGTATTAGTTTAAAAGTTTCTGATGAAGAAATTGCTAAACGACGTGCCAATTATCAAAAACCAGCCCCTAAAGCAACGCGTGGTGTTCTTGCAAAATTTGCCAAACTTACACGCCCCGCTAGTGAAGGTTGCGTTACAGATTTATAAAAAGGTTTGAATGAAAAAAATAAAGTTAGAAAAACCTACTTCCGGTTCCCAACTTGTTCTCCAAACCTTAAAAGAACTTGGAGTAGAAATTATTTTTGGTTATCCTGGTGGGGCCATGCTCCCCTTGTATGATGCGATTCATAATTTTGAAGGAATTCAACATATTTTAGCCCGTCATGAGCAAGGAGCAACGCATGAGGCTGAAGGTTACGCTAAATCGTCTGGTAAAGTTGGTGTCGTCGTTGTTACATCTGGGCCGGGGGCGACTAATGCAGTAACCGGGATTGCTGACGCTTATCTTGATTCAGTCCCATTGTTAGTTTTCACAGGTCAAGTTGGCCGTCAGTCAATTGGTAAAGATGCTTTTCAAGAAGCAGATACTGTTGGAATTACAGCCCCAATTACAAAATATAATTATCAAATTAGGGAAACCGCAGATATTCCAAGAATTGTTACAGAAGCCTATTATTTGGCAAGGACAGGACGTCCTGGACCAGTAGAAATTGATTTACCAAAAGATGTTTCAACTCTTGAAGTCACTGAAATTAATGATCCAAGTTTGAATCTTCCCCATTATCACGCAAGTGAAGAAGCGACTGATGAGCAATTACAAGAATTACTGACGCAACTTTCTGTCAGTAAAAAACCAGTCATTATTGCTGGCGGAGGAATTAATTATTCTGGATCAGTTGATATTTTCAGAGCATTTGTCGAAAAATATCAAATTCCAGTTGTTTCTACACTACTTGGCTTAGGAACATTACCAATCAGCCATGATTTGCAATTAGGAATGGCAGGGATGCACGGTTCATACGCTGCAAATATGGCTTTAGTTGAGGCTGACTATATTATTAATTTGGGATCACGTTTTGACGATAGAGTTGTATCCAATCCTGCAAAATTTGCTAAAAATGCTGTCGTTGCTCATATTGATATTGACGCTGCTGAACTTGGCAAAATTGTAAAAACTGATATTCCAATCCTTTCTGATTTGAAAGTGGCTTTAAGCAGACTTTTGCAATTAAATAAGGTCAAGACTGACTTTAATGATTGGATTAAAACTGTCATTGAAAATAAAGAGAAAGTACCATTTACTTATGAGCCCCAAAACCATGATATCCGTCCACAGGAAACAATTAAATTAATTGGAGAATACACTCAAGGAGACGCAATCATTGTGACCGATGTTGGGCAACATCAAATGTGGGTGGCGCAATATTATCCTTATAAAAATGCAAGGCAGCTTATTACTTCTGGGGGAATGGGGACAATGGGCTTTGGCATTCCTGCAGCAATCGGTGCAAAGCTGGCACAGCCAAATAAAAATGTCATTGTTTTTGTTGGCGATGGTGGCTTTCAAATGACTAATCAAGAATTAGCATTACTTAATGGCTACGGTATTGCAATCAAAGTTGTTCTGATTAATAATCATTCATTGGGAATGGTACGTCAATGGCAAGAATCATTCTATGAAGAGCGACGTTCACAATCCGTTTTTGATGTTGAACCCAATTTTCAATTGTTAGCCGAAGCTTATGGCATCAAACATGTTAAGTTAGATAATCCAAAAACTTTGGCTGATGATTTAAAAATTATTACAGAAGATGAGCCAATGCTTATTGAAGTTCTAATTTCAAAATCTGAACATGTTTTACCAATGATACCAGCTGGATTACACAATGACGAAATGATTGGACTTCATTTTACTGATGAGAATGAGGAGGTAGATAATGCGTAGAATGATTATCGCAAAACTTCATAATGTGACAGGAATTATGAATCGATTTACCGCCGTTCTCAATCGGAGGCAAGTGAATATTCTCTCAATTACCGCTGGGGTTACTGAAAGTCAAGACTTAACTCATACCACTTTTGTTATTGAAGTTGATCATCTTGATGAAGTAGAACAAATCATTAAACAATTAAATCGCTTAATAGATGTGATTGAAGTAGCTGATATTACAGATTTGCCTCATGTAGAACGTGAAGTCGTCTTGATTAAAGTATCAGCTCCACCGACCATTAGGGCAGAAATTTTTACAATGATTGAACCTTTTAGAGTAAATGTGGTTGATGTCAACCTGGAAAATGTCACCATTCAATTAACGGGTGATTCAGCAAAAATCGAAGCACTTATTGATGTTGTTAGTCCTTATGGCATTCTAAATATGGCTCGGACAGGTAGTGCAGGCTTCGAGCGTGGCTAAATTTAAATAAGTTAACAAATAAATAGAAAAAATAGAGGAAACAAAAATGGCAGTTACAATGTATTATGAAGATGATGTAGAAGTATCAGCACTTGCTGGAAAGCAAATTGCGGTAATCGGTTATGGTTCACAAGGACATGCTCACGCACAGAATTTGCGTGATTCTGGTCACAACGTTATCATTGGTGTGCGCCACGGAAAATCTTTTGATAAAGCAAAAGAAGATGGCTTTGAAACATTTGAAGTAGGAGAAGCAGTAGCTAAAGCTGATGTTATTATGGTTTTGGCGCCAGATGAACTTCAACAATCCATTTATGAAGAGGACATCAAACCAAACTTAAAAGCGGGTTCAGCCCTTGGTTTTGCTCACGGATTTAATATCCATTTTGGCTATATTAAAGTACCAGAAGATGTTGACGTCTTTATGGTTGCACCTAAGGCTCCAGGTCACCTTGTCCGTCGGACTTATACTGAAGGTTTTGGTACGCCAGCTTTGTTTGTTTCCCACCAAAATGCAAGTGGTCATGCACGTGAAATCGCAATGGATTGGGCCAAAGGAATTGGTTGTGCTCGAGTGGGAATTATCGAAACAACCTTTAAAGAAGAAACTGAAGAAGATTTGTTTGGGGAACAAGCTGTTCTATGTGGAGGTTTGACAGCACTTGTTGAAGCCGGTTTTGAAACACTGACAGAAGCTGGATACGCTGGCGAATTGGCTTACTTTGAAGTTTTACACGAAATGAAATTGATTGTTGACCTCATGTATGAAGGTGGTTTTACTAAAATGCGTCAATCCATCTCAAATACTGCTGAGTTTGGCGATTATGTGACTGGTCCACGGATTATTACTGACGAAGTTAAAAAGAATATGAAGCTTGTTTTGGCTGATATTCAATCTGGAAAATTTGCTCAAGATTTCGTTGATGACTTCAAAGCGGGCCGTCCAAAATTAACAGCCTATCGCGAAGCTGCTAAAAATCTTGAAATTGAAAAAATTGGGGCAGAACTACGTAAAGCAATGCCATTCACACAATCTGGTGATGACGATGCCTTTAAAATCTATCAGTAATAGATTTTGGATACTAAAAAATAAAAAGCGACGGTACTTTTGTGCCGTTTTTCTAGGAGGTTTTTAAATGGTATCAGCAAAAGATGTTAAACAAGCTTATGAAGTGCTCAAAACAATTGTTGTAAAAACGCCTTTGCAGTTTGATCCTTATTTATCAGAAAAATACCAAGCAAATATATATCTAAAAGAAGAAAACTTGCAACGTGTACGTTCTTTCAAACTTCGTGGAGCATATTATTCTATTAGTCAATTGAGTAGTGAGCAAAGAAAACAAGGTGTAGTTTGTGCAAGCGCGGGAAATCACGCTCAGGGCGTCGCTTTTGCTGCGAACCAGCTAAATATCGGGGCTACAATTTTTATGCCTGTTACAACTCCAAACCAAAAAATATCACAAGTTCGCTTTTTTGGTGGAGATCATGTGGACATCCGTTTAATTGGCGATACTTTCGATGAATCTGCGCAGGCTGCTAAGCTTTTTTCTAGCAAGGAGAAAAAGCCATTCATTGACCCTTTTGATAATGACCATGTTATTGCTGGGCAAGGAACAGTTGCACTAGAAATTTTTGATCAGTCCAAAGCGCTTAATATCGATATTGATCAAGTTCTTGTC
The DNA here is from genome assembly GCF_004210295.1 of Lactococcus sp. S-13. Taxonomy (NCBI): domain Bacteria; kingdom Bacillati; phylum Bacillota; class Bacilli; order Lactobacillales; family Streptococcaceae; genus Lactococcus; species Lactococcus kimchii. The sequence goes on along the minus strand of NZ_SDAK01000001.1, from coordinate 272,876 downwards.
CAAATCGGAGGAGGGGGCTTAATTGCTGGTATTACAGCTTATGCTTCTGAGTGCTTCCCAAAAGCGGAAATAGTTGGCGTAGAAGCTAAAGGAGCAACTAGCATGAAAGCGGCTTTTGCCTCTGGTCATCCCGTGACTTTAGAACACATCGATAAATTCGCAGATGGAATTGCTGTAGCAACAGCAGGACAAAAGACTTACCACCTCATCAAGGATAAAGTAAAGCGTTTGCTTTCTGTTGATGAAGGATTAATTTCACAGACGATTTTAGAGTTATATTCTAAGTTAGGGATTGTTGCTGAGCCTGCTGGTGCAACATCAGTGGCCGCTCTTGAACTTATCAAAGATGAAATTAAAGGTAAAAATATTGTTTGCATTGTGAGCGGTGGAAATAATGATATTAGTCGAATGCAAGAAATTGAAGAACGTGCTTTGGTTTATGAAGGTCTAAAACATTATTTTGTCATTAACTTTCCTCAAAGACCGGGAGCCTTAAGAACTTTTGTCAGTGATATTTTAGGCCCAAATGATGACATCACACGTTTCGAGTATATTAAGCGTGCAGATAAGGGAAAAGGCCCATGCTTAGTTGGAGTTTTGTTGGCTGACCGTAATGATTACGATGCTTTAATTGAACGGATTGAGGAATTTGATACGCATTATGTGAACTTGCATGGTAATGAAAGCCTTTATGAACTCCTTGTGTAAAATATAAAAACCATTTTTTTTAGATTTATAAGCAAATAAAATAAATAATGGATAGATAATAGAAAAATGTAGCGAGGATAGAATTGTCTGACCGATGACCCATTTAAAAAGTGCAGCACCGGAGACACCCTAGTCACGGCAGAAGTCTGTTTGAGTTTTACCTTCAAGGTAATGGTCAAACAGACTTTTTAATTCGTCTTAATTCGTCGCCATATGCTTGATTTCTCCCATAAAAAGAATTCCTTTTTAATGCTGATTGAAAATATTATAGCATAGCTCCAGAGTAAAGCTCCTCCTAATATCTAGACAATAAGAGCATCCGAAAAATGAAGGGTATACTGAATCTCTTAAAAAACCAATTAATTTTTTGTAATATAAAATTATCAGAATAAAGATAGATATTTTTTATGATATATTATTCAGGTTAAGTTATTGATAGCTTACATGAAATATATTGATTATAAAATTAGTCAATGCTATAATTTGTTTAGAAGTGCTATTTAATTTTCATATGTTATTTAGCATATCACACTTTAAGGAAGAAGCAATGATAAACATTAATGGTATAAATGTATTTTATAATGAAATCAAAGTATTATCAGATATTAGATTAAAAGTGAAACCCGGCAAAATTACTGGAATTATCGGGCCAAACGGTGCGGGTAAATCAACACTGATTAAGGCTATTCTTAACGTTATTCCTCATACTGGGGAAACACTAATAAATGGTGAAGAGAGTAGAAAACAATTAAAAAATATAGCTTATGTAGAACAGAAAAGTGATATTGATCCAACTTTTCCTATCAAGGTAAAGGAGTGCGTATCACTTGGAACTTATACGAGCTTAAAGCTATTTCAGAAGCTTGGGATTAATGAATGGTCAAGAGTATCTAAAGCATTAGATAAAGTTAATTTATTAGATTACGAAAATAGACAAATAGGTGAGCTTTCTGGTGGACAGTTTCAAAGGGTTTTATTAGCACGATGTCTAGTTCAAGAAGCAGATTTTATATTTTTAGATGAACCTTTCGTGGGAATTGATTCAATAAGTGAAAGAATTATCATTGATATTCTTAAAGATTTGAAAAATCAAGGGAAAACGATATTAATTGTGCACCATGACTTAAGCAAAGTAAACGAATATTTTGATGATATCATTATTTTGAATAGAGAATTAATCTCATATGGACCAATAAAAGATAGTTTCAATCCCCAAAATTTAAAAGCAGCATACGGAGATAATATTTTTATAGGAGATTAGGAATCAAATGATACAGAATTTTATAAATGGTTTATATGAGTTTCATTTTTTACAAAACGCTTTAGTTACAGCAGTTGTAATAGGTATAGTTTCAGGAGCGGTGGGTTGTTTCATCATTTTAAGAGGAATGTCCTTGATGGGTGATGCTATTTCCCATGCAGTACTTCCTGGTGTTGCTATCTCCTATATTTTAGGAATAAATTTCTTTGTAGGGGCAATCATTTTTGGATTACTATCATCAGTAATTATTACTTTCATAAAAAACAACAGTATTATTAAAGGAGATACTGCAATCGGAATTACATTTAGTTCCTTTCTAGCTTTAGGAGTTATTTTAATTGGAATTGCCAACAGCTCGACGGATTTATTCCATATCCTTTTTGGTAATATTTTAGCAGTACAAGATATTGATAAATGGTTAACAATAGGTGTGTCGGTAGCTGTCCTACTAGCCATTGTTCTATTTTTCAAGGAGCTTTTAATCACATCATTTGATCCATTGATGGCAAAAGCAATTGGAATGAGTGTTAATTTTTATCACTACCTTTTGATGGTTCTATTGACGCTAGTATCCGTAACTGCAATGCAAAGTGTGGGAACTATTTTAATCGTTGCCATGTTAATTACGCCAGCGGCAACAGCATATTTATATACTAATAGCTTGAAGAAAATGATAATTCTTTCTTCATCAATAGGGGCAAGTTCTTCCGTTTTAGGTTTATTTATAGGTTATAGCTTTAATATTGCTGTTGGTTCAAGCATTGTTATTACTTCAGCTGTTATTTTTGCAATTAGTTTTTTAGTTTCACCAAAACAAAATTTTATAAAAAAGAAAGTTAAAATTGATGATCAAAAAACATAAAAATATATTGATAACTTTTATAGCACTAGGTGCTATCGTTTTTCTAGTAGGTTGTTCAAATAAAAAAACAGACCAAGTAACAGATAAAAAATTAAATGTGGTTGTGACTAACTCTATTTTGGCAGATATTACAAAAAATATTGCTGAGGATAAAATTAACTTGCATAGTATAGTTCCCGTTGGAAAAAATCCGCATGAATACGAGCCATTGCCTGTAGATGTTCAAAAAACTTCTCGAGCAGATTTAATATTTTATAATGGTTTAAACTTGGAAACAGGTGGAAATGCCTGGTTTACAAAACTAGTAAATAATGCAAATAAAAAAGAAAATACTGACTATTTTCCTGTAAGTACTGGAGTTGATGTCATTTATCTTGAAGGAAAGAACACTGAAGGAAAAGAAGATCCACACGCTTGGCTCAATTTAGAGAATGGGATTATTTATGCAAAAAATATTGAACAACAGTTATCTAAAAAAGATTCAGCTAATAAGGATTTTTATAAAAATAATTTAGATAAATACGTTAAAAAATTATCTAATCTTGATCAGCAAGCGAAATCTAAATTTTCTTTAATACCTGAAAATAAAAAGGTGATTGTAACAAGTGAGGGATGTTTTAAATATTTTTCTAAAGCTTACAATATTCCATCTGCTTACATCTGGGAGATCAATACTGAGGAAGAAGGTACACCAGACCAAATAAAAACTTTAGTTAGAAAGTTAAGAGCTACTGAACTCAAATCCCTTTTTGTGGAAAGCAGTGTTGATAGTCGACCAATGAAAACAATCTCTAAGGATACAGGAATTCCAATCTATTCAACAATTTTTACAGATTCAGTGGCAAAAAAAGGAGAAAATGGTGACAGCTATTACCGGATGATGAAATGGAATTTGGATCAAATTTATAATGGACTTGCTAAATAGTTTCTAAGAGCAAAAAAACAAAAGTCAATTAGAAATAATTGCTTTTATTTTTTTGCAAGATATTATATTGAAGCTAGTATAGATTCTCAATTAAAAAAATATATCATGGTATGGTATAACGATGAAATCGATGAAAAGGTATAATAATGGCACTTTCATCTGGAAGAAAAAATTATAAAAATAAGAAAATACCAAAATTAAAGGGGGATCAAAAAAATAAAGATATCAGCAAGTACATTACTTAGGAGGTGGTTATACAAAAAGTAGGTGCTTTTTGCTATAATTGAAACAGATAATCTTTTAGTTAAAAAAGGGGAAATTATATGTCAGAAATTACGCAACTTTTTCAATATAATACTCTAGGGGCTTTGATGTCGGGGCTTTACGAGGGTACAATGACCATTGGTGAACTATTAAAACATGGCGATTTGGGAATCGGAACTTTAGATTCGATTGATGGTGAGCTAATTATTCTTGATGGAAAGGCTTATCAGGCTAAGGGAGATAAAACGATTACTGAGCTTGAAGAAGATGTGCGTGTGCCCTATGCTGCTGTTGTCCATCACCGAGCAGAGGTAACTTTTAAACAACGCTTTGCGGCTACTGATAAAGAGCTTGAAGAGCGTATGGAAAGTTATTTTGACGGTCAAAATTTATTTCGTTCAATTAAGATTGAAGGTCTATTCTCAAAAATTCATGTAAGAATGATCCCTCGTGCTAAAGAGGGCACAAAATTTGTTGATGTGTCGCAGCATCAACCTGAGTATTTTGAAGAAAATGTACAAGGAACAATTGTTGGAATTTGGACGCCTAAAATGTTTCACGGAGTGAGTGTGGCTGGTTATCATCTTCATTTTATCAGCGACGATCATACTTTCGGGGGGCACGTTTTGGATTTTGTTATGGAAAATGGTAAGGTTGAGATTGGGGCAATTGACCAGCTTAATCAGTCTTTCCCTGTGCAAGATCGTAAGTTTTTATTTGCTGACCTTGATATTGAGGAACTTAAAAAAGATATTGATATTGCGGAATAAACACATACTTTGATTATTAAAATAGAAAGGAAACTTTAATGGAAATTATTTCTACGGAAGATGCACCGAAGGCAATAGGGCCTTATGTTCAAGGTAAAATTGTTAATGGAGTGTTATATGCTTCAGGACAAATTGCCTTAGATCCTATCAGTGGCGAGTTGGTGGGGGAAACGATTGAGCTTCAAACAGAGCAAGTGATGAAAAATATTGCTGCTTTGCTAAAGGCTGGAAATTCTGATTTTGACCATGTTATTAAAACCACTTGTTTTTTGGCTCATATTGATGAGTTTGCTAAATTTAATGAAGTTTATGCTCAAGCTTTTGGAACGAAGTTTCCTGCTCGTTCTGCAGTTGGCGTAGCAGGGCTTCCTAAAGGAGCTTTGGTGGAGATTGAGGTGATTGCCGAGGTTAAAGCTTAAATTTTTCTAAACTAAAAAAACTGCGAGTATTTCTCACAGTTTTTTCTTTTTAAAGTTTGTCTAGGGCTTTTTGGTTTTCATCATTGATGATATGGGTATAGATATCCGTTGTTGCAGTGTTTTTATGCCCGAGCTGCGTTCCAACTAAAGCCTGAGATTTTGTTTCAGCATAAAGTCTTGTGGCAAGCGTGTGGCGAAGCTTGTGGGGAGTAATTTTTATCTTAAAGCTTGCTGAATATTTGGAAACTAAATTTTCAACTGTTCGATTATCAATCCGGTTGGCGACGCCTTTATAAGTGCTGAGAAAAAGGGCTTTGTCATCTTTTAAGGCATTGTAGCGTGCCTTACGAATGTTTAAGTATTGTTCCAAATAAGGTTTAGCAAATGGGGCAATATTGACGGCGTCTTTTTTCCCACCTTTTCTGATTACTTCAATCACTAAGGTGTTTAAATTGAGGTTTTGTAGGTCTGCATTGGTACATTCTGATAAACGCAAACCCGATGCAAGCATCAAAGCAATAATTGCTAAATCTCGTTCTTTATTTTTTTTGAAACTAGCTAATGCACGCTGAGATAGTGTTGTTTCGTAAATTTGGTCAATATAATCAAGAAACTCTTGGGTTTCTTCACCGAGAAAGAGCTTTTCCTTAATATTTGCCGCTTGTTGTCTAAGAGTTTGAGTTTCTTTTATTGTCTTGATTTTATCCATGACATTACGGTAGAAGTAGGGTTCACCTTCCTCGTTTTCAGTTTCTCTAGTAAGATAATTAAATAAGCTGGATAAGGCAGAGATTGTTCGATTAATTGTTTTTTGACTGACACCGTACTGTGTGGTCTTACTTGTCATTTTTGGACGTTCACGCAAGTAGATGATGTAACTCTCTATTTCAGATTTTTTGAGGTGTTCAAGAACTTCGATAGGGATGTCTTTGAAGTTAGCCTTATCAACAATATTTGAATCAATTAACCAATCAAAGAAACGGTGATATTCTTTAAGATACTCATACAAGGTGGCTGGAGAACGATTGATGACATTCATTGAGTGGATGTATTCCAAGACAAACCAAGGCATCAATGCTTTTTCATTTTCAATGTGTTGAAGGAGGAGTGTTTTATTCATAATTCTATTATATCATACTTCACTTAAAATACTTATTTTCCGAACACTTGTTATTAGCTATCTTGAGAATAGGCTGAATTTCTCCATTTATGCCCTATGGACGATTATCATTCTGTGTGCTATTTTTTCTTTTTTTGTGGCTAGAAACTTCAAAAATATTTTTTTCTACTTGAATTTATATTTTTTGGCTTGATTTTTTCTCGGATAATCGCTGACTGATTGAATAAATTGAATAAAAATGAATAACTTAATCAGAAATGGGGTATTAAGTATGTTGCTGATAATTATTGCTAATTTTGAAGCTTTTGAGAGTTATTTACTAAATCTCTATCCTTTTTTCCAGCTTTAGGTTACTTATATTATTTGCTAAAGTTTGTGAATTTTTTAACTTTTTTCTTGGCTAATTCTATCAATAAAAAAAGATTATTTCATAGAATAATCTTTTGCATTTTTTATTTTGTATTATAGATTTCTTTAATCAATTGTTCAGTTTTATCCCAACCAAGGCAAGGGTCGGTGATTGATTTTCCGAAAACATCTGGTTGATCCTGACGACCGTCTTCTAAGTAAGATTCAATCATGAAGCCTCTAACATGTTGATGGATTTGGGTGTCCCAATTGCGGTTAATGAGTGTTTGTCGAACAATACGGATTTGTTCCATATATTTCTTCCCAGAATTATCATGGTTAGTATCAACAACGATGAATGGATTTTTTAAGCCCATTTTTTCATAAATTTCGATTGCTTCTAATAGATTGTCTGTGTAATAGTTTGGATGATTTTTGCCGTTTTCATCTAATCCACCTCGCAAAATAATATGGGCAAAGGGATTTCCTGAGGTTTTCACTTCAGCATTGCCAAAAAGGAAATCTTGAGATTGTTGAGCAGCGTAAACCCCATTGAACATCACGTTTAAGTTACCAGATGTAGGATTTTTCAAGCCCGTAGGCGCATCAATTCCTGAGGCAACAAAACGGTGTTGCTGATTTTCAACGGAGCGGGCACCTATTGCGTAGTAGCTTACCAAATCATCGACGAGTGGAAGATTTTCAGGATAGAGCATTTCATCTGCGGTTGTTAATCCTGTTTCTGTGATTACTTTATAATGCAGATCGCGGACCATTTTTATTCCATTGATGAGGTCAGTGCGACCATCGGCGCTTGGTTCATGAATGAGGCCTTTATAACCGTCCCCATTTGTTCTTGGTTTTGCTGTATAAACACGCATGACAATGAAGATACGATCTTTTACTTCTTCTTGTAATTTAGCAAGTCGGTGGGCGTATTCGAGAACAGCTGCTTCGTTATCTGAAGAGCAAGGACCAATGATAAGGAGAAGACGTTGATCTTCGCCTTTGATGATCGCTTCTAATTCTTTGTCCCGTTCTTTTTTCTTAGCTTCTTGTGCTTCGTTGAGGTGATTAGTTTGTTTGAGGTGTTTGATATTGATATTTGCGCTTACTTTTGTGAAAACCATTGTTTCTCCCTTATTGATTGTTTTTAGTTTTAGTTGTTTGCTGTTGGTTGATTTTTTGGACTTATTTCCCCTTTCAGTGGTGGATTAAACGACAAAAAGACGCCCATTGAGGACGTCTTTTTTATCCTCAAGATGACTTAAACCTAACGGACATCAAAGAGGGATCCACATATTTAGACAAGGTCTAGTGTGGATCCTTTATAAAGATAAAATAAAATTTGTTATGTTTGTTCATCATCTTAAAGCCTCTATATTTTACGTTTTATCTAGTATAATCGAAATATTTTGATTTGTCAATTATTTATAATAAGTGGACACCGTCGCGTTTTTGGTTAGATACCTACTATACATGGATTTAGAATACTAACTCAAAAAAACCAGAAATATCTCAAGAGAATGATTCCTTACAAAACATTAAAAAGCGCTTGCAACAAAAATGATAAGTGGTATAATATTAATAAAAAGTAGGGTTGTTACTAAGTATTAGGCAAGACCGAAGCAGAATAAACATCATTTTTAATGATGATGTTTATTCTGCTTCGATTTTTTATTTAATACGATCCAATAGTTTTCATTCCTGACATAGAACTGGAGGTGGATTGATAAATATAGCAAATATTTTAATAAATTTCTAACTGACTCAAAAGATAGGAGAATAAAATGAAAAAATTTATGATTGCATTAACTTTATTATGTACACTAGCAGTTCTTGGCGCCTGTAACTCATCACATCTCAATAGTAAAAAAAATGGTACAAAACAAATTACTATATATATAGCCCGTCATGGAAAGACGATGTTGAACACAACAGATCATTCTCAGGGTTGGAGCGATGCTCCTCTCACTCCAGCAGGAATTAAAGTTGCAGAGGATTTGGGGAAAGGCTTAAGTGATATTAAATTTGATTCAGTATACTCTAGTGACAGTGGGCGAGCAATAGAAACCGCCAGTATAATATTGAAAAATAACGGACAAAAGAATTTAGTTAATAAAATTAATAGAGATCAACGATTAAGAGAATTTAATTTTGGAACTTTTGAAGGAGTTCCAAGCGGGGAGATGTGGTCAAGTGTCGCAAAAAAAGAAGGATTAACCCTTGCCCAATGGCAAACAAATATGAGGAAAAAAGGGTTTATAAGTACAATAAAAGATTTCTCAGATACACTTAATAAACTGGATAAAGAAAAATTAAATCAATTGGGAAAATCAGCAAAAATACCAAGTAACAAAGTGAGCTGGCTAGCTGAAGATTACAATACAGTCGTCGCTCGTTCAAATAAAGCATTAGAAGATATCGTTACCTCAGCTAAGAAAAATAATTCAAATAATATTCTTATTGTTTCCCATGGAATGACTATTTCAGCGCTTGTTTCTTCACTCGATAATTCTGTTAAAATACCATCAACAGGGCTTGGTAATGCTAGTATATGTAAAATTACCTATGAAATTAAAAGTGGAAAATTTTTTGTCAAATCCGTAAATGATTTAAGTTATGTGGAAGATGGAGAAAAACAGAAAGAACAATGAAAATATAATTGTCTTTTTACTAGACATATTAGAGTTAGCTTTAAATCAAAAGGAAAAAACTTACTTCGATTTTTTATATGATTTATCGGAGATTAAAAAAAGCAGAGTTTCTTCTGCTTTTATTTTTTTCTTAATTTTGAATGGTATCGTCCGTAGGTGAAATAAATGATTGTGGCGCCCAGAATGAGGATACCTAATGCAATCCAGCTACTGCGATCATAATTGATTGCTAGGCTTAGGCTGATGAGAATTGAGAAAATCGGCAAGAGCGGAACGAAAGGAACTCTAAATTGGCCTTTGGTGGGTTCACCATAATCATGGCGGAGCTTGATAAGGCCAACAGCCAGCATCATCAAATAAATCAGTGTACAGAGATTGAGGAAACTTGAAAGTGAGGTGATTGGCACTAATCCTGTCAGAAGTGTGGCTAAAATTCCTGCGGTCAGTGTAGCATTTTTGGGAATGCGATATCTTCCTGATAAACGGCTGAGTTTTCGAGGGAGTAGTCCGTCACGACTGATACTATAAAGGGTTTGAACGATAGCATAGGTCATTGTTATGCCAACAGTGATTAAGGTAAAAATAGCAACAATTGAAATTACATTTCCAAGCCAAGTCAGACCGACAGTCTGGAGAGCGTAGGAGATAACATTGGAAACATCAAGTTTAGTGTAATGGACCATACCTGTCAAGCTGGCGGTAATCAGAATATAAATGACTGCTGTCACAAAAACTGCTCCGATAATCCCTGCAGGAAGGGAGCGCTGCGGATTTTTTGTTTCGTCAGCAGAAACCGAGATTGTTTCAAAGCCAATGAAGGCCATAAACATCAATGATGCTCCTGCCAGTACTCCTTTGCCACCGAATGCTGTTGTCCAGCCAAATGGGGCAAAATTTTGCCAATTGTCAAGGTTAAGATAAAAGAGTCCAGCGATGACAAAAACGGCTAAGGTAGCAAGTTTTATCACAACGAGGGTCCGATTAAAACGCATCATGGTTTGAGTTCCTAAAAAACCCAATATGGAAATGGCAAAAATAATTAGAATTGGAATTAAATCTATCGAAAAATGGGAGGAGCTGCCTAAAGGTCCGTTGATAATCGCTGGAAGATGAATGTTGAAGAGTCCTTTGACGTAGGCACCCCAACCACTTGCTGAGATGGACAGAGCAGTAAAAAATTCAACCAAGAGTAAGATACCAGCCAACCAAGCAGGATATTCACCAAAAACAACGTAAAGGTAGGCATAAGGCCCGCCTTGTGCGGGGATTCGCGAGGCAAATTCAGCAAAAATGAGGGCAAATAAACCAACGGCAACTGCAGCGATAGCAATTGAAATCATGAGTGCTGGCCCAGCAACGGTGGCGGCAGCGCGGCCTGTGAAAGTAAAAACTCCTGCGCCAATCATGCTCCCTAATCCTAAAAAAACTAAGTCCATGCTATTTAAACGTCTGACTAATTCGTTTTTTTCATTTTCATTGCTAATTTTCTTTTTTCTAAATATTTCCATTTGTTATGTCCTGTTTTAGATTTAAACGTGATGTTCTATCATTTAATTTTAACACAATTTAAACACTTCTCAAAATTCTTTCAATAAAAAAGCACGGTTGCCCGAGCTTTTTGGAAGGTGTGAATGAAAATTTAAGCGTCTGGAAATTGATAAACTTGGATGCTAAAATCATTGTAAGTCTGCAGGTAAAGTTTTCGGCTGTTGACCTCAACTGCGCTGCGGTAAATGGTGTAGGTGCCAGAGCGGCCGGACGATTTGGGCACTGTGACGCTATTGAGGATGTGCCAAGTTTCGATAACATTTTCGTGTTCATTTTCAGGGAAAATGGCGCGCTCTTTCAAAACGCTAGCACGTATAAAGCGCGAGGTCGGAGTGAATCCACCAGGAAAAACGGGTTTTCCGTTGAAATTTCCAGTGGAAACTTGATTGGGATTGAGAGAATTTGCTGACGTAATTTCCGTCAGCGGTTTGAAATCCATATAAGTGCTTAATTTTTCAATTTCGCGGTCAAATTTTGGGGCATTTGTGACCACACCAATGGGATTGTCACTGACGAGAAGTTCTCCCTGCTTGCACGGCTCAATATTGATCATCTGCCCTGTCGGATCTGTGGCCGAAAAATGGAGATCGTTTCTGCCAAATTTAAAAGCAGAAAACTGGTCAGTCATCAGCTGAACTTGGGAAATTTTTTGACGAATATCAGCGACAGAGCGACAATTTCCTAGCAACCAAAGGACTAGTTCAAAGGCGGCAAGTTGAATTTTAGAGGGCTGAGCGTGGTCAGCGTATTCAGACTGATTGGAAAAAGTGAGCTTTTGAACAGCCAAGCCATGTTCGTTGACCCCATCAGAAATGTCAGCGTGCGGGCGAGCAGCAAGATTTCCCACACCCAAAATAGCGTATAAATTGGTCACTTTTTGACCGCTATAAACGCTTGTCCAACTGTATTTTTGAGGCAAAAGGAGCGCACCAGCATTGTAAGTATGCCAGTCCATTGTTCGTGCGAAAAGTAAGCCGCCGTCAGCGGATTTCATTTGAATTGAGGTACACATGAGTTTATTTTATCATAAAAAAGGAGAGACTTAGAGCTTTGACAGTCTGGAAAATTTACGTCAGCAATTTCTCTGGATTTTTTCACCTTCTTTTCTAGAGAAATTACTGACGTAATGCTTTTTTATAGAAAAAATACTGACGGAAATTTCCATCAGTATTTTTTCTTATTAAAATGAGAAATTATTTGTAGATTTCAAGCAAGCCGAGGAATGAAGCTGCTTCAAGTGCAGCACCACCAACGAGCGCGCCGTCAATGTTTTCTTTGCTCATCAATTCTGCAACAGTTTCAGGTTTAACTGATCCACCGTATTGGATACGAACAGCGTCAGAAACTTCTTTACCGTAAAGTTTTTCAACAGTGCTACGTACAACACCGCAAGTTTCGTCAGCGATTTCTGCAGTTGCAGTTTTACCAGTTCCGATTGCCCAGATTGGTTCGTAAGCGATAACCAATTTAGCAACGTCTGCAGCGTCGATGCCAGCAAGACCAGCTTCGATTTGAGCAGAAACCCATTCAGCTGTTTTACCAGCTTCGAAAGTTTCCAAAGTTTCACCGCAGCAAAGGATTGGTGTTACGCCAGCAGCGATAAGTGCTTTAGCTTTTTTGTTGATGTCTTCGTCAGTTTCGTGGAAATATTCACGACGTTCTGAGTGACCAATAACTGAATATTCAATTCCTTCAGCAGCAAGCATTGCAGGTGAGATTTCACCAGTGAATGCACCAGCATTTTCGAAATAAACATTTTCAGCAGCAACTTTAAGTGGGTTTTTACCACGGTGGTGTACAAGTGGAACCAAGTACATAGCTGGTGCAGCGATTGCTACTTCTACTTTATCTTCTGAAGGCAATTTGCCGTCGATTTCAGCCATAAATGCAAAAACTTCTTTGAGGTTTTTGTTCATTTTCCAGTTACCAGCGATAATTGGTTTACGTGACATTTTCTTCTCCTTTGGCTTTTGAAAGCCTCTTAAATTTTGAACTTTTCAGTTCATCTTTTACATCGTCTATTTTATCACAAAGCGGCAAATTTTGCAGAAATCAACTCGTTTTAAAATTGAGCTAAAAATTTGGCAAGTTCATCATCCGTTGCTTTGAGTTGTTTTTGGCAAAGCCGAACAACTTCTTTATTTTCTCCGACCGCTATTGCTTCGCTCGCATTTTTCAGAAGTTCCAAATCAAATACAAATGAAAAAACACGCTATTAGGCAGCGTGTTTTTTCATTTTTTATTTAAAAATTCTTAATTTGATTGTATTTTTTCTCAAAAGCATTGGTCATCGAAGCTGGTGCATTCGCAAAGGCAGTCTTATTGACAAAAGTGCCATGAACAATGATACGATGGGTTGCTTCAACATCAGCGCAGGTCACCAGAGTAATTTCAGTCTTACCGGGCGTATCATCAAGGACTTCGACATGCTCAGGCGTAACCACATTGATTTTGTCTATTTTATATTCATAAATATTTTCTTTATCTGTCACATAAATGACCATTCCTGTTTTAGCATTTTCGAGTGGTGTAAAAAGAATCGATAAATCAGAGTTAAAGCCTGTCATATTATGACCCGCCAAAGTATAATTGCCTTGTCCCATGACTTGATCAGCTTTCATCGTTCCTGCTCCATACAAAAGCGAGGTATTGCCCACGCCGCGGAAGATTGGCAAATTAATCCCTAACTCTGGGATTGCAATGCCACCAACTACTGGCAAGGGTTGACGGTCAAATTGACTAGACACAACCGATTGGAAATCAACGGATTTCACAGCGCTAAAATCAAAACTCGCCTCGGCTTTTTGATTCTTTTCAATCTTTTCACGACTGACTTTGTGCAACTGGTAATGGTTACTATTTGTAGCAATGAGCATATTGCGGATGGGTTTGTTAAAAATCAAGGCCAACCCGATGAGGAAAAGAATAATAATTAGGCTATTAATGAGCCAATTACGTTTTCCTTTTTTGTTTCTTTTTCGTTTTTCCATTTTTCTCCGCCTTTTCTAGCCTTATTTTAATTCCATTGTAACAACATTAAAATATATTGTCAATTCTATTGAAATGAAAATTGTTTTACTTTAAATCAGCAATATTTCCGATTTTGAAGTTTTTCTTTTCGGTCAGCTGAAATTTGTCTTTCAAGCCTGGTGTGATATAGACTTTATTATCCTTGTCCACAAAAACAGCTTGGACGTTTTTCATTTTTTCAATGTATTCATAGCCTTTTTTGGTTCCCATGGCATAAATCATGGTTGACAACCCGTCACCATTTGTTTTATCTTTACCCGAGATGAGCAAGGTGATGCTCGCGATATCATTATCAAAAGGGTAGCCAGTTTTAGGGTTCAAGATGTGACTGTATTTATGCCCATCAACTTCTAAGTAGCGCTCATAAATTCCGGACGTATTGACGTGCTGATTGCTGGCTTGCAAAATGCCCATTTGATTGGCTGTCGGGTCATTGGGGTCTTTAATCCCAATACTCCATGGATTTTCAGGTCCTCTTGGTGAATGGCCCATAACGTAGATTGAACTTGAACCAAGATTAACAATACCCGTTGTGACGCCATCTTTTTTGAGCGATTCGACCATTTTCATCGCGACAAAACCTTTGACAATTGAACCCAAGTCCATCCGAATCCCTTTCTGGGTCAAATAGACACTTTTAGCTTTATCATCGAACTTAATATAAGTATAACTGATTAAGGGCAAAACATGGTCAATTTCGCTTTGAGAAGGTTTTCTAGCGTTGTCCATCCCGATATTCCACAAGCTTGTCAACGAACCAATCGTTATGTCATATCCGAGATTTTTTCGAGAATAATTATAGCCTGCTTTAATCAATTCATAAACGCCAGCATCTACTTTTACAGGTTGGATTCCTGCATTTTGGTTGATTTTGTCAATTTGTGAACCAGATTGATTCACTGTGGTTAGATTGTTGTATTTAACAGGAATTTTCAGTGATTTTTCGACTGCCGCTTCTTTGCCTTTATCATACACTGTGACTTTTACAAAAGTTCCCATTGTTGTCACATCTTTATCAATTGGTGTTTTTAGTAAATTTCGTGTATCTTTTACCGCTGAATTTCCCTTGCCACAGGCCGCTAAAGAAAATAAACTTAAACTTAGCGTTGCAACAATTATTATTTTTTTCATCATCACTTTTCTATGAACATTTTTACTGACGGAACTGTCAGCACCTTTTATTTAATCAGAAAGTCTGCCAAATCACTGACAGACTTTCTTTTGCTTATTCTTTGGTATCCTCAGCAGGAGTTGTCTCTTCCGCATTTACTGACGGAATGTCCAAATCACTGACGGATTTGTCAGAAACATTTTCGTCAGTAAATTCTTCTTCTGCCACAGCATCAACAAGAGCAAAAGTAACAATTTGTGCTGCTTCATCAAGTCGCATCACTTTGACCCCTTGTGCGGCCCGACCTGTTTGAGAAATATTAGCTACATTTGTCCGAATGATAACTCCTGTGTCTGTAATGACCATCAAGTCTTCATCGCCATTCACGGCAGTCAAACCAGCCAATTTACCTGTTCGTGCGGTCACATTCATGACCTTAATTCCTTTACCGCCACGGCCTTTTGTAGGGTACTCAGAAGCTGCTGTTCGTTTTCCAAGTCCATTTTCTGAAATGACCAGAACTTCTTGTTGATTATTGATCGTTGAGGTTCCTACCACAAAGTCGCCTTCACGTAAGTTGACCCCTTTGACTCCTGTCGCTGCACGTCCCATATCACGAACCACTGAACCTTTAAAGCGAACTGAATAACCTAAGTGTGTCCCGATAATCACTTCATCTTCACTAGAAGTCCGTAAAACGTTGATCAATTCATCACCTTCACGCAGGTTCAAAGCCTTCAGTCCGTTTGTCCGAATATTTGCAAATTGAGCCGTTGCGGTACGTTTCACAAGTCCATTTCGTGTTGTAAAGAACAGGAAATTCGCTGCTTGATCGCGGTCTACATTAATAATTGTCGCAATTTTTTCGCCATCTTCAAGTTTTAGCAAATTGACAATTGGTAAGCCTTTCGCCGTCCGACCATACTCAGGAATCTCATAACCTTTCATGCGGTAAACGCGTCCCAAGTTAGTAAAGAAGAGCAAATGATCGTGTGTTGACGTTGAAACCAAATGTTGAACAAAGTCATCATCTGACATTCCCATTCCTTGCACACCACGACCTCCACGGTTTTGCGCACGGAATTCATCATTTGCCAGACGCTTGATATAACCTTTATTTGATAAGGTAATCAAAACATCTTCTTCTTCAATCAAATCTTCATCTTCAAGATTAAGCACTTCGCCGACCAAAAGCTCTGTGCGACGTTTATCAGAAAATTTACGTTTAACTTCTTCAAGTTCTTCACGAATAATTTTCTTCACTCGTTCTGGTCGAGCCAGAATATCAGCCAAATCAGCAATCAAAGCTACTAATTCCTGATATTCATTTTCAATCTTGTCTCGTTCCAAACCAGTCAAGCGACGCAAACGCATATCAAGAATCGCTTGAGATTGTTTCTCAGAAAGCAAAAACTCATCCATCATCGCTTTTTGAGCAACGGCATCCGTCTGAGACTCGCGAATGATGCTGATGATGCGGTCAATATTGTCCAGCGCAATCCGCAAACCTTCCAAGATATGCGCGCGAGCTTCTGCCCGAGCCTTATCAAAGCGAGTACGACGTTCCACGACTTCGATTTGGTGGTCAATATAATCTAAAAGAATTTCTTTGAGCGAAAGCACTTTTGGAATTCCTTTTTCAATGGCTAACATATTGAAACCAAACGAAGTTTGTAGGCTAGTCAATTTGAAAAGGTTATTCAAAATCACATGAGCTGAAAGGTCACGGCGCACTTCAATGACCACGCGAATTCCTTCACGGTTAGATTCGTCACGAACAGCCGTCAGGCCTTCGATTCGTTTTTCATGGTTCAAACGTACAATGTGTTCAACCAAGCGTGCTTTATTGACCATATAAGGTAACTCAGTCACAACGATACGCTCTTTACCGCCAGGCATTTCTTCAATATGTGTCTTGGCCCGTAAGGTAATTGATCCTTTACCCGTTTCATAAGCGCGACGGATACCTGCTTTCCCCATCACCAAAGCTCCGGTTGGGAAATCTGGCCCAGGAAGGACACTCATCAACTCTGTTGTTGTTACCTCAGGATTTTCCATCACTAAATCCACAGCAGCAATTGTTTCTCCGAGGTTATGTGGCGGAATATTCGTCGTCATCCCAACAGCAATTCCGGTTGTCCCATTTACCAAAAGATTAGGAAAACGTGCAGGTAAAACAAGAGGTTCACGTTCTGTACCGTCAAAGTTATCCATGAAATCAACCGTGTTTTTGTTGATATCACGTAACATTTCAAGCGCAATCTTGCTCAAGCGCGCTTCAGTATAACGCATTGCCGCGGCGCCATCGCCGTCCATTGAACCAAAGTTACCATGTCCATCAGCTAGCATATGACGGTATGACCACCATTGCGCCATACGTACCATCGCTTCATAAATTGAACTGTCGCCGTGTGGGTGATATTTACCCATAACTTCCCCGACAATACGCGCTGATTTTTTATGTGGTTTGTCTGGCGTGTTGCCCAGTTCATTCATCCCATAGAGAATCCGACGATGAACAGGTTTTAAGCCATCACGGACATCGGGTAACGCACGTGCCACGATAACTGACATTGCATAGTCACGAAATGACGTCTTCATCTCCTCAACTAAATTGACATTGATAACATTTTTGTCTTGCATTTTTGTGTTGTGAGAACTCTCAAAATGAGCTTTCACTTTCCTTTCTTGCTTTCGGAAAAGTTTACCTAACTAGGTAAAACAGATTAGTTCTATTATACCAAAAAACAGCCGAAAAATCAGCTTTTCTATCGTATTACCTTATGCGTTCTCTGTTGTTTTTAAAATAAAAAACCTGATTTTAGAAAATCGAGGTTTTTTACTGAAAAATTTACTATCTATATGTGCTAACTCGCGTTACTTTTTCTTTAATGGACTCAAAGTTTTCTTTCAACACCTTAGCAGAGTGATCAAATTTAGCTTGCTCTGCTGAAGTTAATTCTAACTCAAGGACTGTTTGCACACCAGTACGTCCAATGATTGCAGGACTCCCTGTATAGAGGTTGGATTGGCCATATTCTCCCGTCAAATAAGCAGAAACAGGCAAAATCACGTTTTCATTACGAAATATCGCACGTGTCAAACGGGCAAGTGAAGCAGCTATCCCATAGGAAGTATTTCCTTTTTGCATAAAAATATCTAGACCAACTTCGCGAATTTCTTGATCAATTTCATCAAAAGTTGGGAAATCTGGATTAGGATATTTTTCTAACCAGCGTGTTAAAGGAATTGCACCAACTGTGACATTTGACCATGCTGTAAAACTTGATTTGCCATGTTCAGCCAGTACATAACCGTGGATACTTTTCGGATTGATTGCCAACTTATCAGCCACAATTTGACGCATTCGACTCGTTTCCAGCAGAGTTCCTGTCCCAATCACTCGGTTTTTAGGAAGCCCTGAAACCTCTGCGACAACCTGAGCCAAAACGTCAACAGGATTAGATGCTACAAGGAAAATACCATCAAAGCCCGCAAGCATCGTTTTTTCAGTAATATCCCTAATCATTTCCACATTGTTTTCCAAGAGTTGCAAACGATCCGGCTTTTTACCAAAAGTTGCCGATGGGGCATTGGCAGAAAGAACCACAATATCCGCATCCGCCACATCACAATAATCAGCCGCATAGATATTTTTAGGCGCTGAATTAAGATAAGGTAGCGCGTGAAGTAGATCTAAACTATTAGCAGAAGCTTTGCTTTTATTCGTATTGATAATGGCAATTTCATCTGCCAAATCATCGACCACAAGATTATGTGCATAGGTTGAACCAACAGCACCAGCTCCGACAATAACGACTTTTTTATTGTTGATTTTCATTTTCTTCCTTCCAAGATTTTATTTCTGAGCGTAATATTAGATGAGTTTAAGCCTGAAAATTCCGGGCGATATTTTCATCATCTTTCATTTGTTTGATTAGGCTATCGATGCCATCAAATTTAATCATTTCCCGAATCTTATCTAGCCAAAGCACCGTCAAATTTTCACCATAAATTTCGCCTGAAAAATCAAAAATATGGACTTCGACAGTTTTTTCAGTACCGTTAAAAGTATCATTATATCCAATTGAAGCAAAACCGCGGTGACGCTCACCAGCAAAAATAACATCACACGTGTACACGCCAACCGCTGGGAGATGTACGTAATCTTTAATAACCAAGTTAGCCGTTGGATAACCCAATTGACGACCACGAGCAAATCCATGAACCACTCGTCCTGACGTTTCATAAGAATAACCTAAGAGCTGATTTGCTTCACGGATATCCCCTGCTTCAACAGCTTGACGAATCCGAGTTGAAGAAATTTTTCCCTTTTCGTCTGCTTGCTCGGGGATAGTCACCACGCGGTAATCTTTCGTAGACTTGAGATTTTTCATGTCAGATCCAGTTGTGTAATCAAAACCTGTTACGACAACTTTTGGACGAAACTTCATCACCACATTTTTAGAAAATTCACTAGAAGTTTGCTTGGCAAATTCAGAGGTAAAATCTTTAAAAACAAGGTAGTCTACGCCATTTTCCGCAAAAAGTTCTTCTCTCTTTTTATCAGAGGTCAATTTCAGCAACATTTCTGGTTTAAATTTTTCAAAAGTCAAAGTTGGCTTTTCAGGAAAAGTCAAGACAGCAATCTTAAGATTTAAGATAGACGCAATCTTTCTAGCTTCAGTAAAGAGGCTCTGATGTCCTCGATGCAAGCCATCAAAATAGCCTAAAACAAGGATGAGTTCTTCATTGAACTTTAGGTTTTCATTAAATTCTAATATTTCCATTTTTCTCACTTTTACCAAATTCAGTAATCAGACCAAGACTTTATTTGGCTTCCAGATTCCTTCTTTTTCGGGATGTTTCATATAAACAGCAACTAGTTTTTCGTCATAAAAAGCAGCAAATTTGTCTTGCGTCAGCTCAGATAAATCCGTCAGTAAAAATTCTGCTTTATTTTGCTTATTCATCGATTCGTCAGCATTTTCTCTAGCTTTCGACCAATCTTTTTCGGCAAATTTTTTACCCACTCGTGCCATTTCATACTGCTCCGTTGTCAAATCAATTCGGATCAGATCGCTCACAGCATATTCTGCAGGATAAAATAAATTGACTAAATTTCCCGTCGCTTGTGCTGCTTCAATTTCAGAAAGAGATTTTGCTTCTGCCAAAATCAAACCGTTACTGGCTGTCCGTTGAAGTTTTGACATATGTCCAGCAAAGCCTAATTTCTCTGCCAAATCGACGGCCAAGGTACGCACATAAGTCCCTTTACTACACGCTACTTTGAAAGTAAATGTTACCACATCCCGTTCTGCATCAATGATTAGTGGACTTGTCCGTTCAAAAGATTTAATCAGCACTTCGCGTGCTGGTCGTTCAACAGTTTGGCCAGCTCGAGCGTATTCATAGAGCTTTTTACCTTGAATTTTTACCGCTGAGTACATTGGAGGAGTTTGCTGGATTTTGCCAACAAAGCTTGCTATTGCATCGTCAATTTGAACTTCATTTAAAGGACAACGCCCCTCAACCAGAAGGGGTGTTTTACGAACCAACGCACCATCAGCATCTTCTGTCTCAGTGGAATAACCAATTGTCACTTCACCTTCATAAACCTTACCCGCTGCTTCCATATATTCCAAAAGTCGTGTAGATTTTCCGACAGCGACTGGCAAAACTCCTGTCACCGAAGGATCTAAAGTTCCACCATGTCCAATTTTTTTCGTTTTCAAAATTCCACGAAGTTTTGCAACAACATCAAAAGATGTCCAACCAGCTTCTTTATAGACATTTAAAATGCCATTCCAATTTTCATTCATCATTGCAAATTATACCATATCCGACGCCTGAAAACACTTTTCACTGACTAAGTGTAGGACATTTCCCATTTTCAAGTCATCAGAAAATGAGACTCTTGTTGGTAAAAGTCTCATTTTATCTAGTTTTGTTAAGATTTTTTGGTAAATGCTGCTACCAATTCAATATGCCTAACCGCACTTTTATAGGCTTTTGGTGGGTTTCCAACGTGTTTTGAGTGTGATTTTTTGTGTACTGAAACACTTTTCTTCTTTAATTATCTATGTCTTTAAAATGCTTGTTTGAGGGAATAATTCAATACTTTTTTACTTATTCCAAGTACTGGCTAGTAGTTCATCTATTCCCTACAACGACAATTTATCCATCACTTCAAGCACTGCATTACAGGTTTCATTAAACTCAATTTCTTTTGCATAATCAAAACTTCGTTGATACATTTGCCATTGCTCATGCATGAAATCACTGCTCTTTACAACATCTATCGTTCTCTGATAAGCTTTCATAATTTCCAAAGCACCACGTTTATTGGCTGTCGCAGTCAAAGCTTGTGATAAATGTTCAAGGTTGATGTTTGCACCCTGCAATTTCCACAAAATATAGACATCATAATAATCACGAGGTCGTGTGGTTTGATCCCCACGTGATAAGATTGCTTCTAACTTCTCTGCCATAACTGTTTCTAGGTTATAGGCAAGGACGGAAATCAATCTATCATCCATCATTGTTCGATATTCATATTGGACTTCTTTTGGCGTAATCTTATCACCAGTTGTTATATCAAGCTTTAGTGGTACTGACATCGGAGGGAAGTTTCCTGTAAGATGTACACGATAACCAGTATAATCATCACCTTCACGAATTTCGCTAATCGTTTTAAATTCAAAAGTGATACCATCATCTAATGGCATGAGAATAACTTCATCAAAAATTGCTTTTATATTTTCTTCAGTCACCAGCTCGCCTTTTATGGTCACATCCATATCCATTGTGGCACGAGTATCTAATCCGACTATTGATGCAATCAAGAATCCGCCTTTAAGAATAAAATTATCGCGATATTTAGATAAAGAAATTCTCTCAAGCAGACGTTCAAGCATATAATTTTGCAAAACCAGTTGCGCTGATATTTTCTTTTGTTTCGATATATTCTTTACAATGGCTTTAAGCTGCATTGCATTTTTCATAGAAGAACCTCCAAATAGGACCGAACCTTTTCTTCCACTTTTAATATTTTAGCATAATCTGATAGAAGGGGGATGTTTTTACTAGGCTTAGTAACATATCGTTTGAAGGCTTCTGCAATTACACCCGTTTCTACACCGCTCCTTGGACGCAAAATATCGCAAAGTGTTTTTTCCGCATTATATACTCTCACCAGATTCCCCGATGGAGACTTAACCGTCTCAATCCCAAGACCATAGAATTGTTCTATAGAGCGATTGGCAATAATTCCATCTGCTTTTACTTTTGATAAATTATACCCGTCTGGGAAAGTCATAGAATAAGCCAGAGGCGTTCTGTCCGTTAAGTCGTGTAAAAATAAGGCAGTTTCTTTTGAAAAAATTCCTTTTTTAAATTGTGCTTGTACGTTAATGAACTCATCTTCCCAAACAGTAGGTAAGACATAAACGCCACGAGTTGATTTTTCTAATAATCCTTGATTGACAAGGTTGGTTAGATATTGACGAGCAATTCCTTCTGATTGTACCATTGCAGTAGTAATAGTGCCATTATTCTCTCTAGCCTTGGATAATACTAAATCTGATTTTGACATATTAACCACCTCGTTTACTTTCTTGCCCTCTATTATATCACAAAAGGGCATGAAAGTAAAACATATTTTTATATGAATAATGAAAAAAGACTACTAACAATTCAAGCCAAATATTTAGTAGTCTATTCTATTCTTTTCTAAAGTCTCGATTTTCTTCGTAAAACCCCGCATTCATGGTATTTATCGAGTTTTCTACTTCTTCCTTGTGAACAAAGCTACTGTCTCAACATGGTGTGTTTGTGGGAACAAATCCACAGGTTGAACCTTTTCAAGCTGATAGCCTTGAGCTTCGAAGCGGACAACATCACGCGCAAAGGTAGCTGGGTTACAAGAGATATAGATAATTGCTCGAGGATTTGCTTCAGTTGCTGATTCTATGAAACTTTCATCAAGACCTTTCCGGGGTGGATCAACGAAAATAAGATCGGGCGAAATTCCTTCAGCTAGCCATTTAGGCATAATCGTTTCAGCAGTCCCTACTTCATAATGAGCATTTTCAATATGGTTAAGTTGCGCATTATGTTGAGCATTTTCAACTGCTGAGGCGATAACTTCCATCCCGTAAACCTTCGCCACACGATCCGCCATCCCTAAACCAATGGTTCCAATACCAGAATAGGCATCGATGACAACATCGGTTGGCAAGAGCTGAGCAAAATCATAAGCTGTTTGATAGAGTTTTTCTGCTTGAGCAGTATTCACTTGATAAAAGGCTGGAGCTGAGATTTGGAAAGTTTTGTCTAACATTGTATCACTAATAAAATCTTGTCCATAGAGTACAACGAACTCTTTACCCAAAATAAACGAGCCAGTTCCTTTATTGATATTCAATTGAACAGACTTGAGATTTGAAAATTGTGCAGCTAACTTGTTGACCAACACCTTAATTGGAACAGGTGCTTTTTTGTTGGTTACAACGAGAGTAACCATAACTTCACCTGTATGGTAAGCTCGACGAACAACAATGTGTCGTAACCAGCCTTTACGGCTTTTCTCATCATAGGCTTGGACAGCCATCTGGCGACATTCATCGCGGATGAAGAGAATAATCGCATCTAGCGCTTTATCTTGAATATAAAAATCTTCCACAGGAACCAATGTGTGTGAATTTTTACGATAAAATCCTGTGGTTAGCAATCCATCAACCATCTGAACTGGAACTTGCGCTTTATTACGGTAAGCTAGTGTTTGCTCTGCAGCAAGGACAGGTAGAACGGGAAATTCTACTTTACCCGCTGTTTTACGTAGAAGCTCACTGACTTGTTTTTGTTTAAATTTAAGCTGTTCACTATAAGCAAGATGGCCAAAATCAGCAATACCTGTACGTAAATAATCCAAATTAATTCCGCTTATACGATGTTCACTTTGACTTAAAAACTCATCAACGCGTCCAAAACCAAAAGATTTTCCAACTTTCAGCACGCGCATTTTGATGCGCTCGCCTGGTAACGCATTGTCAACAAAAAAGGGAAAACGATTGATTTTAACTACACCTTGACCCTCATGAGTTAAGTCAATCACTTCCGCTTCAAAAGTATCATTTTTCTTGAAATTTTCCATACTTTATTATACCACAAAGCATCCCACTTCCTAATTTTCATCTTGAATTTTATTAAACGCCTGTTGAATACTTAGCGATTGATTAGCTCAACTTTGCTGCGCCCGTCACCAATTTTTGTGATTAAGAGTTGTTGACCAATTGATTTTTTCATTGCTTCGACATGGCTAATAACACCAACCATCCGATTTTCACCGATTTGCTCTAAAGCTGTCATAGCTTTTTGGAGCGTTTCGTGATCAAGTGATCCAAAACCTTCATCCACAAACAGAGCATCAATTTGCACGGCATTTGTTGAATTTTGGACAACTTCACTTAAAGAAAGCGCAATGGATAAGGCGGCAATAAATGTTTCTCCTCCGGATAAAGTATTGGATGAACGCGTTGCGCCGGTCTCATTGTCATAAATATTGATAGCCAAACCTTGACTACCGTTACCTTTTACTGTTTCTGAGAGTTCAAATTGATAGCGGTGATTAGAGAGGAGATTGATAAAATGATTATTTGCATATTCTAATACTTTTTCGAGATAAGTCTGGACAACAAACGTTTCAAGTTTTAACTTATCAAGAGTTTTTCCGTTGATTGCGTTCCATAGTTTTGTTATTTCTTCGGTTTCAGTTGCTAAATTTCCTTGCTTGGCTAGGATTTTTTTTAATTTTTCGTGTAAATGATTGACTCTTTCTACTGCTTCCTCACTTAAAGAGAAAAGCTGAGCAGCTTTGAGGTGTTCAGTATCCCTATTATCTTTATAAACCTTAAGTTTTTCAAGCTCTGGTGGCTCACAATCTTTTAAAGCTTCTTCCAATTTTTGAATTTCGGATTCTATTCTTACTTTATCTTGTTGGTAGGTTTGAATCTGATTAGATAAGTCTTCCAAGTCTTCTGATAACCAATTTTTTATAAGTTCAAGATCTTGGCTCAATGCAGCAGAAGCGGCCATTTTTTGTGCAATTTCGCTTTGACAGTTGCTTATTGTTTGATCAGCTCTCTTAATTTGCTCTTCTAATTCTTCGAGTTTTGCTTGCGTTCTTTCGTGAAGCTTTTCTAACTCGGTTAGTTCTTGTCGCCCTTCTTCAACCGCTCGAAGATAGCTATCGAGTTCTTCATTTAAATCTCTTTTACGTGCTTTCAGATTTTCACTAGAAACGAATGCTTTTTTACTGTCTAAACTTTTCTTTTGAACTTCTATTTTGGAGTTAATCTCTGTGAGTTGAAGAGAAATTTTTTGAATTTCTTTTTCGACTTCTTCATGAAGTTGCTTTTGAAGGATTTCTATTTGATTTTGTCGTGCTTTATTGAGTACTTCTTGATCAGAAATAGCCCTTAATTCTTTTTGGAGCTGATTTTCAATGCTTTTTTCGTCAAAATCAAGGGGGAAAACAAAATTTTTCCCTGAACAAAACGTGTGGTATGAACGGCTGAGATCAGCTTGTTTTTGCTTAATTTCCTCTGTCTTGGCTTTTTGCTTTTCTTGAAGGTCTGTTTTATTTTTTAGAGCGTGAGAATAGCGTGCCTGGGCAGTCGCAAAATCTTTTTGACTTTGGTCTACTTCATCAATCGCTTGTTTTAGCGTTTCATCCGATACCTCTACTGGATGAATGAGCAGATGTTCTGTTGCTCCACAAACTTGGCAAGGCTCGCCAGCAACAAGTTCTTTTTGGAGCTGAGCAATCATTAACTTCCGGCGATTTTTTATTTTGAGCTGGTAGTCTTCTTGTTTGTTTTGTAAGTCTTGCAAAGCTTTTTTCTCTTCAAGTTCCGCTTGAACCAACTCTTCTTTGAGTCCTTTTGATTCTTTTGATAATCTTGTCAATTCTGAGGCTATCGGAAGGAGATTTTTGTTAAATTTAAGTTGTAAATCAAGAACTTCTGCTTTGGCTTTTTCAAGTGTTTCTTTGTTGATGATTTCTTGTTTTTGCTTAGAAATGCTGGCTTGGATATGTTCTTGATCTTTTTTTGCCTGTAGTAACTCTTCTTCTCCTGCTGATTTTTGCGTTTGTAAGACTTCTATTGCTCGAAGAAGTTGTTCGGCCTCTTGAGCTTGAGGAATTTGGAGGGTGAGTTGGTCGATTTCTGCCTTTATTTTGAGGAATTTATCATTTTGAGTTTGGAGGGTTTCAACTGTCGCTTGGGCTTGGCTGATTTTTTCTTTTTCTCTTCGCACCTCTTCTTCGTATTTTTTCTTGGTGGCTTTATGTATAAGTTGGGCATTTTGGGAATTTTCAAGTTGAGTGAGGGTTTCACCAAATGTCTTTGCCCATTTTAATTCCTTGAGATGCTGGTTGTTTTTGGTAAATTGATCATTTTGTTCGCTAATTTTTTCTTGATATTCTTTTTCATAACGAGATTTGAGCGCGAATTTTTGGCTTATTTCTAAAGCCTTCTGGTAGCTTGCTTCAGCTTTGTCTTTTTCTTCTTTTAATCTTAAGAGTTTTTCTTCTTGATGCTTTTTTTCCTGCACTCTGTTTTTTTGAAAAGAAGTGACAAGCGTAAATTTATCGGCTTCTGGACTTGCTTCAAGTTTTTCTTGTTCTTCTTTTGTCCAGATTTGAGAGTGATATTGGAGTTCTAGAGCATTTGCAAATTGTTTATTGCGCTCGATAACATCATGATAATGTTCTTTGATTTCATGAGAAAAATTCGTGAATAAGGCTGTCCCAAAAATTTTCTTTAGAATAGCTTCTTTTTCATCGGTTTTTGATTTTAAAAATTTTGAAAAATCATTTTGGGGTAGGAGGACGATTTTTTTGAATTGTTCAGCATTGAGATTCAATAAATTTCCGATTTCTGTGGCAACATCGCTGGGTTTCGAGGCAAGATTTTTTGTTTCGGGACCACTGACGGATTCAACAACAGCGAGCTGGGCGCTACTTTTTTCAAGCTTTGTGCCCTCACCACGTTGTTTTTTGACTTCTTGGTCTGGACAGCGTTTAATTTTATAGATAAAATTGCCCTGTTCAAAATAAAATGTAACGCTTGTCTTTTGCGACGGATTTGCAAATTGACTGCGCATTTCTTTGGCTTCACGCTCACTGGTTGTGCTCCCAAATAGAGCATAAGTCATCGCATCAAAAATAGTGGACTTTCCAGCACCTGTGTCACCACTAATGAGAAAAATTGGAGCTTCATCAAGTCGAGAAAAATCAATGACGGAATGCTCGTGCGGACCAAAATAATTCATTTCCAGATAAAGAGGCTTCATTTTTGTTCTCCTTCAAGTTTGATCAGTGTGTTTTCGATAATTTTAGTTTGAAAGGGGCTGATTTTGGCGCCAGTCACGCGCTCATAAAAGCTAGAAATGATTTTTTCATTGCTCATCGTTTCAATATTTTGTCTTGCTTTTCTCTTGGCTGCTTGTTGTTTATCTTGATAATCCAGCTCGATGATGGTGCCATAAATCGTTTGCAGTTGTGCACGTAAATTTTCTCCAGCGTGAGCCACGCGCTCAAAATCTTTGATAGTAATCGCAAACCAAGCTTTGTGACAAGGGTAGTTGCTGTAAAATTCCTTATCCATCAAGGTTTCCCAGCTTTCTTGCAAAACAATCAAATCGGTTTTGGGCGTGAGAGGAATGAAGCGTGAATGAATTGGTGCATCGCTAGAAATTTCTAAAAGATAAACGCCTTTTTGATTTTTGGCTTCTTTGGTATTGAACTTTACAGGACTTCCCGAATACTGAACTTTAGTACTTGGCGAGGCGAGTGCTGTGTGAATATGTCCTAAGGCGACGTGGTCAAAAGCAGCAAATTGAGTGGCACTGATGCTTGCTAGTCCTCCTACTTTTGACAAGGTTTCACTGGTTAATTCTAGCTCATCTTCTTTCCCTTTGGTTACGGCAAAGTGAGTGATAAGGATATGTTTCTTGTTAGGCGTAAATTGTGAAATCATTTTTTCAATGACGAGTGCCATTGCGTCTGAGATTGTTTTGATTTTTTGAACTTCTTCTTCAGGTTGACCTTTTTGAGAAAAATAAATACGAGCATCAATCGGATCAAAAAAAGGAAGTAAAAATAACTGTGCTTCTGGTGTTTCTATCGCTTCAAAAGCTTCTTCTAGCAAGGTATTGAGGTAGAGCTTGTTATAGCTAAGCCAGTCACGACCATAATTGAGACGCTTCGCGCCGTCATGATTTCCACTAATCATATAAAGGGGGAATTTTTCAAGAATATTAAGCCTTTTGAGCATTTCGTTAAAAGCAGTTACGGCAGCTGTGCTAGGAACAGCACGGTCGTAGAGGTCTCCCGCAATAATAATCCCGTCAACTTTTTCTTTTTTGGCAATGCTTACGATTTGTTCAAAGGCGTGTTTTTGTTCGTCAAGCAAATCATAACCATTTAAAGTTCTTCCAATATGCCAATCTGCCGTGTGCAACAATTTCATAACTGTCTCCTCTGTTTTTAAAAACTCATTTCTCTGTTTCTTATTATACTCTTTTTCACATCAAGATTAAAAATCAAAAAAAGATATTCAGCAAAGAATATCTTTTTTATTTTTAATGAAATCTTGGGAGGAAGGTGCGAATGTCATCCGTATTGTAGCCGACCAGTAAACGCTGTTCGTCAAAGGTAATCGGCGAGCGCAAAAGTTGCGGGTGTTCTAAGAGAAATTGAATCATCTCATCCGTCGTCATTTGCTCCAAATCTCGAGAATTTCGCAGTTGAGAGTATAATTTTGGCGCTTTGGACTCGGAAACCATGATTTCGTCAAAACCTTTGTTAGACAAGGAAAGTACACGCATCAAGTCTGCTTTTGAGAGCGAAGACTTCGAAATCGTTTGATAAGGAATTGCCCGCGCCGTCAGCCAGTCGCGCACGCGTTCTGTTGATTGATTGGTTTGTGATTTTTGATAAATTTTGATCATCAGCGCTCCTTTGGCTTTTCTTTTTATTATAACTGATTTGGAAATTAAAAAAATCAGACTTTCGATGTATTTTTTCCATAAAAAGCGAGAGAAAATACTGACGGATTCTCCGACAGCTCAAAGAATTTGCTGACGTAATCTCTTTCAGGAAGAAAAAATGCTGACGTAAATTTACGTCAGCATTTTCTCTGATTATTTCAATTGCTCAACCGCCAATTTGGCTCATATGACGCCAGGTTGGTTTTTGAAAAAATTTTATCAGTCAAAATAGTGACGGTAACTGCCGTAGCCTTGTGTTTCCAAATCCGACAAAGGAATGAAGCGTAAAGCAGCCGAATTGATACAATACCTCAGTCCTCCTCTATCCAATGGCCCGTCAGTAAAAACGTGTCCTAAGTGGCTGTCAGCTTGACTGGAACGCACTTCTGTACGTTCCATAAGAAAACTACGGTCACGTTTTTCTTTGACTGCCTGCCGTTCAATGGGTTGGGTAAAGGCCGGCCAGCCACAACCTGATTGATATTTATCAAGACTGGTAAACAAAGGTTCACCACTTACGATATCAACATATAAACCTGGCTCAAAAAAATTGTCAAATTCATTCGTAAAAGGTGCTTCTGTGCCATTTTCCTGAGTTACTTTATAAGCCAGAGGACTTAATTTTTCTCTGAGTTTTTCCTTTTCATCCATGATAACCAACTTTCTAAAATCTGATTTTCTATAGTATTCAACAAGCTATCTATTATCTGCTAAGTTCATTATAAATCAAATCGAACGAGCAAAACAAATAATTCGTTCACAAAAACAAGATATAAAATACCCAATATTCAGAATATTATGTTACAATCATTTATAATCTTAAGTTTTGGAGGTACATCATGGATTTCAAACATTTTTTACTGCTCTCACTTGCCGCAGTATCCGCAGTTGATCCTTACTTACCAACCATTTTTATTACGGCAACAACGCTTGCCGATATTGAGTTTGATAGCTCCGTAGAAGCACTAGATTAGCGTAAAATAAATAATACATATTTTTTTGGCTTTATCTTCTTTTTGTGTATACTATAGATAATTAAAAAACATAATATGAAATAACCTCGTCGCTTACAGTTAAAGGAGATAATCTATGAAAGTCATTTTGCAAGCTTTTGAATGGTACTTACCCGCTGATGGAAAACACTGGAAAAAGTTGACCAAAACTATCCCTGATTTTAAAAAAATGGGCTTCTCAGGAATATGGCTTCCACCAGCTTCTAAAGCAGCTTCAGGGATGGAAGATGTGGGATACGGTACTTATGATTTGTTTGACCTGGGTGAGTTTGATCAAAAAGGTACTGTTTCTACGAAATATGGAACAAAAGAGGATTATCTTGAACTAATCAATAAACTCCACGAAAACGACTTAGAAGCTTATGCAGACATCGTTTTTAATCACATGATGGGTGCCGATGAAACGGAAACCATCGAAGCTGATGTCAAAGCAGAAGACGATCGCCTCAATGAAGTCGAATCTGACAAAGCCGTTGAAGTATGGACCAAATTTACTTTCCCAGGACGAAAAGGGAAATACGATGACTACATCTGGACCTCGCATAATTTTACAGGAGTAGATTATGATGAACGAACAGATGAAAATGAAATACTTGAATTTGAAGGTCATGATTGGGATGATAACGTCGACGATGAGAATAATAACTTTGACTTTTTGATGGGAGCAGACCTTGATTTTAGTGTCCCAGAAACGGTAGCCCAACTTGAAAAATGGGGAAAATGGTTTGTGGACACAACGAAGATTGATGGCTTCCGACTTGATGCGATTAAGCACATTGACTTTGAATATTTCAAAACCTGGCTTGATAAACGCAAACAACAAATGGAGAAAGAACCTTTTGTTGTCGGAGAGTATTGGTCAGATGACATCGAAAAGTTAGAATACTATCTTAGCCAATCTGGCGGTCAAATCCAACTTTTTGATGTGCCACTTCACTTTAATTTGGATCAAGCTGCTTCTACTAACGGCGATTTTGATATGCGAGGGATTTATGCCAATACAATGATCGAACGTCATCCAGAACTAGCGGTATCTTTTGTAGACAATCATGATACGCAAGAAGGTCAAGCGCTTGAATCATGGGTTCAACCTTGGTTTAAGGAACAAGCTTATGGCTTAATTTTACTCCGTAAAAGAGGAACTCCTTGTGTATTTTGGGGAGATTTATATGGCATTCCAGAGCAAAATGTTGAACCTGTCGGTATAAACCTGCGCCGTATGCTTGCTTTATGCGGTCATGCAGACTTTGTAAGTGAGTATGATTATTTTGATGACGCGGATCGAATTGGTTGGACAAACGAAATCGAAATTGAGGGCGAAAAAACTGGACTAGCCACACTCTTAACCAACCGCAAGGGCGGAACAAAATATATGATCGTTAATGAATCTCAAGCTGGAAAAGTATATGTAGATCTTTTAGGTAGACACACTATCCCTGTAACCCTTGACGAAAAAGGCGGCGCAGAATTTCACGTGGATGATGCGAGCATCTCTGTCTGGATAGACCAAGACTTACTTTCAAAAATTAATCCTCTGGCTGAGCTTGAAGGAGAATAAAAAGTTACTGACAGCTCTGTCAGTAACTTTTTTCTATTCATCGTGCCGTCAAAATTGAACTTTTATCCAATAAAAATGGACGCAGATAAGCTGTAATATTACTCGTAGGCAAGATTTCCTCAGAAATATGAATTCCTAACTCCTCAATGAGATAAGCCCGTCGATTTTTTATCCTTTGCCACAGGGCAGGATACTCCTGCTCAATTTCCTTTCGTAAGGCTTCATCAGCTAAGAAAATCCCACTTTCACAACTTACGCCATTGTAACCAGCAACTGAGGGGATAATATCAATCTGAAACAGCATACCACTCCGCAAAAGCTCTGTTGATTCAGGGTATACGGGCGAGCTTAGCCATTCTTCATCAGCGGTCAAATGTCCTGGATTTAAATGCCAACCATAGGTCTTTTTAGGCAAGATAGCCTCTATGGCTTGATACAGTTCTTGACCTTTCATTCCTATTTTGATGGTTTCCAACCAGATTTTAACAGCCTTAAAGTAAGGAATCGCGATGCGTTCTAGATAATCTTGTTCGCCTTTTGGAAGTTCTTCTTGTCTTGCTACGGCATAGCCTGAGCGACTTTGCAGCCCACCTTTATAGCCTGTGGTTAAAGCTAAGCGTTCTCCTAATTGTATTTGTTTATGCGTGGGATAGAGATTTGCTTTCACAAAGCGTTCTCCACTAGCTAAAATGGTCACAACATTATGAGCTTGTCCTAAAGCAGATAAGCTTGTAGCCAGCTCCATCTCAGTTTTGCCTATCTCGATTCGGTTCATTGTTTCCAACATACAATTTCCAGCTAAAGCAGCCCCGAACTCATAATGCGCAAATTCATTAGCATTGTTTGTCGTGCGCACACCCTCTTCACCAATAAAAAGTGCTGTGGCATTCGAAAATGTAACGCTTGGAAACATTTTGAATAAAGTCTCTACGATAAAATAAGGAAGATCAAATAAGCTCCTATTATCTTCTGTTTGACTCGTAAAGTTTTTCCAGCCAACTAAACCAACTCTTCCATGGGACGGTAAATCACATGCAAGGAAAGCTTCGTTAAGGTTCTTCTCAGGATCCATCGGTTGATTAGACAAAGAAAAATGCGGGAGATGAATAGCTTTTGCAGGAATTCGGGACTTGTCTGCTTTATTTAAATTTTCATTTCCTAAGATTAGAAAACTCTCTCCAGACTGATGTAACACTAACAACGCTTCCTCAAATCGTGGAAGAAAACCTGTTAGATATTCAAAATTTGCACCATGCTCTAAATCTGCGTAAATAACTAACGAATCATAATCAAAGGTTTTCATCTTGGAGCAAAGCATAGCCTTGCGCTCTCGCATGGTCTCATCCGTTAGAAAAACGGGAACTAAATCCTTATCCAAAGAGGGGGAAACTGCTTTTTTCAACGCTATCATTGACTTTACTTCTCCTTTTTATTTGTATTTTAATTATACCAAACTTTGTAAAAGGACAATGATAAAATGATCTCTAAGCTTTGAATTAAAATTGAATAAAAAACCTCCTTTATTTCCTTAAGTTTTAAAACAGCTGGAGAAAGTAGAAAATATACTTAATAGGATAAATAAAAATTTAAAATTTGGCACATAGAAATTAAAAAGAGCTTAACCACAGGGATTAAACGCTCTTTTTATTTATTCATCTTAAATTCAAGATAGAGATCATTATAGACCCCTGTCCAGTAAGGTGTCAGATTTTTATATGCTTCGTCGTCTTTGATAACAGACTCGGTAGGATAGAAGGATTTGTCTTCTCGAATGCTCTTAGGCAAGAGAGCTTTCCCTTTGGTATTAGGCGTAGAATAGCCAACCCACTCTGCGTTTTGTGCAGCATTTTGTGGTTTTTGCATGAAATTGATGAAAGCATAGGCTGCTTTTACATTTTTAGCAGATTTGGGAATGGCAAGGTTATCGTACCAAATGTTTGTCCGCTCTGGAATCACATAATGTAAATTTTCATTTTCTGCGGTCATTTCTGCAGCTTGTCCACTATAAACAACGGCTAATGGCGTCTCGTTGTTTATCATATAATTCATGATTTCATCACCTAGGATTGCTTTTACATTGGGTGTTAGTTTGAGCAAGTTTTGATAAGCTGTGTCAAGTTCGGCACGATTTGTGGTATTGAGTGAATAGCCATGTTTGCTCAGAACCATTGCCATCACGTCACGGACGCTATCCGTCAACAAAATTGAATTTTTATAAGTTGGTGACCAAATATCGTTCCAAGTTTTTGGTGGATTTTTGACGATTTTAGCATTATAAACGATACCCAATGTTCCCCAGAAGTAAGGGACTGAATAGTGGTTACCTTGGTCAAATGCTGGATTAAGTAATTTGGGGTCATCATCTTCCAAGCCTTTGATTTTAGTATGATCAAGTTTCATGAGTAGCCCTTCTTGCGCCATTTTCTCAATCATATAATCTGAAGGAACAACGATGTCATAGGATGTTCCACCTTGCTTTACTTTGGAATACATGGCTTCATTGGAGTCAAAAGTCATATAATTAACTTTGTAGCCTGTTTCTTTCTGAAACTTTGTAATCAAGGCGGGATCAATATACTCACCCCAGTTGAAAATGGTCAGGCTGTTATTTGCCGTTTTTACACCGTCAGCGGCTTTCATCCGATTAGCTGTAAAACCGAGTAAAACTATAATTGTCAGGATTCCGACAAGAAAATAGAGTAATTTTTTCATTTTTCTCCCTTCGTCATTTTTCTAAGTTAAGGTTGAAGATTTGCCGACGGTATCTGAATCTCTCATAATATAATAATAACCTATTACAAGGAAAATTGAAAAGAGAAAGACTAGAGCCGAGAGTGCGTTGATTTCTAAAGAAATTCCAGCACGGGCGCGTGAATAGATTTCTACAGATATTGTTGTAAAGTCATTTCCGGTAACAAAGAAGGTTACTGCAAAATCATCAAGTGAATAGGTGAAGGCCATAAAGAAACCGGCGATAATCCCTGGTGTTAGGTAGGGCAAAATGATTTCACGCATGGTTTGTGCCGGTGTTGCTCCCAAATCATTGGCTGCATCAATCAATGATTTATCCATTTCTTGATATAAAGGCATGACCATCAAAACCACTATCGGAATTGAGAAGGCGATGTGGCTAAGGAGCACAGAAAGAAATCCAAGTTGCATTCCAATCAGGGTAAAGAGAATCAAAAATGATGCCCCAATGACAACGTCAGGAGAAACGATGAGAACATTGTTTAATCCTAGGAGGGTTTCTTTTTTACGTCCTTTGAGTTTGACCAGATAGATTGCACCAATTGTTCCGATCACTGTCGCTAGTAGAGAACTTAAAAAAGCAAGGAAGAAGGTTTGAACAACAATCAAGATTAAGCGGCTGTCAGCAAATAAAGTTTGAAAATTTTCCAAGGTAAAGCCTGTAAATTTGCTCATATCCCCGCCCGCGTTAAAGGCGTAAAAAATCAGGTAAAAGATTGGGGCATATAAAAGAATCAACACAAAAGTGAGGTACGCTTTTCCTAATGTATTTTTTTTCATGTCTAATCTCTCCTTTCTTTGGTTAGTCGCATAACAACAAGCATGGCAACAACCAGCACTACGGCAATGGTTGAACCCATTCCCCAGTTTTGTGTGGTCAGGAAATGTTCTTCCACGGCGGTGCCGAGTGTGATGACTTTATTTCCACCAATCAAGCGGGTCAACATAAAGAGCGAGAGGCTCGGAATGAAGACGGCTTGAACTCCGGCACGTACACCATTGAGCGATAGCGGCCAAATAACTTGAGTGAAGGTTTGAAAACGTGAGGCACCAAGATCCATACTCGCACTCACAAGGTTATCATCTAAATCATTGAGGGCATTAAAGATGGGTAGAACCATGAAAGGAATCGAAATATAACTAGCAACTAGAATAAAACTGGCGTCTGTAAAGAGAATCTGTGTGCGGCCAAGTCCTAAAAATTGCAAAAAGTTGTTGACTGATCCATATTTACCAAAAATACCGATAAAAGCGTAGGCCTTAAGCAGAAGATTAACCCAAGTCGGCAAAATAATGAGCATAAGCCAAAATTGTTTCATCTTGAGCTTGGTCAATACAAAGGCAACAGGATAGGAAATCACAAGGGTTGCTACGGTGATAATCAGTGCATAAAGAACAGAGTTCCATGTCATCAATAGATAAGTGCCGCTAGAAAAATAAGCAATATAGTTATCGAAGGTAAAATGTCCGTTCAAATCAAAAAATGATTCCCATAGGAGCATCCCTAGTGGAACGAGGACAAAAAAGACAATCCAAAGAAAATAAGGGACAGAATAAATTCTCTTGGTCACGCTTTGTCCTCCCCATTTTCATCCGTTTGAGCGGCCTCTTGTTCTTGTTTTTGGAGGATTTCGTTGACCGTTTCGGCAAGTTCTGTTAGCTCCATTGTATTTTCAAGGGCTTCTTTGACGGCTTCCTGAATGGCGGCTTCTTCTTCGGCATTTTCTTCTTCGACAGCGTTAGCGAGTCCAATTGTTTGTTCTTCTTCTTCGACGTATTCTTCGATGCGGGCGTCAAATTCTTCTTCGGTTTCGTGCAAGCGCATGATGTGAATGGCTTCTGGATCAAAGTCAACGCCAACGGTTTCACCCACGATGGCTTTATGGGTGGAATGAATGAGCCACTCATTATTGAATTCGTCATAGGCTACGATTTCGTAATGGACGCCACGGAAAAGTTGGGTGTCTACTTTAACGTTGAACTTGCCTTCATCAGGGAGGGTAAACCAGATGTCTTCTGGACGAATGACAACTTCAATAGGTTCGTTTTTGCGCATCCCTCCATCGACTGCTTCGAATTCTTGACCGTTAAATTCTACCAAGTAGTCTTTAATCATCGTTCCGTTCAGAATATTTGATTCTCCGATAAAATCAGCAACAAAATGATTGATTGGTTCGTCATAAATGTCTGTTGGTGTCCCCGATTGGACGATTTCACCTTCGTTCATGATGAAAATCCAGTCACTCATGGCTAATGCTTCTTCTTGGTCGTGGGTGACAAAAATAAAAGTAATGCCCAAACTTTGCTGGAGTTCACGCAATTCATATTGCATTTCTTTGCGGAGTTTCATGTCTAAAGCAGACAGGGATTCATCAAGGAGGAGTACTTTGGGACGGTCAATAATGGCGCGAGCAATGGCAACCCTTTGTTTTTGTCCACCAGATAATTTGGCGATGGAGCGTTTTTCGTAGCCGGCAAGTTGGACAAGTTTTAGACTCTCAGACACACGTTGCGCGATTTCGTCTTTGGGAACTCCTTTGATTTTGAGGGCAAAGGCGACGTTATCAAAAACGTTCATGTTAGGAAAAAGAGCGTAAGATTGGAATATTGTGTGAACGTCACGCTTGTTGGCGGGAAGGTCGTTGATGCGCTTATTATCAAGGATGACATCGCCTGTTGTTGCATCCAGCAAGCCAGCAATGATGTTCAAAATCGTTGATTTTCCTGATCCTGACGCCCCAAGCAAGGTGTAGAATTTTCCTTCTTCAAGTTCAAAGGAAATGTCCTTAAGCACAGTGGTATCGGTATCAGCATAGGTTTTGCTGACATTTTTAAATTCAATAATTGTTTTTGGCATTTTAGTCATCAATCCTTCAATTTATTTCAGTCTAGCCCTGGTTTTCAAAAACGTTATATAAAACATACAAAAAACCAAGCTGAATCGCTTGGTTTCATCATCAATTTTAGTTTCGATTTCTCAATTAAAGCTCAAAAAATTAAAAAAATCGAGTGCAGAGTCTATACAGCAGAAGAACTTTTAATACTCTTATTGATGCGCCAAAGCGTGTTTTTCTTGGGTGGGGTTGTTCAATGAGAACCCCCATAACTCACAAGTGCGAGCTAATCAATAAGGCAACGAAAGTCGCCAATTTCGGCTTTTGACCCGGCTGTCCGTCTGGCCTTGGCTCAATTTTTTGCATCAGCGAAAGAGATTTTACTGACGAAACTTTAAAAACTTTTTTCGTCAGCATTTTTTCTGTCTGACGAGATTTCGTCAGTATTTTCTCTGGCTTTTTTATTTCCGTCAGTAAAACGGAAACAAATTGAGCGGTCAAATCTTCTGTTTGCACAGAACAAAACTAATTATAGCTTAAATTAGTGAATATTTCAAGTTGAAAAATTGATTCGTCAGTAAAATTTCTTTTATTTTTCTCCAATAATTCGAACTTCTGGTTCTAGAGTAATCTGAGTCTGCTGCTCAACTTCTTTAATCACATGAGCAATGAGCGCTTCGTAGTCGGTCGCTGTTCCGTTTGCAACATTAACCATGAAACCAGCGTGTTTTTTGCTGACTTCAACGCCGCCGATCCGCACACCTTGCAAGTGAGCTTCCTGAATCAATTGTCCAGCGAAATGACCTTCTGGCCGTTTGAAAACAGAGCCACAACTTGGATATTCAAGTGGTTGCTTGCTTTCTCGTAAAAAATTCAATCGATTCATTTCATTTTGAATTTGAGTAGGATCTCCCGCTTGAAGTTCAAATTTTGCGGAGATAACGACTAAATTTTTATCCCGAATGGCTGAGTGCCGGTAACCAAATTGCATTTCGCTGGCTGTCAGTACAGAGATCTTTCCGTTACTGTCCATTACTTTACAGCTGACTAAAACTTGAGCAATTTCGCCGCCATAGGCGCCTGCATTCATGAAGACAGCACCTCCGATTGACCCCGGGATACCGCAAGCAAATTCGAAGCCAGTCAATGCATTTGCTTGGGCCACCTGTGTGACATCTTTTAATTTCGCACCTGCTTGGGCTTCAATTGTGTACCCTGCAACTTTGACAGTGTCTAGCTTTTCAAGCAAAATAACCAAGCCACGTATTCCACCGTCGCGAACAATCAAATTCGAAGCGTTGCCCAACACCGTCACTGCTGTCTGCGTCTTTTTAGCCGCTTCGCTCAAGGCCACAAGTGCCTCTACCGTTTTCGGGAATGCTAAGATATCAGCTGGACCACCAACTTTGGTGTAAGTGTAATTGGATAAAGGTTCATCAAATTTGACAAGCAAATCTGGAATATTTTCAAGGTCTATTTCTTTTAACATAGTTAATATTATATCAGAAAACAGCTTATTTTTTTCACATTTATTCATTTTTATAACCTAAAAAGCCAGACTGAAAATGTCGGCTTTTATTTTTTTAAATTTCTACTTCTGCTTTTTCTCTAATCAAAAAAGATTTTGCTCGTTCAAAAATATCAATTGAGAAGGCTTTACTCAATACACTGCAAAGTCCAAGGGAGAGATTAAAGTCAATCATGCTGTGAATCAGACCGCCAAAACTAATCAAAAGTAAGAAGTTAAAGAGCGCGTGCTGATCAATTTGTGCAAATCCGAGTGAGTAGAAGACATAAACCACCAAGGTTTCTAAACCAGCATGAAAAATACCTAAAATAAGATTGAAAATTTGAATTTTAACTTTTTGGTGAACCAACTCAGGATATTTCTTTAAAACCAAAGCACCAACTGTCATAACAGGAAGGTGCATGAGCGCGCGCAACCAAATTGTTGGGACAGGGATACTAATCATAAAGCCAATCGTCGTTCCAATAGCGACAAACGCAGCCATAACAGGACTAAAGAACATCGCTGCCATGACAGGAACATGGGAGGCTAGCGTAAATGAGGCGGGACCAATGATAATTTTTGCAGGCATCATTACAGGAATCAAGATTCCTAAGGCGGTCAGCATAGCAGCAATAATTAAATTTCTGACTTTTGCTTTTCTTGTTCGGGTCATTTTCATTTCCTTCGTTTTTTACTTTTGCTTTCAAAAAGCAGACAATGGGCGACAGACGGTTTCTGGAGATTTTTCTCATTTTGTTCACATTTTATGAAATAGCCTTGATTAACTTGGCAGTTAATTCTAATTTTCTATAAAATACGTGATGAAACCTCAGAAATATCAAGGATGTAGAAAGTTAGTGAACTACTTCTCATTCTTTTTTCCTTTAATGATTATATCATTTTATATAGCAAATAATCAAAAAAAATCTCCTTTTAAGGCAGATTTTTTTCGACACGGAGCCCTTTTGTATCAATTTCGAGGGCATAAATTTCTCCCTTGAGCTGGGTTGCTTTTATTTTTTCGAGTAATAAGGGGCGTTTTTCATCTGAACACAAGAGCATTACCGTTGGGCCAGCGCCGCTCAAATAAGTGCCATAGGCGCCAAATTGATGTCCAATTTCCCGCAAAATTGCTAATTCGGGAATCAAGGCGGCCCGATAAATCTCATGGAAACGATCCGTTTCCAACACTTGACCTGCCGTCTCTAAATCTCCTGTCAACAGGCTTGCCGTCAGGACATTGGCGATGGCGCTTGCTGCCACCGCTTCTTTGTAGGGCAACACCTCCGGCAAAACTTTGCGACTTTCCACGGTTTTTAACTCATGGTGCGGAACGAATGCTAAAAATTTACAGTTAGGAAATGCTGCTTTAATCGTGTTAGTGACAGTATCAACGGTACTTGCGACGACTAAATTTCCAAAAATCGCTGGTGCTACGTTATCAGGGTGCCCCTCGATTTGGCAGGCTAAATCTAATTTTTCTGTTGGGCTGAGTTTCAAATCGGCTAACTGATTGGCTAATTCAATACCCGCGACAATTACTGAGCTAGATGAGCCTAATCCACGCGCCAGAGGAATTGCTGACGTCATTTTTAAATGATATTTTGCTGACAAAACGGTCTTTTTTGCTGACAAAACGTCAAACAAGGTCGTCAGTAAGAGATTATTTTCGTCTGTCGCAATTTCTGAGCCCAAATTATGATCAATTTGCCAGAAATCTTGGCGTTCAAGTACTTCAACGGTGAGATATAAATTAAGCGCAATTCCAATAGAATCAAAGCCCGCACCCAGATTTGCTGAGGTGGCTGGTACGATTATTTTCATCTTATTCTCCTAATACTTTAAAGTAGTTAAGCAGGTCAAAGTCAGCTTCTTGCTGTAATTTTTCAATCACTGCCGCAAGTTGTGTTCGACTGATTTCGTGAGAAATGATGACGACAATAGCACGTTCACCATCGCCTCTTTGTTGCAAGACTTGATCAAACGAAACATTTTCACTTGTGAAAAGTTGGACTAATCGTAAAAATTGCCCTGTGGTATCCGGAGTTTCGACTGAAAAATAATATTTGTTCATCACATCGGCTGGATTTGCCAATTGAGTCGGGCGTGAATACTCGTTGAAATTTTTCCCAAGCGTACCATTTTGGATTCGTTTAGCTACCCGAACAATATCAGCTAAAACACTTGTCGCTGTGGGTTTTTGACCTGCCCCTGGCCCGTAAAACATGGAAGACCCAATCCCCACCGACTCAATAAATACAGCATTCATCACGTCATTTACGGCAGCGAGCGGATGCTTTTTAGGAAGGAAAGTTGGGCTGACTTCAGCAAAAATTCCTGACTGAACTTCGCGGATTTCTCCTGTTAATTTCAACACATAACCAAGCTGACGAGCAATCTCGACATCCGTGCTTCGAATGCTTCGCAAACCAGAACACGCGATTTCAGTAGGTGCAAGCGTCATTCCGAAGGCAAATTCACTTAAAATTGCCAACTTGTAACTCGCATCAATCCCGTCCACGTCATTAGTTGGATCCGACTCGGCATAGCCTAATTCTTGCGCTTTTTGCAGTGCTTTTTCATAAGCCCAGCCTTCTTCGCTCATTTTTGTCATCATAAAATTACTTGTACCATTGACAATTCCCAAGAGGTGGCTAATTTTATCTGATGAATATGAATTTGCCAAAGTTCGTAAGATTGGTATGCCACCAGCGACGGCCGCCTCATAATAAAGAGCAACTTGATGTTTTTTGGCCAATTCGCGCAGTTCACTTCCATGTACCGCTAACAAGTCTTTGTTGGCAGTGACGACAGATTTTCCAGCTGCTAAAGCTTGTGAAATATAAGTTTTTGCTGGCTCCAGACGTCCCATGAGTTCAA
Organism: Lactococcus sp. S-13; assembly: GCF_004210295.1. Taxonomy (NCBI): domain Bacteria; kingdom Bacillati; phylum Bacillota; class Bacilli; order Lactobacillales; family Streptococcaceae; genus Lactococcus; species Lactococcus kimchii. The sequence goes on along the minus strand of NZ_SDAK01000001.1, from coordinate 231,252 downwards.
CCACGATAGAAATCTCAGAATCTGCCAAAATATCATCAACTGATAAGACAAAATCATAAGAGAAGCCTTCCTTGCGAGCCGCTTCAATCGTTTCTTCACTTCTCATCAAAACTTTAGAAATCACAATTTCTTCACCCAAAAGTGCTGCAAGTTTCTCCTTATTTTCTGAAAGCAAGAAAGGCAAGCCTGTCCCAACTGTTCCAAATCCTAGTATTGCTATTTTTATTGCCATGTGGCCCCCCATTGTCCTAAAAAAAATCTCGTTGTCTATATTTGACAAGCATAATCAATTATTTTCTTAATATTATAACATTTTTATCTAAAAAAATAACTGCCAAAGTCAAAATAAACAGAAAATTTACTGACGAAAGTCAATCCATCAGAGAAAATGCTGACGTAAACGTCGACAGCATAGAGAATTTGCTGACGTAATTGTATTTTTGATTTACGTCAGTAAAAATGTCAAAAAAGAATCAGTAATTTCTACTAATTCTTCACTTTTTTATAGCAAATCTAACTTTTTCAAAGCCCCGTCAATTTGCTCAAGCACCAACTGCAAATCCTGAGGATTATTGACAAAATCAATCGCATCCCCATCAATTCGCAATTTTGGTGACACATCATACTGCTCAAACCATTCCGGATATTCTCCATGAACTTGATGATAGTAGGCTTTCAAGCCCGCTTGCGTTTCAATTTGCTCAAAAGAACGGCCCCGTTGCGCGATTCGCGTCAGCATCGTTTCGAAAGAAACATCGATATAAACCAGCAAATCTGGCCGCTTTTTAGGCATTCCTTCCAACTCTTCGAGCATATTGTCGAGCAATTCCTTATAAATATCCAGCTCTGTTTTGGTCACATTGCCATTTTTATAATTCAAAGTCAAGAAAAGCTCATCTTCAAAAATCGAACGGTCTAATACATTATTATCCTGCTGATAAGCCCGTTTTATCGACTCAAAACGCTTATTTAAAAAATAAATTTGCAATAAAAAGGCATATTTTTGCGGATCCTGATAATAAAGATCCAAAACAGGATTATTATCTACCGCTTCATAAAAAACATCAGTCTGTAAATGTTCTCCCAAAGCTTTTGCTAAACTTGATTTTCCTGCCCCAATAGTCCCTGCTAATACGATCAAAATAGTTTTTTCCTCCCCAATATCACTCACTAGGATATTCTTAAATTTTTATTAGAGCTGAGCAGTCTTCCGATTTTCCAAAAGAAATTCGCGAACCTGCGATGAAAAATAGAGTGAACCTGTCACAATTAAAACCTCATCATCGGCTAACGTTTTTTTCAGTTGAACTAAAGCCGCTTGCCAGCTTGGAGCCAATTCAACCCCTTCATCTTCTAAAGCCTCAAAATCCGCTAACTTAAGCGCCTTAGGGTAATCAAAAGTCGTCAAAATCAAACGCGAATCCGCCACCGTCTGTAACATTCTAATCATGTGCTGAATATCTTTAGTGGTAATTGCTGAAAAAATAATCGTAAGCTTACGACCAGAAAACTCTGCTTTCAAATTTTCCAACAAACGCGTCATCGCATGAACATTATGCGCACCATCAAGCAAAATCAAAGGTTTTTCACCCAGCTTTTCCATACGGGCTGGCCAGAAAGCCTCTCGAATTCCGGCCCGAATCACTTCCTCCGTCAAATTCAAACCCACTTTATCAGCATAGACCAAGGCCAGCTCGATTGCCATTGCAGCATTTTCTACCTGATGCAGCCCAACCAGCGATTTTTCCAAATGAGGCAATATTTCTTGCTTAGCTTGAAAAGTAAAATGCTCAGCTGCTTCAAGTTCTACTTTATAATCATAACCAAACTGGTAGACACGAGCCGTATTTTTTCGAGCAACTTCCCAAATGACCCGTAAGGCTTTCAATTCAATGTTTCCCGTCACAACTGGAATACCTGGTTTGATAATCCCAGCCTTTTGAGCAGCAATTTCTTCAATCGTTGACCCCAAAATATCAATGTGATCTAAACCAATCGTTGTAATCCCTGAAACCACTGGAGTGATAACATTGGTACTATCCAAAAGTCCACCAAGCCCAACTTCAATAACTGCCAAATCAACCTTCTCGTCCGCAAAATAACGAAAAGCCATCGCTGTGATTATTTCAAACTCAGTAATGCCAGCTAAGACTTCATCAGCATCCATTTTTTCAACCAAAGGTTGAATCATTTCCACATAATAAATCAGTTTTTCATCTGGAATTGCTTGTGCATTGATGCTCATTCGCTCGCCAAAAGACTCGATAAAAGGACTTGTAAAAGAAGCCACTTTCAAACCAGCCTGCATAAAGATTGACCGTGTGAAAGCAACAGTCGAGCCTTTACCATTTGTTCCAGCCACATGAATCATCGATAATTCCGTTTCTGGATTTCCCAATAACTTCAAAAGTCCTTCAACACGGCTCAAACCAGGACGAATATTAAATTTTAAACGCGAATGAATCCATTCCAATGCTTCTTCAACAGACATTTTTAACCTTCTTCTCATTTATTTTTAAAGTGATAATACTTTTGAAACTCTTGTGGCGCCTCATTTTCCGTCAATAAAAAGACTGGAAGTTCAGCAAGTTCTGGCTTCATCTGCTTTTTCTTAAGCAAATAGCGAAAATCAATATGCCAATGTTCCTTCTCATCCTTTTTTTCATTGAAAGGTATTTTGATGAGGTTGACATCTACCAAGCGCGCTAGGTCTTCAACAAAAAAACCTGTTTCTTCTTGGAATTCTCGGCGAGCCGTTTCTTCTGGGCTTTCTCCCAATTCCACGTGTCCTGCGGGCAGAAGACAAATTTTTTGATAAGGATGTTCAATAAAAAATAATTTTTCATCCTCAAAAACCAAACCACTCGCCGAGAGTTGTAAATTAGGATTTTCTCTGCCTCGCAATTCAAAATTCGCATTGGCTAATAAGGCGCAGACTTCATTTAATTTTTCTTCATCCTCAAAAAGATAAAGGCTTTGAATTTGGTCAATTTCTTTTTTATTGTTCATCAGAATTTTTGGTAAATTTCAATCGCATCAAGTAACCGTTTAGTCTCCTTGACATCATGTACTCGTAAGATCCGGCCACCATCGGCGACCATTTGGGCTTCAAACATTAACGTAGAAAACAGTCTTTCCTCACCATTCACACCAAAAACATTTCCCATAAATGATTTACGTGAAATTGCAATCATGACTGGTAAGCCTAAACGGCTTAACATTTCAGTTGTTTTCACTCGTTGAACACTGTCCACTCCTGAATCTCCTGAGAAAAAACCAACTCCAGCATCAACACAGATTTGTTCTTTATGCAGGCCCAATTCTTGTAATTCTTGACTTTTGTGCTGGAAAAAAGCAGGTAATTCTTCAAAGACATTATTGGCGTATTTAAAGCCCTGCCGCCCATTATTCATCGCAACAACTGCTGGACGATAATGTTCAATAACTTGCAGTTTATCCGGCTGATCAAAGCCATCAATATCATTAATAATATCAACACCGGCATCCAGCGCTGCTTCCATGACTTCTGCTTCATCACTATCAACCGCTAAAATTGCTTTCGGAAAATGCTTTTTAATCTCTTTCAAAGGTTTTTCTAGTCTTTGCCATTCTTCACGCGGACTAATATCCGAATAGCCTGGTCGCGAAGACTTACCACCTAATTCAAGTACAGCTGCACCATTTTCCAAATCCGACTCTACCCGTTTGAGAATATGGCTTAGTGTCAAATTTTCAGCCGCACCATCATAAAAAGAATCCGGCGTGACATTGACAATAGAATAAACAATTGGTTTTCTCGTCAAATCAAATCTAAAATTTTTACCAGAAAAAATCACTAAGTGCCGGTCATAAATCGTGCGCAACTGACTTTTAATCATTCCTTCTTCAAAATGTTCAATCAAAAAAGCCAGCTCATCAATACTTAAAAAAAGTAAAAGCTCATCAGGAGTCAGCCAAACTTTACTCCCGTTTCGCTCCAGCTTTTGATTGAGCCAGAGTCGTTCTTGAGCAGAAATTTCGGCAAATTTGATACCGATATTTTTTAGAGAAAAATTGTCCTGTGCTAATTCACTGATTTTTATCATAGACTTTCCAAAAATTCCATTCTTTTTTCACTATTTTCTTTAAATTCACCTAAAAAATAGCTGGTTTTCGTAAGAGAGCTTAACTTTTTGACCCCACGCATCTCAACGCACATATGGCGCCCCTCAACAAGGACAGCAACGCCCTTAGGATTGAGAATTTCTGTGAGAATATCCGCAATATCATGCGTAACATTTTCTTGTACCGAAAGTTTACGTGACACATAGTCCACTAAGCGAGGAATCTTGGATAAGCCAATAATTCGTCCTTCTTGCGGAATATAGGCTACATGAGCTTTCCCAAAGAAGGGGAGCATATGGTGTTCGCACATTGAATAAAACGGAATATCTTTAATAAGAACAGTAGAGTCTGTTTTTGTTGGATCAATCTCAAACAACTTGTATTCTTCAAATTGACTTAAACGCTGTGATGAAAGGATTTCCTCGTACATCTTAGCTACTCGTTGAGGCGTTTCTAATAAACCTTCTCGTTGCGGATTTTCACCAACAGCAAACAAAATTTCCTTGACTGCCGATTCAATACGTTGTCTAGGGCAATCTCTTCAGGGACAATAACCAGTTTTTGTTGGCTTTCTGACAGCTGTTGAATTGCTTTTCGGAGTTTCTCATGATACTTGAAATCTTCTGGAACAAGCTCTAGCAGAGGGACTAGCACAAATAGGCGTTGAAAAACTTGAGAATGAGGAATCGTTAAATGCTCTTCTTGTATTTCTAAATCACCATAGAATAAAATATCAATGTCAATGGTTCGAGGGCCCCAATGAATCTTGCGAACCCTTTGTAATTTTGCTTCAACCTCATGAAGGTAAGTCAGCAACTCTTGCGGAGAAAGGAGACTTGAGATTTTTAAAGCTAAATTGATAAAATCATCTTGTTTGACACCACCTACTGGTGAGCTTTCATAAAATTTTGATTGTTTTTCAATAATAATTTGGGGGTGTTCACCCAATAGACGTACCGCTTCATGCAGATGATACTGACGATCACCCATGTTACTCCCTAAACTTAAATAAATGGTTTGCATCTTTTACTCCTTCATAAACACTACATTTTTAAATCAGCCACGCATTTCAATCTCAGCAGAATCAAAAATGCCTTCAATTGGTACCGCTAATTTTCTAAGATGAATTTCGACTGCTGCAATTCGTTCAGAGCTTGCTTTGACAGCTCTTATAATCTCAAAAGCTAAATTTTCAATCAAATCTGCTCTAGAAGTCGCAATAATTTGTGCGGTGGCCTCATAAAAATCAACGTAAGATAGGGTCTCTTCCAATTGGTCTAATCCAGAAAAATCAAAGTTTGTTTCAACAATGAGGTCGACTTCAATATTTTGACCGACCACTTTTTCTTCTGGAAGAACACCAATATGGGCTTTAAATTTCATATTGTTTAGCTTTATTTTATACATATTTCTCCAACTTTGAGTGTCAAAAAGGCTATGAATCTCTTCATAGCAATATTTTCAGAGATATTTTACAATCGCTTTCCAAGCTTCTTCGATTCCTGTTTTATCCGTAGATGAGAAGATGATAAAATCATCGGTACTGTCAAATTTTATCGCTTTTTTAATGATTGATTCGTGCTTGTTCCATTTGCCATGCGCTACTTTATCCGCTTTTGTTGCGACCAAAATGACTGGAATATGGTAGTATTTCAAAAACTCATACATCATAATGTCATCTTCTGAGGGCTCATGACGGATGTCAACTAGACTAACGACCGCACGTAAATTCTCGCGAGTGGTGAGGTATTCTTCAATCATTTTACCCCATTTTTCACGTTCTTTTTTGGAAACGCGGGCGTAACCATAGCCGGGCACGTCAACAAAGTGAACTTGATCATCAATATTGTAAAAGTTCAAGAGTTGTGTTTTCCCTGGTTGTCCAGAAGTGCGGGCGAAATTTTTTCGGTTGAGCAATGTATTGATAAAGCTTGATTTCCCAACGTTTGAACGTCCTGCAAGCGCAATCTCAGGCCAATCATTTTCTGGATATTGCTTTTTTGAAGCTGCCGAGATGGTCAGGCTAAGGTTATTTGTATTAATCGTCATTTTTTTCAGTCTTTCGTATCATTTGGGGTTCTGCTTTACCATCGACAACTTCTGCGTTGATGACAACTTTAGTGATTTCGTCGTCACTTGGCACTTCAAACATGATGTCCATCATTGTTTCTTCTATGATTGAACGAAGTCCACGCGCTCCTGTTTTACGCTCAATGGCCTTTTTAGCAATTGCAAAAAGAGCATCCTGCGTAAAGTTTAAATCAACGCCGTCAAAGAATAAAAGTTGTTGATATTGTTTAATCAGCGCATTTTTAGGTTCGGTCAAAATACGAATTAAATCCTCTTCTGTCAGACGTTCTAAAGCAGCAACAATCGGTAGACGACCAATAAATTCGGGAATCAATCCAAATTTTTGAATGTCTTCGGCGATGATTTCTTGCATATAAGAATCTTCTTCGCTCAATTTTTTATTATTGGCACCAAAACCGATGATTTTTTCACCTAAACGTTGTTTAACGATTTCTTCGATCCCGTCAAAGGCGCCACCGACGATAAAGAGAATGTTTTTGGTATCGATTTGAATCATCTCTTGGTTAGGGTGTTTACGCCCGCCTTGTGGTGGCACACTAGCTACAGTTCCTTCAATAATTTTCAAAAGGGCTTGTTGGACACCTTCACCTGAAACGTCACGGGTGATAGAGACATTTTCTGATTTTTTAGCGATTTTATCAATCTCATCAATATAAATAATCCCACGTTCTGCGCGTTCAATATTGAAATCAGAGGCTTGCAAGAGTTTGAGTAAGATGTTTTCGACATCTTCACCGACATAACCTGCTTCTGTCAAACTGGTTGCATCGGCAATTGCAAAAGGAACATTGAGCGACTTTGCGAGGGTTTGAGCAAGGAAAGTTTTCCCTGAACCTGTCGGGCCAATCAGCAAAATATTTGATTTTTGGAGTTCAATATCCTCGGCAAGTTTACTTCCTGAGAAATTGATTCGTTTGTAATGATTATAAACAGCTACGGCAAGAGCTCTTTTGGCTCTTTCTTGCCCAATGACATAGGCGTTGAGCAGTTCTAACATTTCACGTGGTGTCTTTACTTCGAGCATTTCCGAAGTTTTTTCTTCCTGCATTTCTTCTTCAAGAATGCGCGTTGAAAGTTCGATACATTCGTTACAAATGTAAACGTCTGATCCGGCAATCATTTTTTTGACATCATCTTGGCTTTTTCCACAAAATGAGCAATGGATATCTGGGGTAAGTGTATTATTTGGCATAATTCTTTTTAATTCCTAATTTTAAAACAGCGTGCCAGAAAAGGCATGAATGGCGTTTACGAGGTTAGTAAAAGCATTGAGCACAAAGAGTGTGCCTAAGCCCCAGCGCTTTTTACGGAAACACTGAATGGCAATGACAATACTAACCCAACAAAGGAGGGCTGTAAATAGCCCAAAAATTGATTTCGTCATCTTATTTTACTCTTTTATATTTTTTGATGGTAAAATCGTAGGGATTTTGCGCATCTTTATGATAGGTGCTTTGTGAAATTTCTTGATAATTTTCCCAAGCAAATTGACTCGGAAAGTAGGCATCACCTTCAAAATTACCATGAACAACCGTGCGATAGAGCAATTCAAGTTCGGGTTCAAAAAGGGCTAAAATCTCAGCACCACCTGTAATAAAAAGGTCTTTTTCTTGGTTTTTGTACCACTCAAGAACTTCTTTAGGACTGTGCAAAACAAGCACGTTTTCATTTTCTGAGCTGTAATTTTCATCTCGCGTCAAAACAATGCTTAAACGTCCAGGTAAAACGCGCTTGTTCATGCCGTCAAAGGTTTTGCGCCCCATGAGAATGACTTGATTCATGGTTGTCGCTTTAAAATGTTGCTGCTCAGCTGGCAGGCGCCAAGGCATTTTTTCGTTTTTGCCGATAAGTCCTTGCTCGTCTTCGGCCCATATTCCAATAATCATCGCAGTCCCCTTCAGAGAATTTTCACTTTTACTATTATAGCAAATTTTTAACATTTTCGCTTTGTCAAGTTTTCTTCATCAAGGCTTTATTTTCCTGCTTTATACAAAAAAACAATGAATTTTATTAAAAAAATTCACTTTTTCCTTTACAAATTTGAAAATAAGTGTTATCATAATAATTACATTAGTTTGTTTCAATCTTTCCTGTTATGATTAAAGCAAATTAGTCCCCCAACTAGACTTCTTGCTGAGATTGACTCCGAGGGGTCTAGTTTTTTTGTTTTTTAGGCTTATTTTTAATGATTTTAACAGAAATTACCTCCATTTTTACTGACGTAAAGTTACGTCAGCAAATTCTCTCTGACGGATTTTTTCGTCAGTATTTTCTCTGGCTGATTTCTATTTTTTTTAGATAAGAAAGTGTACTTTTTATGAATCATATCGCTCTTTTTGAACCACGTATTCATTTTAATACGGGAAATATTGCGCGGACTTGTGCTGCGACAAACACTACTTTACATTTGATTGAGCCGTTTGGCTTTGAAATTTCAGATAAAAATCTCAAACGTGCAGGATTGGATTATTGGGACAAGGTCAATATTATTTACCACAAAAACTTGCAGGACTTCATGAACTCAATTGTTGACGGTGGCAAGCTTTATTTGGTCAGCAAATTCGCCGAGCAAGTTTATTCTGACGTGGATTATTCTGATGACAGCTCTGATCACTACTTCTTGTTTGGACGAGAAGACACTGGCTTACCTGAAGCATTTATGCATGAACATCGCGACGAATGCATTCGCATTCCGATGAATGATGAACACGTCCGCTCGCTCAATCTGTCAAATTGTGCCTGCATGATTGTCTATGAAGCCATTCGTCAGCAAAATTTCCGCGGTTTAGAACGCATACATACTTACGAAAAAGACAAATTGAAGTAAATTTACTGACGTAACTTTACGTCAGTAAAAAAGTTCATCCAGTCCTCTGATAAAATATTATCTACTAAAAAAAGCGAGCCTTATGTGCTCGCTTTTTTATATTATTCTTATGAATTAATCAATTCGGCTTGAGAAACTTTTTCTTTTTGTGGTGCTTTCTTATGGTTGAAAATTAAATTTAAAACAATCGCAGCTACAGTACTCATCACAATGCCATTAGAAACAAAGGGCTGGATGAAGCTAGGTAAAGCTGAAAACAAATTTGTAGAGTTAAAACCAACTCCCATTGCCACTGAAACGGCAGCGATAAGCAGATTTTGATTACCTTCAAAGTCTACTTGACCAAGCATTCTTACACCTTGTGTTGCCACCATACCAAACATCACAAGCATAGCACCGCCCAAGACAGGATTCGGAATCAACTGAGCAATGGCTGCAAATTTAGGAATCAAACCCAAAACAAGCAAGAAAGCAGCTGTGTAATAAAGCGGCTTACGTGTTTTGATGCCTGACAATTGCACCAAGCCGACATTTTGCGAAAAGCCAGTATAAGGGAAAGTATTGAAAATTCCACCTAACAAAACGGCAAAACCTTCGGCACGATAACCATTGCGTAAGCGTTGCTCATCAAGGTTTTCACCCGTAATATCGGCTAACGCCAGATAAACACCCGTTGATTCAACGAGGGAAACAACAGCAATGATAATCATCATCAACGAATCTACTAAATAAAATTTTGGTGCAGCAAAATAGAAAGGCTGAGGCAAATGTGCCCACGGTGCTTGTCCGACGACATTAAAATCAACCAAACCCATGCCAGCCGCCAAAATTGTACCAGCAATCAAACCAATTAAAATCGCAATTGAACGGAGAAAACCCTTAGCAAAAATGTTAATCAACAAAATAACAGCCAATGTGAAGAGGGCCAAAATCAAACTTTGCAACGTTGGCTTCGCCACATTATTACCCATATTGCCAATTGCCACCGGAATTAAGCTCAAACCAATCGTTGTAATCACAGAACCTGTGACAATCGGAGGAAATAGTTTACGGATTTTTGAAAAAATGCCAGAAATTAAAATCACAAAAACTCCCGCAACAATCAATGAACCAAACATCGCACCAGAACCATGATTTTGACCAATAATAATCAATGGCGCAACAGATTGAAAAGCTACACCTAGTACCACCGGCAAGCCAATTCCAAAATGTTTGCGCAGTTGCAACTGTAAAAAAGTCGCAAAGCCACAAAGGAAAATATCAGTAGAAATCAGATAAGTCAATTGTGTCGGCGAATAATGAAGTGCGCTCGCAATCATAATCGGAACCAAAATAGATCCCGAATACATCGCTAAAAGATGCTGCAGACCCAAAAGGGCAGATTTGGAGTGGTTTTCTTTTGTTTTTTGAAACATTTTTTAGTTTTCCTTCAATTTTTCTTTATTTTCTTATTTTGGCTTAATTTTAATCGAAAGCAAGGTCATCGGCTAGGGCAAAGCGGACTTGACCATTTTCAAACTGAGCAATGCGGGCAAGACTTGTCAGTTTTATCCCTTTTTCTAGAAGTTGTTGACGACCATTTTGGAATGATTTTTCGATAACGATTCCCATTCCAGCAACATCAGCACCAGCTTGATGCATTAACTCTAGTAGCCCAAGTGCGGCTTGACCATTTGCTAAAAAATCATCAATGATTAGGATTTTGTCAGTCTCTTCAATGAGTTTCTTAGAAATCTGTACAGTTGAAGTCAATTTTTTAGTGAAAGAGTAGACTTCAGTAGAGAGTAATTCGTCATTCATCGTGACATTTTTGGCTTTTTTAGCAAAGACAAGCGGAACTTGAAGTGCTTCTGCTGTATAAAGTGCTGGCGCAATGCCACTGGCTTCAATAGTGACCACTTTTGTAACTACTGCTTGCGCATAAACTGCGGCAAAACGTTCACCAATCGCCCTCATCAAAGCATAATCAACTTGGTGAGTCAAAAAACGGTCAACTTTGAGGATATCCTCCCCTAACACTTGACCATCTGTATGAATGCGGTCTTCTAATAATTTCATTGGTTCTCCTTAATAAATTCGGTGCTACTTTTGCCCAAAAGTAAACAAAAAACGCCCTGTTAAACTGAATTAACAGGGCGTTTCAAATACGCAAAAAAAGAAATCTAATTTTATTGAAAAATTGAATTTCCTTATTGTCTCGCATTTACGGTACGAGGTAGAAACGCCCAGCCATATCCCAGGTATAAATAAGATGATATTTCAAGGGGGCTTTCAACCCCTGAAATAGTATTATAGCAAAATTTTATGAAGATTTCACTAATAAAAGCGAACAATTTTAGAAAAGAAGAATCAAATGTTCGGTTCTCACAGTAACTAAGAAAGATTTTTTAGGGTTGAAATATTTTATAATTTAGGTCAACCTAATCTTTTTGCCAAATTAGATAACATATGCTATACTATTGCTATTATCATTACACGGGAGATGAGAAAGTGTTAACATTATCAAAAACTGAACAAGATTATCTCAAAGCAATCTATACCCTAGAAAAGAAAGATACCAAAGCGTCTGTAAGCATTCATCAGGTGGCGCAAAGGCTATCTGTGGCTAATCCTAGCGTCACCGAAATGGTCAACCGCCTCTCTAAAAAAGGACTTGTTGACTATTTTCCTTACCGCGGGATGACCTTAACACCGAGCGGAGTGACTCAAGCACGTTTTATCTTAAAGAGTCATCGGGTATGGGAAACTTTTTTGGTGGAAAAATTGGGCTATTCTACTAAAGAAGTCCATGAAGAAGCTGAAAACTTGGAGCACGCTTCCTCGCCCAAGCTTGTTGAGTCGCTCTATGCACTCCTTGATTATCCTCAGAAAGATCCTCACGGCTCTTCAATTCCGTCCGAACTTTTTTGGACGGAGAATAATGTAGAAATTACTCTAAATCAGGCTGAAACAAATAAAAGCTATGCTATCACTGCTCTAGATAATGAAGGACTGGATTTTTTCCGAAAACTTAAACAACCCCTTCCTCATCTCATCACCATTATAGAAGTTCTTCAAGACAATTCTTTAATCATCAAGGAAGACAACGAAAAAATGATCATTATTCCTCTATTTTTACAAGATAAAATCCGTGTGATTCAGCGAACAGGACAAATTTCTGATGCTTTGTCTTAAAAATTTCTGACATTTAAATTTTACACTTAGAAAAGATAAACATGAACAATCAAAAAAATCAACGCCATCGATTCGTCCAGCATCCCAATGGTAAATCTTTAGAAGAAATAAATAGCACAGTCAAAGTCCCCAAGGACTCAAGCTTTTTCAAAACACTCCTTGCTTATTCTGGGCCCGGAGCGCTAGTCGCAGTGGGATATATGGATCCTGGTAACTGGTCAACTTCGATTACTGGGGGCCAAAATTTTCAGTATTTGCTCATTTCTGTTATCTTGATGTCAAGTCTCATCGCAATGCTCTTGCAGTATATGTCGGCAAAGTTAGGAATTGTCAGTCAGATGGATTTGGCTCAAGCGATTCGTGCACGGACAAGTAAGCCTTTAGGCTTCGTGCTTTGGGTCTTAACGGAGCTTGCAATCATGGCTACTGACATCGCCGAAGTCATTGGAGCAGCCATCGCGCTTTATTTACTTTTTAATATTCCCCTCATCTTAGCTGTGTTTATCACCGTCTTTGATGTCTTTATTCTTCTCTTATTAACTAAAGTTGGATTTAGAAAAATCGAAGCGCTGGTCATCTGTTTAATCCTAGTTATCCTCTGCATCTTCATCTATCAGGTGGCACTTTCTAGCCCTAATTTGAAAGAAATGCTTCAAGGTTTCATTCCTAATAGTCGCACCTTCTCCTCTTCTCCTTCAATAGCGGGCATGACACCACTAACAGGAGCATTGGGAATTATAGGAGCAACTGTTATGCCTCACAATCTCTATTTGCACTCGTCAATTTCTCAAAGTAGGGCGCTTAATCGTGCAGATAAAAAAGAAGTGAAAAAAGCAGTCAGATTCTCAACTTGGGATTCTAACATTCAGCTCTCTATTGCTTTTGTTGTAAATTCATTATTATTGATTATGGGTGTGGCTGTTTTTAAAACTGGGGTGATTGATGATCCTTCTTTCTTTGGACTTTATGATGCCCTTTCTACTCCTTCGCTTTTGAGTAATGGGCCTCTTGCGGAAGTTGCTAAAACAGGCGCTTTATCGACCTTATTTGCGGTAGCTTTACTTGCTTCGGGACAAAATTCTACAATTACAGGAACTTTGACAGGTCAAGTTATCATGGAAGGTTTCATTCATATGCATCTGCCGGTTTGGGCGCGGCGACTAGTCACTCGGCTGCTTTCAGTCCTTCCTGTGCTCATTTGTGTACTCATGACAAAAGGCTACAGCTTAAAAAGGCAGCATGAGGCGATCAATAACCTCATGAATAATTCTCAAGTCTTTCTCGCTTTTGCCCTACCTTTTTCAATTATTCCTTTGTTAATGTTGACTAATAGTAAATCCGAAATGGGAGAATTTAAAAATAATTGGTTCATACAAGTACTGGGTTGGTTTTCTGTCCTTTCGCTCACTTATCTTAATTTAATCAGTATTCCTGATCAAATTAAAAACTTTTTCCCTGAAAAGTTCGCTCCTCTCTCGGAGATACTTGCGCTTCTTATTATTGTTATCGTTCTTTGTTTACTCATTTGGACGACGGTGGAGCTCTATAAGGGAAATAAAAAATTGGCGTGGAAAAATAAAGGTTGACTGGCGTCATCTGTGTAAAGAAAAAGTCCTGTGAAATGAAATTCACGGACTTTTATCTTACTATTTTTTAGTGGATGTTTTATTTTTAAATGCCGTCGCCATTCCAAATTGAATTTTTCACGACTACGTAATCAACTTTGGTGAGTGCAGATAAATCACGACCCCCAGCGTAAGAAATTGAGCTTTGAAGGTCTTCTTGCATTTCTTTCAAGGTATCTTTGAGTGAACCTTTATGTGGCAAAATGATTTTCTTTCCTTCAACGTTTTTGTGTTCGCCTTTTTGATATTCTGAGGCTGAGCCGAAATATTCTTTGAAAAGTTGTCCATCTTTTTCGATGGTTTGACCTGGAGATTCTTCGTGAGCGGCAAAAAGTGAGCCGACCATAACCATTGTTGCTCCCATGCGGATTGATTTAGCGATGTCTCCGTGAGTTCGGATGCCTCCGTCGGCAATGACAGGTTTGCTAGCGGCTTTTGCACACCATTTAACAGCTGCTAATTGCCATCCGCCTGTACCAAATCCTGTTTTGACTTTGGTGATGCAGACTTTACCTGGACCAATGCCGACTTTTGTCGCATCGGCACCAGCATTTTCAAGTTCACGAACGGCTTCCGGTGTGCCAACATTTCCAGCAATGACAAAGGTTTGTGGCATCAAGCGTTTGATGAGTTGAATGGTTTTGATGACAGACTCTGCGTGACCGTGGGCGATGTCAATCGTGATAAATTCAGGAATGACTGCTTGCGCTGAAATTTCTCGGATAAAGGCGTGTTCATCGGCTTTTACTCCAACGGAGATCGAAGCAATCAAGCCTTGCGCGTGCATTTTTTGGATGAACGCCAATCGGTTTTCTGCCTCAAAGCGGTGCATGATGTAAAAATAACCGTTTTTAGCTAACATTTCAGCAATTTTATCGTCAATAATTGTCTGCATATTGGCAGGAACAACGGGCAATTTGAAGGTATATTTGCCAAGTTTAACGCTGGTATCAGCTTCTTGGCGGCTGTTAATGATACATTTGTTCGGAATGAGTTGGATATCTTCGTAGTCAAATACTGAGTTGAGATTGTTCATATTTTTCTCCCTTTAAGCTGTTTATGCTTGGAATTTTTTGCTTACAGAAAGACCGACCAAACCTTACGGCTTCGCTGGTTGAGCGATTGTAAAATCTCTGTTTGCCCAACCTTCCTTCTTTATTTTAGCTTATTCGGATTTATTTTTAAAATTTTTACTGCCATTTTGTTGAAAAAGTCTTGGAAATGTTCGGAAATAGAAAAAACTGCTCGTTAGAACAGTTTTTTATTTATTTTTGGTGAATAAACTTCCCCGCCGATAAAGCCAAAAGAATACAAGTTCGTAAATTACGACAAAAATTAAGAAAGTATGCATGAAAAATTGTTCAGGCAAAACATTGATAATCGGGTCGGTCGCTGGGTCAAAAAGCCAGCTATTATCCCGAAAAAGCACTTCATGAAAAGCGACAAAGAAACGATCAAAACCAATGAGCCAAGCAACAAGGCCCATTGCCAAAGGAAAAATCATCACAACGCGCAGGGCGTTATGAAAAATCATCAGTAGATTTTCTTTGACAAAGAGGATGAGGGCTGGCAAAAGTGCCAAAACGAGTGCAAACGCCAGCATAAAAAGTTGTTTAACTTCGGCAAAATGCTTTAAACCACTGGCGGAGGAGGGGAAGTCGGGCATTTTCAGCTGATTTACAAAAGGATTGACCAGATAATTCATGAGCGCAAGAAAATTGTGCCAGAGCTGAGCCGCATTCATTTGAGCAATTTCAGTCAGATGATACCAGGAAATTTCAAGTCCAAAGAGCGGAATCGCAAGGAAAATAGTCAAGCTCACCGAGAGCGCAATGACCCACAAAATACTTAGAGAAAAGATAATTTTATCGCGCATACGGACTCCTTTGGGCTGATTTGATTGGTTTTTTCTGTGAATTTTTACTGACGGAATTTCGTCAGCGTTTTTTCTCAGAGATTTTACTGACGGAAAGTTGCGTCAGTGTTTTCTCTCAGAGATTTTACTGACGAGAATTTGCGTCAGCGTTTTTTCTCAGAGATTTTACTGACGAGAATTTGCGTCAGTGTTTTTTCTCAAAGATTTTACTGACGGAAAGTTGCGTCAGTGTTTTCACTCAGAAATTTTGCTGACGAAAAGTTGTGTCAGTGTTTTTTCTCAGAAATTTTGCTGACGAAAAGTTGTGTCAGTCAGAAAATATGCTGACGTCTTTAAACTTCCCACTCGTCAAGACTCGCCACAACGTGCGTTGGTGCAATGGGCAAATGTGGCACTTCTTCTGGCTTGGTAAAGCCTGTGGTAACCAATAAGCTATCAATGCCATTGTCAATTCCTGTGTGAATATCTGTCAAATAATTGTCGCCCACCATCAGCAAATCTGCTTTAGGAAGTCCCAATTTTTCAACAGCCTTATCCGCGATAATTTTTTCTGGCTTACCAATAATTGTTGCCTCAACGCGCGTTGCTGCTTCAAGCATTTTAATCAGCGAACCCGCACCAGGCGTCAATCCGCGCTCATTTGGCAAATTCAAATCAGGATTTGTTCCAATAAATTTCGCCCCTTTATGAATCGCAAGTGTTGCCAAAACGAGCATTTCGTAAGTCAAATCAGTGTCCAAAGCCACCACGACGTAAGCTGGATTTTCTCGGTCTTTCTTGTAGCCCGCCTCGTAAATCGCCTCTTTCAGCCCATCCTCACCGATAATATAAACCGATTTTTCCAAGCCTAAATCATTCATGTAATCAACAGTAGCCAAACTTGCCGTATAAATCGTTTCTAATGGTGTATCAATATCAAACTGATTTTTCAAGCGCCGTTGCACAACTTCTGGCGTTTTTGTCGTATTATTCGTCACCAAAAGATAAGGAATTTGCGCCGCTTGCAGCCGATGAATAAAGCGTTCCCCCGCAGGAATCCGTGCGTTTCCGAGATAAATCGTGCCGTCAAGGTCAATCAAATAACCCTTGTATTTTTTATTAGTCATTTCTTCAATTCTTTCTTCTTTTATTTAGAAAATGTGAGCAGCACCGCACTCCCGTCAGTCCTTTTTCTTTAACAGAAAATCCGTCAGCATTTTCTCTAATCCTACTGTTCAAATTTAATTTTCGTCAGTAAATTCTCCAGATTTTTCTGACCCATTTGTCCAATGAATCTCAATTTGGGTGCCACCATCATTAAAATTATGATGACTGATCTGACCCTGCCAACTTAACAAAGCCCGAATTTCCTCACCGTATAGCACCTCATGATTGTATTTGATAAAAATCTGCGCCGGTTGCCAATCCTTTCGAAAATCAAAAGCTACCATATCCGCTGCCCAATCATAATATTTCGCATTATTAACATGACCATTCATGTCCAAGTCCGAAAAACGTACCGGATAAGCCATCTCCTGCGGCTCAACAAATTCATCACTTTTGGCAAATTTATGCGGTCGCAAAATCTTGGCAATTTTTTCTGACGCATAAGGCGCCACAATATCATCCAAAACTCGCTCAATCTTTCGGCTCTCTTGATTCATCAGCACCCAAGTCGAATTAATTGTCAATAAGAGCGCCCCATCCTCTGCAAAAAACGAAAACTTCCGATAACAGAAAAATTTATTGTAACTCGTTGCCTCCGTCTCAATCGTGAGTTTCTCATTAAACCTTGGCAACCGATTTATCTTCAACTCATACTCAATAACTGCCCAAAAGAGGCCATATTTTTCCGCCACCCAGACATCAGAGCGGCCAAGTACCGTCGATTGCTCACCCGAAATCTGTAATGCTACCGCGAGCAAACTTGAGATTCGCATCTTCTTAAAGGCATCACTTTCATAAAAAGGCACCCGATAACTTTGTTGATATTTTAAACCCATTTTTTACTAACCTCAACCTCTATTTTAGCAAAAAAAAGAGTGATTTTCAGAAATCACTCATAAAATATCAAAAAATTAAACTTCGCAGAAGCTAAACCCTCTGACAAGCAATTCCCAAAGTGTCAATCAACTGCTGCTCATAAGGATCCTTAGCATGATATTCATCAATGTAATAAATCGCCTTCACCCCAGCAGCCACGACCAATTTAAGACAGGCCAAACACGGAAAAAGCGTCGTATACAAAATCGCTCCTTCTGGAGAAACCCCATGCTTTGCAGCTTGTGCAATCGCATTTTGTTCCGCATGAACCGTTGCCACACAATGCCCATATTTATCCTCAATACAGCCAATATCCGTACAATGCGGCATTCCAGAAACCGCCCCATTATAACCCGTTGATAACAATTGCCCACTTGGACTCACCAAAAGCGCACCAACCTGTGCGTGCGTACAAGTCGAACGTTTTGCGACTACTTGCACAATCTCCTTGAAATATTCATTCTTGCTTGGCCTTATAAATTTCTCTGGCATCTGAAAGCTCCTTTAACTCTTCTTTCTCCCATTATAACAGAAAAATTAAAGAAGAACTTCTCAAAAATCAAAAATAATCACTCTGTCTCCTGAATCGCTTCTTCTAAGAGCTTGTTCACGCGTTGAATCTCAATAATCGCACGATCATTCGCTTGATTACTTTGGTTTTTCAATTGATTGATCTCATTATTTAAATCACTAATCGCTTGATTTGCTCTGTCCAATTCTTCTTGTTTTTGGCTCACAACTTTTTGAACCTCTTCAACTTTTCTATTGCCTTCCGCTATTTTGTCGTTAATTTCACCATTTTTTTGAGCAATTTCGTTATCTTTTTGAGCATTCTCTCCCCGGAGCTGGTCCACTAAATTCTGAGCATTCTTTAACTCTCCCTCTAATTTAGTCGCCTCTGCTTTTTTTACGTTCACTCGCTCTTTCAAAACATTGATATTACTATAGATAGCTTGAATATCAGATTGTCCTGCCTAAAAATCTTCGGCAAATGTTTTTAGCCCTTGTCCCGAAATCAATACAGCTCCCAAGACCAGTACTACCATTAAAGCTTTTTTATAATTCATTATTAACCCTCTTTTCTTTAGTTCTTATTTTTTTATAATACTAGTATTCTTGTCGACAACTGTATTCTATCAAAAACAAGCCAGCTAATCAATAATATTTATCTGCTGTAATTATCTTTTTATTATTAAAAACAATTAAGAAACTCTAATGAAATTCAAATGAAAAAATAATTTTTATTCTTATTTTATAAAAAATATTATAAAAAAAAAACACCCGTAAGTGTTTTTAATTTATCCATATATTCACTTCATTTTTCACCATTTTCAAACAAAGCCGCATAATTTTTCTGGTCAATCACCATATTCAAATCTAAGTTTCCGCTATAACCAGGCAACTTGCCCTGATCTGTAAACTGTTGCATCCCGTAAGTCAACGATGTTTCTGGCGAAGCGTCCCAAACTCCCGTATTTCGTCCATAAGCTGCAATCCAAATCGCATTAAATTTATCTGTAGAAATCTTGTTATCTTTCAAAAACCAATCTTGAGCGTAAATTCCGATATTTTTTGCCCCAGCTTTTGCTAGTTCTGAGCGAAAAGCCTCGATTCCCTGGTTCATGTTCTTCATATTGGTCACTTCAACATCCAACCAGTAGTAAGTCGGATGATAAACCGAAGCTCGCCGATAAAAATCACGCGCTTGTTTTCTCATTTCAGTTTCATTCTTTCCCGTCACGAAAGCATAAACAGCAACTGGAATTCCCCGTTCCTGAAAATTCTTGATATGCTCTTTAAAAGCCTTATCCTCCCCATCCTTAGTTGCCGAATTATCCGCATGACCATAAGAACCGTTCACCCGAACAACTGCTCCGATGATGTGCTGACTCAAGGTATTATAATCGATGTCACTCGGACGTTGCCAGCCTGACAAATCAACAACCGGCTTATTCAAATCTAAGACTTTTTGATCCAAAACAGGATTCATCATAATATTGGAAGTTGCTAAACTTTCTGACGAACTCGGACGAATGCGAACAAGCCCCAAAAGAAAAACCATTCCTATCATTAAAATTAAGAATAAAACCGCCCCTATTTTTTTTAGTTTACGTCTCATTTTAAATCTCATTAGTTGTATTGTAACAAAAATTTTATCAAATCACATTAAAAATGGACTAAAAATCCAATTTTTCTAATAAAAATTCCTGAAAAACATTATTTCCTAACTCAAACCCCTTATCTGTCAATTGAATTTTTTGGCGATTGTTATTCAAAAGCCCCTGTTCAATCAGCTTTGTAACTTGCTCTCCATACAATTTTTCAAAAGATAAAGCAAATTTTTCTTCAAACTTAGCTACTGAAACACCTGATTTTTTTCGCAATCCAAGAAACATTTCTTCTTCTACTTGCTCTTTTTTCGAGAGAATCTCCTCATGAACGCGTTTGTCCTGAGCATTAGCCGCCAAATAATGATGAATAGGACCACGATTTTTATAACGAACCCCAGCCAAATAACCTGAAGCCCCTGCTCCGAAGCCATAATATTCCGCATTATTCCAATAAGTCAAATTATGCTTACTCTCAAAACCAGCACGAGCAAAATTAGAAACTTCATAATGTTCATAGCCCCTTTGAGCTAAATTTTCCATGATATATTCATACATATCTGCATTTTTATCCTCACTGGGAAGGCGCAAAAGTCCCCGCCGTTGCCGGTTCATAAAAACGGTATGATCTTCCAAAATCAAACTATATAAAGCAACATGGGGCAAATCCAAGCTCAAGAAACGCTCCAAATCATCTTGAACCATTTCCATCGTTTGCCCTGGAAGGGCATAAATCAAATCAATCGTGATATTTTCAAATCCTGCCGCCTTCAAGCGTTCAATGGATTCATAAACCTGAGCTTGCGTGTGTGTCCGCCCAATTTTTTTGAGCAATTGATTATTGAACGTCTGAACCCCTAGTGAAATCCGATTCACCGCCGAATGAGCCAAAACTTCGATGACCTCATCGGACAAGTCCCCTGGATTTGCTTCAACTGTAAACTCTTCTAGATACGTCAAGTCTAAACGAGCCGTCAAAGCAGACAACAATCGTTCTAACTGCAGAGCGCTCAAAACAGTGGGTGTTCCCCCACCGATATATAAAGTTCTCAATTTTTTGATTTCAAAACTTTCAAATTCTTCAATCAAAGCCTCAATATACTCATCAATCGGTTGTCCAGTGGTTAAAACCTTAGCAAAATCACAGTAATAACAGATGTGAGAACAAAAGGGAATATGCACGTATGCTGAATCTACTTGATTAGTCATGCGCTTTTACCCTCCACCATTTCTTTCGAAGAATAACCAAGGCTATTATCCCATTGACCAACATCAAATAAATTGGGAAAGCAAGACTTGTAAAGGACCAAACACTCATGGCGAAAAAGCCTGTCCCCGCATTGAAAACACCCGCGACAAATGGCTCCCAAGTTTCCGTTTCTGGATAACGCCAAGCCTTTACTATAGTTGGAATTGCTGCCATGATATCTGCCAAAATTGCAAAACAAATTGCCAAATCCGGCTCTCGTGTCAAGCCCCAAACTACTAAAGCAAGGAGAGACACCAAACCACAAATCACGTCAAAACGCTCAATCGCCCAAAAAGATTTTCGATTCATAAAAGAACAAATAAAAATCAGAGCCGTTGTCGAAAAAGAAATTAAAACGGGAAACTGTCCCCAATTCCACCCCCTTGAGAGCGCCGCAAAAAAGCCAATTGCCGGAGCAATAGACCATAAGAGCCAAGACACTTTGTTGGGACGAACACGACCAATAATCGTGGCCCAAGCATAAGGAATATTAAATACGAGCGATACCGCTGCGCCAATAAATATCATAAATTGCATAAATTTAATTATAGCAGAGTATTTGCAATTTATAAAGTAAACATCATATTCAGATTTGTAAAACAAGGCGATTTAACTCCCATTTTTCATATTTTATTTCAAAAAAAGCAGCCACCTCTGTTGGACTGCTTTATTTTTCTTTTTAAAAAATTCCAAGAACTTTCAAAATGAGCAAAAGATTTAAAAATGTAAAAATAAGACGACCCACATTTCGCAAGAAATGAAATACCCCTATCAAAACAAGACCAAATCCCAAAATATAAAGTGGATGTTCTCTCAGAAAAACACTGAGAGAAGTAATCATCCCTTGATTACGCTGTAAGAGTTGTTCTCCTTGATGCGTTAAGTTTCCTATATTAGCTTTAAGCCAAGCGAAAATTCCCAAATTAGAAATCAGCGCCCACACTTGAAAAGGATAGCGTTTTACTGTTCGAATGAATGAATCCATAATATTCCTCATTTTCTTAAATTTTTAATGGATAAGAACTGTTTGATAAAAATCATTCAGAATCATCACTTTGCCACGTCTTTGATAAAAATTTTGTATTATCAATATCGTAGTTTACTTTGGATTTTTGGGCCATAAATTTCTTGATGGCTTGATCCGCTGCCAACCACCCTCTTGTGCCAAAATGAATCGTATCGCCCGAAGCATACAAGGTATCATACATATCTGTAAAGTCAGCAATATGTTTAAATCCTTGATCCCGGAGTTGCACTTTGATCTTCGTACTAAATTGCTCTAAGGTTGCTTTAGAAACACCCGTGTAATTCGACCACGCTCCATTAACAGGTTGAATAATAAACAAAACATCATTATGATTTTTCGCAAATGTATTTAGAAGTTGTTGGAAATCCGCATACTCTGGGCTGTTAGTGTAACCAACTTGAGCTTTGCGATTTTCAAGTTTCTTGTATTTTGATTTTAACTTTCGATTCCAAACATGATTATTAATCTGGAAAGGATTGTTATCAGAATTTTTTTCAGCTTGTTTAATGGCTAAATTTTCTAAAGTATCAGATGTGGGATGATTTGGAAGTGCTTTAGAAAAATGTTTAATTTTAGTAGATAAACCAAGTTCTTCTGCTGAAAGCTCCGACAAATTGGAGAATAAAACATCTTCTTTGCGCCAAAATTGCAAACCTACTCCAATCGAAATTTTTTGCCAGTGTGTCAATGCTTGATGATTAGCCAAACGTTTGAGACCAGAATAAATTGTCTTTTCAGCTTCAAGAGATTTAAATTGCAGGAGACGTTGTGCAAGCTGTACGGTTGTGCTTGCTTTTGGGTCTGCTACTTTCATCCAGCTATAAATTTCGCCTTTAGAGACAAAGTTTCTAAATTCCCCTTCGTTCATTCCTTGCTTTGAGAACCACTGTGGGCTGATGACAAACACTATTTTTCGGTTTTTGAGTTCTTCAGAAATCGAGTTAATATAAAAGAAATGCGTCAAGGTCGTCGTTCCTGGCTGTCCGACCAGATAAGGCGTAAAACCTGCAGGATATTTTTTAAAATATGAACTCGGATGAAAGGAGTTAACGTGCTCCATTTCAGAAGAGCCAAGCAAAGGTAAGAATTCTGGATTAGAAAATGCTTGACGTTTTATTGCATAACCTGAAAAACTTGGCGTATTTAATGGAGATTGGGCAAATTTTGTCAATTGCGTTTTGGAATATTTTATTCCGACATTAATTGGTAAAAAAATCAATAAGCCAACCACTACTGCCGCTAAAAGCAAGGGGCCAAAGGCTTTAAATAATTTAATTTTCATCCTGTTTTTCCTGCACGCGAGCCACAATTTTATTGGCTGTATTCCAATCATCACGATCCATTTCTGATGGTGGAAGACTAATGTCGAAATTACTTTCTAGCTCAACAATCAACATGATTGCTTTCATTGAGTCAAGAATTCCTTCTTCAAAAAGATCCATATCTAAATCTTCACGAAATTCGTCTGTTCCAGCAATTGTTTCAATAATGTCAAAAATTTGTTCTTTCATTTTTTCTCCTTAGAATAATGTTTTAAAAGTTAGGTAGTGGTGCACAATGATCGAGATTGTGCATGAGGATTGCATTGGGAAGTCCCGAAAAGATGAGGAAACCAATAAACACTAAATTAAAAGTAATAAAAACGCTTAGTGCTACTGTCCATCTGTTTTTAGGTATTTTCCATTTTTTACGTTTTTTGAGTCGATTCCATGCGTCATAACCAATCATCAGCAGAGCGTGATAAAGACCATATAAGATATAATACCAGGTCAAACCGTGCCAGAGTCCCATGATGAGCATATTTGCAAGGTAGCCAATATTTGAGATAGTGACCATATTTTTTGACCATTTTTTGACCATAAAAGTTTTGACTAAGCGCATGAAAACAAAATCGCGGAACCAAAAACTCAAGGTCATGTGCCATCTTTGCCAGAAATCATGGATATTTTTGGCCAAAAAGGGTTTATTGAAGTTGTGAGGCAGATCATAACCCATTAAATTACTGACCCCAATGGCAAATAAGGAATAGCCTGCAAAGTCAAAGAATAGGTACAAACCATAGGCATACATCGCTTGTGAAACTGTCCATACGCTTGTATGGAGCGTTGCCTCAATAGCAATACCATGAAGCCAATATTGGTCAATTAGATAGCCAATTATAAATTTGTATAAAAACCCTTGAAAAATCCTAAAAATGCCCTGATTAAGTAGTTCAGGATATTTAGCAGAAACAGGAGCTTTCATCTCTTTTGCAAACCGTCGAAAACGATCAATAGGCCCTGATGAAATTGTTGGGTAAAAGTACAAAAAATAGAGGAATTCTTTTAAGGGAACTGCCTTGATGAGACCGTCACGAATTTCCATCAGCATAGCAACTGTCTTGAAGCTGACATAAGAAATTCCTAGAAATCCTAAAATCGAGCTCGGATGTGACGGTTGAATAAGTGGATGAAGTTTGACCAGAAATAAAGGCAAAATAGACAATAAAATCGCTAGATAAAAGATAATTGACTGATTCTTTTTCTGTTTGACGCGATACCATTCGTAAGCTTTTACAAGTAGCGTTTGAAAAATTCCAAAGCCGATAAGTGCCCAAATCGTAACTGTCCCTGAAAAAGTAAGCCAGAGAAAAGCGATAGTGAGAAGCACCTGATAAGCCATCAGTTTTTTACCAAATAATTGGGCAATAACCAATGGAATAAGCGCTGCTCCTAGAATAACAAAGTAAAAGGGAGTTGAATAAGGTTGCACTAGTTACCCCCTCGCTCTTTTGGGGCGAGCGCTTTGCGGTCTACTTTACCGTTTGGAGTCAGCGGAAAATCGGTGAGATAAACAAACTGACTTGGCATCATGTAATCCATAATCGTCTTAGAGAGTTCTGATTTCAAGCATTTTGTAAATGCACGCTCCGCTGCCCTATCTGAAAAAGTCTGCGCCGTCTGCAAGTAAGCAACCAAAGCAGTCACCTTATGCTGATCATTGATTTTAGGTAGGACGACGGCTTTGTCAATTCCTTTCAATTTTTGAAGGTTGGCTTCTATATCCTGAAGTTCTATACGAAAACCATTAAATTTGACTTGAAAATCAATACGTCCTTGATAGTGTAACATTCCGTCAGCACTGATTGAGCCCGCATCACCTGTGTGGTAGGCAGGTTTTCCATCGACCGTAAAGAAAGCCTCAGCTGTCTTTTCTGGATTTTCAAAATAACCCTTGGCTACCGAATCTCCGACAATGACAATCTCTCCGTCAATGATTTTTAATTCAACACCTGGCTTAGCGTAACCGATAGGCAGCCGATTACTTTGCGTCAGCAATTTCTCTGTAATTTTTACTGACGAAATCGCGCCTGTTGCTTCTGTTGGCCCATAAGTATTGAAAATACTCGCTGACGGAAATGCCGTCAGTAATTTCTCTGCCGTTTTTACGGTCAATTCTTCCCCACAGAAAATGAACTGTTGTAATTCCGGATGATTTTTTTCTGTAAATGAAGGATCCAGTAGACAAATATCAGCAAATGAAGGGGTCGAAACCCAAGTATTGATTGTTGTTGAGTTTAAACGCTCAAAAAGTAATTTGAAATTTGTCGTTTCCTCTCTTGACAAGGAAATCAAACTTCCCCCTGTAGTCAAGCTTGGATAAAGACTAAAAATAGATAAATCAAAAGAATAGAGTGCCTGTGAGAGGATTTGATTATTTTCTATTTTTAAGAAATCATTATTCATCCAATTTGTAAAAGTAACCAAATTATCATGACTGACTTCAACGCCCTTAGGAACACCTGTTGTACCAGATGTATAGATAATATAATTTCCAGCAGCGCCAGATACCGCTTTCGAAAAGTCAAAATCAGCATCTTTTTCACTGACGGAAATGTCTTTTTTGCTGACGGAAATTTCGTCAGTAAAAAGTTCTGCGAAATCTTCTGACAAATCTGTCGTTGTTACCACCAAAGCCGGTTTTGCAGTAGAAAAAATCATTTCCGTACGCTCAAATGGCGTGTGCGCATCAACAGGAATATAAGCAAATCCTGAAAAGTTCGCTGCAAGCATGGAAGCAAGCGTCAAAAAATCATTTTTTCCGAAAATTAAAATTGGACGACCACTTTGAGTTTCATCAGTAATTTTCTTTGAAATCTGTACAATCGTACCCATAAGTTCCCCATAAGTATAAGCACGATCACGTTCAAACAGCGCAATACCTTGCGGATTTTTCTTAGCACTTGCAAAAATTTGTTCTAATAATTTCATCATATCTTTCTAAATAACCCTAAAATTCATTATAAATAAAATGTACACCACCCGTATGACTATACGAGTAAAGATAAAGCAAAGCCACAATTATCACAAAATAAAAAAGACTTTTACCTAAAAATTGAAAAATTTCTTTTGAGTTCATCTCATATCCTTTAAATTAGTAGAAATTGAGTTTTAAATTAAAATGTCTCAATCTCTTATTAAACTAATTATACCACTTATTGCTTACTGAAAACTTACATTATTGTAAGTTTAGATAAAGTTGCAACAACATTTGATGAATAAAACAAAATAATTCACTAAATTATTCAGTTATTTTACTTACTACTTTTAAAGAAAGTATTGATTGAAAGCAAAAAAACCCACTAAGATAAGACTTAGTGGGTTTTTAGCGAGAAAGCTTTTTAGTTTCTAGACAATATTGTACACTGTACGTAATCAAAACTAGTCACATTGATTTCACGCTTTTAAACAAGAATCAAATTCTTATTTAAGTGTGATTGAAGCACCAGCTGCTTCAAGTTTTTCTTTGATTTCGTTAGCTTCAGCTTCAGAAGCGCCTTCTTTAACCATTGTTGGTGCACCATCAACGAGTTCTTTAGCTTCTTTAAGTCCAAGACCAGTGATTTCACGAACAGCTTTGATTGTAGCAACTTTTTTGTCGCCAGCTGAAGTCAATTCAACGTCGAATGAATCTTTAGCTGCTGCTGCTTCACCAGCACCTGCTGCTGCTGCAACTGGAGCTGCTGCTGTTACGTCAAATTTTTCTTCGATTGCTTTCACGAGTTCAGAAAGTTCAAGGATTGTAGCTGTTTCAAGTTCAGCAACGATGTTTTCAATGTTCAATGCCATTTTAATATTCTCCTATTAATTTTTTAGTGTGTTGCGTAAATCCGCCGATATAAGATGTGTTGCTTATGATTAAGCAGCTGATTCTTCTTTTTCTGCAACAGCTTTGACTGCAAGAGCCACGTTGCGTACAGGTGCTTGAAGCACTGAAAGAAGCATAGAAAGAAGACCTTCGCGGCTTGGAAGAGACGCAATTGCTTGGATTTCTTCTTTTGAAGAAACTTTGCCTTCGATGACACCAGCTTTGATTTCAAGATGCTCAGCATTTTTTGCAAAGTCAGCCAAAATTTTTGCAGGTGCTACAACATCTTCGTTAGAAAATGCTACTGCTGATGGGCCTGAGAAAGATTCTGACAAACCTTCAAGACCAGCTTTTTCAGCTGCACGACGCAAGATTGAGTTTTTAACAACTTTAAATTCGATGCCTGCTTCACGCAACTCTTTACGAAGTTGAGTATCTTGTTCAACTGACAAACCACGTGAGTCAGCAACAACGATAGATGCTGCTTCAGTCATTTTTTGTGCGTAAACATCAACCAATTCTGCTTTCTTAGCAATTGTTGCTTCATTTACTTTGTAATCGCTCATTTTTTTACCTCCATATTTTATTGTCGGGCATAAAAAAACTATGCCGACCATAGACATAGAGAGTTCAATTATCATTTTTAGTTGATATTTGTCCTCGGTAGGATTTTTATGACTTACGTCCCCTACTGTCTTCGGTCAGTTCTTTTAGAACCGAAATCTAGTATAGCAAAGTTTTTTGTTTTTTGCAAGTATAAATATATTTTTTGCCGATTTATTTTATTTACTCAGTTCATGCGATGTTTTTTTCTTTTTTGAGAACAACACTTGAGTTGATTCTACTCACTTTTTTGTTTTTTTCTTTCCTGCTATTTTTCTCATCTTGTTTGTCTAGCCTCATTGCTAACCAAAGCACCAGCTCATAACTCCCCGCAAAAACTACACCTATTCCTAAAACCGGTAAAATTTCTTTAATTAAAGCCATCATTTTCCCTCTTTTTAGTCTTCTATCTGAGCTTCTTCAATTTCTTCAAAGTGGTCAACCACCGGACCAATAATTCGAAAATTATCTTCTTGCCCCAAATAAAAATCTTTGTACTGCGGATCGGGATTTAAAGAATGGATACGAAATTGATCTTTCTCTTCGAAAACTTGCTTGATATAGAGCTGTTCCTCTCCCAAATCACCCTCTGCAATCGCATAAATATCACCTGAGCGATCAAATCCTGTTTGCAAAAATGTCGCAATAGAAAAATTAGGAAATTCTGGCTCCATTGATTCCCCTTTAACTCGTGCAGCGCCGTCATAGCGAGAAAGTTTCTTGGTTGTGTAGGCTTTATAATGTCCACCATTATTGCTGACAGACTCTCCGAATCCTGCAGATAAAAGTTCATCTTCAACAATAGCATAATGAAGCGTAGAGCGCGGATAAGTCTTCAACTCAATAAGATTTGACTTATTTTGTTCTAGAAGAAAATCTGTAAATGTGATGACTGACTCTTGTTGTTCCTCTGTCAGCGCACGATAATTTTCTAAAAGTTGCTTTTCTTCTTGTCGCTGTGGCGTTTTAATAAGCTCCTCAAATGAAAGCTGATAAATATCCGATAATTTTTCAAGCAATTCCAAAGTAGGGTTAGTCGCTTTTTGTTCCCAAAGTACATAAGCGCTTTGTTTCATCCCAAGCATCTGAGCCAATTGACTTTGCGTAAGTTTGGCATTGGTGCGAAGATACTTTAAATTTTTACCAAAATTCATCAAGCTTTCCTCTCATTCTTTTATCAGTTTTTCTTATATTATATGCTTTATTTTTCATCTTGTCAAGACAAATTATCAGTTTTTCTGATAATAAAAAAGCTGAAAATCAGCTTTTTTATCAAATGTTATAAAATCGTACCACTCTATTTTTTCTAAATACAAGAATAACCAAACCAAATACTAATGCAAATATCACATTTTGAATGGCATTAAAAGGCAAGACGACTGTTATCAAGTACGTAGGATTGATAGTGACATCAAACGAACCCATACTAAACAAATGTACCGCACCAGAAAAAAGTTTATCGACATCAAACCCAGCAGCCAAGCGGTATAAGGGAAGCGCATAGAAAACATTTAAAAGCATCATTGCAAGAACGGCCGTAACCGTTGCAAAGACAACCCCCACCAGATAGTTTCGCACAGAAAACTTTCGCTTAGTAAATAGCCAAACCATTGTCATGAAAAGCCCCAAAGCAATAAAATTCATCGGCACCCCAATCCAAGTTGAAGGACCTTGATTAAAGAGCAAATACCATAGAATTGAACGAATGAGCAAAATAACAAACCCATCACTCAAACCTAAAGTAAAAACTCCGATAAGTACAGGAATAATCGAAAGTTCAACCTTCATAAAATCAATTCCTGGTAACAGCGGAAACTGCAAAATTGGTAACAAAAGCACCGTAGATAATGCAGCAAGCATGGCAATAAGTACCATACGACGTGTTTTAGACATAAAAAACCTCCAAATATGAGAAAATAATTCTTCAAATTTCGAGGAAGTTGATAGACATTTTTTTGTTTGGCCAAAAACCATAATCTTGCCAAAGCATTGATTACAGCACAAAAATTGTTCATCTTCTTCCATCCAGACTTTCAACCAATGAAACTTTATTAAACAAAGCTTTAATCATTGATAAAATGCTCCCACTTGGTCGCATTTAACTGTCGCTAGCAGATTCTCACTGCTTCAATCGCTTACGCGAATCGCGGAGTTGTAAGCTCATAGGCTTATTTACCGCCGGTCCCGAATCACACGGTGCCCTGAAGATAAACTTATTATATCACAAGTCTGTCATGCTTTCCAAAAATAAATATTAAAAAACACCTCTAGGGGTGTTTTTCTATTTTTCTTGAGCTAAATTAATCAATTGCGATACTTCTTTTTTACTTAGGCGACGGTATTGCCCCGTAGGAACACCATCCAGATTCAATGTTCCATATTGAACACGACTCAGTTTTTGTACGGGCAATCCAACTGTAGCGAACATTTTTTTAACCTGATGATTTTGCCCTTCATGAATAGTCAGGCTGACAACTGAATGATTTTTCGCTTTATCTTGCTTGATAATTTCATAGCGAGCAGGGCTCATTTTCTTGCCTTCAATCGTCACTCCAAGTGTCAATGGACGCAGATTTTCTTTATTTGCTTGCCCTTCAACCTTTGAAATATAAACTTTTTCAACCCCGTGACGTGGGTGAGTCATTAAATTAGTAAATTCCCCATCATTTGTTAGCAGAAGCAAGCCACTCGTATCCCAGTCCAACCGACCAACAGGATAAATTCGTTCTTTAACCTGCGGCATCAAATCCATCACTGTTTGACGTCCTTTTTCATCGCTAACAGAAGAAATATAACCGCGTGGTTTATTCAATAAATAATAAACAGGCTCTTCATTGTAAACAGCTACACCATTTACCTCAACAACATCCCCACTAGAAACTTGGTAACCAAGATTTGTCATAATTGTTTGGTTCACACTAACTTTTCCTGACAAAATCAATTCCTCAGATTTACGTCTGCTGGCTACACCTGCGTGTGCCAAATATTTATTTATTCTCATCTTCTTCACTTTCATTAAATAAAATTTGCTTTTCAGCAATAAATTTTGCTTCATCAATCTCAGGCAACTCTTCTAAACGATTGATGCCAATATAATCTAAGAAAAATTCCGTCGTTGCATACAAGCTTGGACGCCCTGGCGCCTCAAGCTCGCCAACCTTTTCCACCAAGTCAAAGGCACGCAAAGTCGAGATTACTCCTGATGAGTTTACTCCACGCAATTGATCAATCTCCAATCGAGTCAAAGGTTGCTTATAAGCAATAATTGCCAAAACTTCAAGTGCTGATTTTGACAAGGACTGATTAAGAGGCGTTTTGGCATAAGCCCTGAGCAATCCAGCAAATTCTTCTTTAGTTGCCATACGGTATTTCTCCGCAGTTTTAATAATCGTCAGAGCTGATTCTTCGTCAGCTTGATACTTTTCTTTTAAATAATCAATTTGTTGCTGGCAAGCTTGTTTTGATAATTCTGTCAACCCTGCTAATTCGGGCAATGTCAATCCAGCTTCACCAGATACAAAAAGCAAAAGTTCACAAGTTGCTGTTTTATTCACTCTACTCTTTTCTTTCTAAAATAATTTCTCCAAAAAGCTCTCCTTGCACTGCTGAAATCTGTTGATTTTTCATTAATTCTAAAAGTGCCATAAAAGTCGTAACTAATTCTTCTCGACTAGCTAAAGGAGAAAACAATTCTGAGAATTTACATATTTTTTGCTTTATAAACTTCCGACTCAATTCTAAGATCTTATCCGCAATCGTATATTTCTCAGCTTCAATTGTCGTATGCTCATCCTGAAATTGTTGTTTTTGAATTTCCAAGATTTTGTTAAAAGCCAAAAATAAATCAAGTCCTGACCTATCCTTAAGTAATTTAGTTTCATCAGTAATAATTTCTGTTTTAGCTTTAGAGTAAAATTGGCTACGCTCTTGGTGAAGTTCTTCTAAATCTTGTGAAAGCAACTTATACTTTCGATACTCATCAATTTGAGCTAATAAATCATATTCCAATTGATCAGTATCATCGTTAAAAGTTTCAGTCAAAGTAGGTAACAGTCTACGCGACTTAATTAACATCAACTGACTTGCCATTAGCATATATTCCCCAGCAATTTCCAACTCTAAATTTTTCATCTTCCGAATATATGCAAGATATTGTTCAATCACTGGCACAAGAGGGACTTCAAAAACATCCATCTGATATTGACTTACTAGATGTAGCAGCAAATCAAGTGGCCCTTCAAAGTTATTTATTTTTATACTAATTTCTTTAATCATAGTTTACATATTTTTAATGATGTAAAAACCTATCTATAATATTTTTCCAACGTAGCTGTGGTACTTAATCCCAAAAGACCCGCTAGTTCATAAATCGTTTTTCCTGCTTTTACTTGATGTAAAATATATTGTTCTCGAATCTCTTTCGATGAATAATCTGTAAATTTTTTCAATTCTATATAAAGAAACTGCCTTGATTTAGCAAACAATTCATCCGCATTATTAATTGCTTTGACTCGGAGAGCAAATTTTTCTTTAATCGGTAAAACGCGTTTAATTCCTGATTTTTCAATAGTGAGGTACTTAAATTTCCAGTTGAAATTTTCCCACTTCAACCCTTGAATCTCTGAAAAATTTAATCCAAACTCCAAAATCAATAACGCTAAAAATTGACCGGGACAAGTTAACGGACCGTAAAATTCTGGAAATTCCTTAAGCTTTGGGTGATAGCCTTGCGACTGTTTTATTGTTTTTTGAGGAACTTGATCCAATTTAAAATAGCGATCAAGCTGGTTGTTTTGATACAAATAGAGCAAATATTGATTTGCACTCGAAATTTTTCGGCGTTGAGCAGATAGAGAAAGCTCACTCAATTGATGTTTATAGAGCGCTAATGTATCTTCGGAAATTGGCTTATCTTCAAAAAATTGATGCAGAGAAGTTAAGTCGTAATAGTAATTTGAGCGAGTGTTTACTGAAAAATTCTTACTTGCTAAATACTCCTCAATCTCATTTGGTAATTTCATAATGTTTTGTCAAGGTAAGGTGAATTATAAAATGAATTGTAATTCAGAAATTGGTTCATGTTGGAGGTTTCGATAAGAAATTTTGTATTGACGATCAGTGATTTCAATAGTAGCATACATCTTCACATCATACTCACCACGTGGCTGTGCAACTGAACCTGGGTTAAGGTATAGAACACCATTAATTTTTTGAGCTACTGGCCGATGAATGTGTCCAAAAAGGGCAATATCTGCACCTTTTTCTTCTGCAAAATACGAATAGCGATCCAAGCCCAAGCCAACGTAAAAAAGATGGCCATGTGTAATCAATACCTTTTTACCTTCAACCTCTTGAAGAATGAAATCCTGATAACCATTATCATAATCACAATTGCCGGCAACAACTGTAATTCCATTCCAGATTTCATCCGAACTCAATAACTCTGAGTCACCACAGTGAAAAATCGCTGTGGCACTTGCCTGATACTTCTTTTTGATTGACTCAACCACGTTGCGATCATAGTGGGAGTCAGACATGACTACAAACATCCAAGACCTCTCGTTTCTTCTGTTTTACAGAAATAAATTTATGTTAAATCATTTTTCTAACCAAGCAGGTAGCTCTTTCATCAACTTTTGTAGCGCTTTTCCTCGGTGAGAAACTTTATTTTTTTCCTCATCTGATAGCTCTGCTGCTGTCCGAAATGCGTCTACAAGAAAGATAGGATCATAGCCAAAACCGTTTTCACCTTTCGGTGTTAATCCAATATAACCATTCCAATCAGCTTCAACCACTAAGCTCTCACTTCCTGGTTTAGCAGCAACTAGTGTTGTGTGAAAATGTGCACTTCTTTTTTCTGGAGTTATGGCCGTTGGCGCCAATTCATGAAGTAATTTTGTGATGTTTTTTTCATCCGTCGGGTTTGGTGCAGAAAAACGATGCGACCAAATCCCTGGTAAACCACCTAGAACATCAACGCAAAGACCAGAATCATCTCCAACAACAAGCTCACCCGTAATTTCTGAAATTTGCTCGGCTTTTAACCGCGCATTTTCTTCAAAAGTACTTCCTGTTTCCTCTATTTCCGGTAACTCAGGGTAATCGGTTAAATCCTTAATTTCATAGCCGAAATCAGCAAATAACTTCTTAAATTCTCTAGTTTTCCCAGCATTTCTCGTTGCAACGATTAGTGTTTTTTTCATTTATTTTTCCTTGTTGAAACTTTCTATCTCAGCATGTTCAATATGGAGTGGTTCAAGTTTTAACCACTTTTCAGCAATTTCTCGAAAGGAGTCAACTCCTGCTGTTGTATAAAAGCGATGCTGACACTTTTGTCGTTCTTCACTATTAAGTAAAAAATAATTCAGTAGTACTGAAATGTCACGGACGGTTTCGGCCCCCGAATCAATCAATCTAACCTGCTCGCCCATCGTTTCTTGAATTAAAGAACGTAGCAAAGGATAATGGGTACAACCCAAAATTAAAGTATCCACTTTGCCAACCAAAGGTGCTAATGTTTCAGATACTACTCTTTTGGCAATATCAGAATGCATTTCGTTTGACTCAACAATTGGGACAAATTTAGGACATGCTAGACTTGTCACTTCAATTGATGATGATTTAAAATTGATGGTTCTTTGGTATTCTCCTGAACGAATGGAAGCCTGTGTCGCAATAACACCAATTTTTTTATCTTTTGTTTTTTGAATCGCTGAGGTGGCGCCAGCTAAGATTACCCCAATCACTGGGATATCAAGCTTCTCTTTAACCTCCGTGAGGGCGGCCGCAGTGGCTGTATTGCAAGCCATCACAATCATTTTTACATTTTTAGAAAGTAAAAAATTGACCATATCCCAAGTGAACTCAATAATTTGTTCACTACTACGCGGACCATAAGGGGCTCTGCGGGTATCTCCGATATAGACAATTTCTTCATTTGGGAGTTGCCTAAGGAGTTCACGAGCAACAGTCAGTCCACCAACACCTGAATCCAATAGGCCTATTGGTCGATTGTCCATCTTTTTTCTTTCTTCTCCTTCAAAACAGATATCTTTAGTTAAGAACTAAAAAATATTTCATTGATATAAAAAGTAAACGCTGAGTGAGCTTGGAACTTGTCCTGCTGCTTCGCTCAGCGTATAACTTTAGCTTATTTTTTCTTTGTGTCTGCTTGTTTAGCAGCTGCACGAATTTGGCGAAGAACTTGTTGTACTTGAACTTCGCTTGGTTTACGACCCATTGATCCCATCATGAGACGAACTGCGTCTTCATTAAGTGGTGGGTTATCCATGAGCAGTTTTTTTGTTTGACGTTGTGAAAACCAAGTGCCGCCAAAAAAACCAGCCAAAAGGCATACAACCATGAGCAAGATAGCTATCAATAAGTTCATTTTGAATCTCCTAAATTTGGCGAAACGCTTTCGCCATTGATGACACTTTATTATATCAAATTTTATGCCATTTGTCAGTAGTTTATTTTATGAAGCACTTAAGCCTCATTTTTTGAAGTTTCTTATCCTATCCTTCAACAAGAAGTCTACTAACAAATAAAATCAAATCCATCCAAAGTTGCAAAATAATCTGAAGGTTTTTCGGCACGACGAATGAGACGAGCTTCTCCATTTTCTTGAAGTAGAATTTCTGCGCTTCGTAATTTCGCATTATATTGATAGCCCATAGAAAAACCATGCGCTCCCGTATCATGGATAACTAATAAGTCCCCTTCTTGAATTTCAGGTAATGCTCTTTGTTTTGCAAATTTGTCATTATTTTCACATAAAGAGCCTGTCACATCATAGATTTCTGTTGCTTTCTCATTTTCTTTACCTGCTACTGTAATGTGATGATAGGCGTCATAAAAAGCTGGACGCATGAGATTAACTGCGGACGCATCTACTCCGACATATTTGCGATAAGTTTCTTTGAGATGGAGAACTCTAGTGATAAGGTGACCGTGTGGCGCGAGCATGAAACGCCCCAGTTCAGTATAAATTTTAAGGTTTTCAATGCCATTTGCACTCAACACTTCTTGATAGGCTTTTTGTACTCCCTGACCAATTTTAGCAATATCATTGGCTTCTTCTTCGGGACGATAGTTAACGCCAATGCCGCCTGAAAGATTGATAAAATCAAGCGTGATTCCTGTTTCTTGACGAATTTCTAAAGCAAGTTCGAAAAGTTGATGGGCAAGTTTCGGGTAATAATCGTTAGTTACCGTATTTGACGCCAAAAAACTATGCATTCCAAATTTTTTTACTCCCAGATTTTGTAAATCTTTGAAACCCTGAATAAGTTGAGCTTTGGTCATCCCAAACTTTGATTCTTCTGGATTGTCCATAATTTTTGTACCCATAGCAAAGACACCGCCTGGATTATAGCGCAAACTCATCGTTTCTGGAAACTCAAAATCCGACAGCGTTTCTAGAAATTGAATATGTTCATAAGCATCTAAATTGATTGTAGCCCCGATTTCTTTAGCAAATTTAAATTCTTCTGCTGGAGTGTCGTTTGATGAAAACATCATTTCTGATCCGTCAAATCCTGTTTTTTGTGATAGGAGTAATTCAACATAGCTTGCACAGTCAACTCCACAACCTTCTTCATGCAAGATTTTCAAAATAGCTGGCGTTGGGGTTGCTTTTACAGCAAAATATTCTTTAAAACCTTCATTCCAAGCAAAGGCAGCCTGAAGTGCACGCGCTTTTTGGCGAATGCCTCTCTCATCGTACAAATGAAAAGGTGTTGGAAATTCAGCAGTCAACTGGTCAAGTTCTGCTTTGGTAACAAATGGTACTTTCATGGCTTACCTCTATCTTTTTTATTCTATTATATCAAATTATTTACTGAAAAAAGTCCTTGCCACTATGGACAAGAACTTTTTTACCGATAAAACTTGCAAGTTAAGCTGTAATCAGTTTCATCAGTTCTTCGTCAATTGCTTCTGCAGTTTTTCGACCTTCTCGAATTGCCCAAATGACTAATGAAGGGCCGCGTTTCGCATCGCCAGCGACTAAAACTTTTTCATTGTTGGTTTTGTAATCATCATAAATCTCTTGAACGCCAAAAGTGTCCAAAATTTCCTTATCTGCACCAACAAATCCCATTGCTAGCAGAATCAAATCTGCTTCCAAAAGACGCTCAGAATTAGGGATTACTTTGAAATCTGATCCAACTTGGGAAACCCGCAAACCTCGTAACTCATTGTGCTGATTACCTTCAAATGCTGTTGCTGTCATTTGGTAACTCGTCAAATCATCGTTTCCTGCAAAAACTGCTTCGGCTTGTCCGTAACCTTGTTTCAGAACCATTGGCCATTCCGGCCATGGATTTTCTTTTGTACGCTCCAAGGGCAAGCTTGAGGTAATCTCTAATTGTTGAACACTAGTTGCTCCCAAGCGAATTGCTGTGCCGATACAGTCATTCCCTGTATCTCCACCACCAATGACAATGACTTTTTTTCCTGCTAAACTTTTCGGAAGCTTATCTTCCCCATATTCAAAAACTTTTTTTGTCGTCTCTGTTAGGAAGTCTAAAGCAAACTGAACACCTTTTAATTGACGACCGGCAACGGGTAAATCACGAGGAACTCCGGCACCAATTGCCAAAATAATCCGGTCAAAATCTGCTGCCAGTTCTTCATAACTGACGTCACGTCCAACTTCTACCTGAGTTACAAATTCAACACCCAATTCACTCATTAAATCAATACGTGTTTGCACGACTTGTTTGTCTAATTTCATATTGGGAATACCGTACATCAATAGTCCACCAAGTCGGTCTGATTTTTCAAAAACAGTGACAGAGTGCCCCAATTGATTGAGGCGCCAAGCTGCTGCCAGACCTGCTGGCCCAGAGCCAACAATAGCGACCTTGAATCCTGTTGGGGCTGCTGCTTTTCCAATCTCTGCTACCCAACCTTCGTCATTTGATAAGTCGCCTAGGAAACGCTCGTTATCTTTGATTGTAACCCCTGCCCCATTAAGGGCCTCAGCACAAGATTTTTCACAAGGTGCTGGACAAACTCGTCCAGTAAATTCAGGAAAGGGATTCGTTAAAACTAGCCGCTCATAGGCTTTTCTTTGTAAGCCTCGATAAATCAAATCGTTCCATTCTGGGATATGATTATCGTTTGGACAGCCCGAGACTGCCCGTTTTCCACCATAAAAAACTCCTTGATGGCAAAACGGAACATCACAGTGCATACAACGCGCCGCCTGTCTTTGACGTTCTTCGGTTGATAAAGGAAGTTGTAATTCAGAAAAATCTTTGACACGTTCCGCTAATTCACGATAAGGATTATCTATCCGTTGATATTTCAAAAATCCATTTGGATCTGCCATGTTACATCACCTCCGTTACTTTTTCAAAGGTTGTCAGCGTGAGTGCGTCGCCAGACAGACCTGTTTTTGCTAATTCCGCTTCGACGGTCTTGATATGATGGTATTCTCTTGGGTAAACTTTAACGAATTTTGCCCGCTCTGTTGTCCAGTTTTCGAGAATGAATCTTGCTTTTTCTGAGTTTGTATAAGTCAAATGGTTTTTCAGGAGCACTTCGAGAATTTCATCGTCTTCTGTTTCGTTCAAATGATATAGGTCAACCATTTCGTGGTTCACATTAGCACTAAAATCATTCGTGCGATCATAAACATAAGCCACGCCGCCAGACATCCCTGCGGCAAAGTTGCGTCCAGTCTTACCTAAGATGACTGCAACACCCCCCGTCATATATTCACAGCCGTGATCACCAACACCTTCAACGACAAACTGAGCACCTGAATTTCTGACGCCACAACGCTCTCCAGCCCTTCCTCGGAAGTAAGCCTCGCCAGCAATTGCCCCAAAGAGTGAGACATTCCCTACAATTGAGGTATTTTCCACATCATAGGCTGCATCAACAGGCGGTTTTACAATTAAACGACCGCCAGACAATGATTTACCAATGTAGTCATTTGCCTCACCAATCAGAGTTACTTCCATCCCAGCCGTGGCATAAGAGCCGAATGATTGGCCTGCGACTCCTGTATACTCATAATTTACACTACCGTCTTTTAGGCCAAAGTTACCGTAACGTTCGGCTAGCCAACCTGCCATACGAGCAGTTGCGGTACGATTCGTATTTTTAATCGTATCGTGTACAGTTGCTTTTACTCCGGCATCAAGTGTTGCTGCTGTAAAATGATCAAGCTCTTGCCATTGGTGCGGGTTAGCAAAGGGATCAGAATGTTTTGGCGCGATAGGGAGGCTTTGCCCAAGCATACGGCTAAAATCTAAACCACGCATCTTATCTGGCAAATCATCTTTGGACTGCAAGAGTTCTGCATGACCTACCAATTCATCAATCGTTCTAAATCCAAGCTCTGCTAGGAGTTCCCGAAGTTCTTCAGCCATGAAGAACATGAGACGTACAATATGCTCTGGTTTGCCCATAAAATTCGCACGTAATTTCGGATTTTGGGTAGCAATTCCTACGGGACAAGTGTTCAAATGACAATTTCTCGTCATGATACAACCGATTGCGACAAGAGCTAAACTACCAAAAGAATACTCTTCTGCGCCTAACATTGCAGCAACTGCAATATCTCGTCCAGTTACTACCTTCCCATCAGTTTCAAGCGTCATTCGATCGCGTAAATTGTTCATTGTTAAAGTTTGATGCGCTTCAACAAGACCCATTTCCCACGGAAGCCCAGCATCCCGAGTAGAATTTCGTGGACTTGCTCCTGTGCCTCCATCATATCCAGAGATGACAACTTTATCAGCACCAGCTTTGACACAACCCGTAGCAATAGTTCCAACTCCTGTTGAGGAAACCAGTTTGACATTGATTTTTGCATATGGATTGATTTGTTTGAGGTCAAAAATAAGCTGAGATAAATCTTCAATAGAATAGATATCATGATGGGGTGGTGGAGAAATTAAGCTGACACCTGGAGTGGAGTTTCGTACTTCTGCAACCCATGGGAATGCTTTTTTACCTGGTAATTGTCCACCTTCACCTGGTTTTGCACCTTGGGAAATCTTAATTTGGATTTCTTCTGCAGACATCAGATAAGCAGCAGAAACGCCGAATCGCCCTGATGCCACTTGCTTGATTTTGGAATTGTAGATTGTACCATAGCGTTTAAGATTCTCACCACCTTCACCCGAATTGGATTTGGCACCAATTGAGTTCATCGCTTGGGCAAGACATTCGTGCGCCTCTTTAGAAAGTGATCCAAAACTCATCGCCCCAATTTTGAAGCGTTTTACGATGGCTTGAGCTGGCTCAACTTGGCTAAGTGAAATACTCTTACGGTCTGATTTGATTTCCCAGAGATGGCGTAAACTCGTTGGTGATTTTTGAGCTTCTTCATTTAAATATTGGCTGTATTTTTTGTATTTTTCATAGTTGTTTTGACGAACAGCGTTTTGAATTTCGTAAATCATCATTGGATCATAGATGTGATGCTCACCTTCATCAGCTCGATATTGGAAACTTCCGCCTGTTTCTAATAAATCACTTGAGCGGTGGCCGTAGGCTTTTTCATAACGCGCCCGATATTCATTTTCGAGCTGTGCAAGGGATAGTCCACCGATTCGACTGCTTGTTCCGGCAAAATATTTGTCAACGAGCTCTTTGGATAATCCAATCGCCTCAAAGAGCTGCGCGCCCTTGTAGCCGACAATGGTGGAAATTCCCATACGGCTCATCACTTTGACAATTCCTTTTTCGGCAGCTTGACGGAAATTTTCTAGGTGTTCTGGTGTCCCCATTCCCCAATCGCAAAGGGTAGCATAAGCACCGTAAGGGTGAATCCCTGAGGCACCATAGCCTACCAAAGCTGCAAAATGATGGACTTCGCAAGCTTCTGCTGTATCGACGATTATGGCAAATTTCGATGCATTGTGTCGCCCAAGCATATAGTGATAAAGTCCCGATAGAGCAAGAAGAATCGGCATTGGCACTTTATTTTCAGCAAAATCACGGTCTGATAAAACAATAATTGTTGCACCTTGGTTGATGAGTTCTTCTACTTTGTAAAAAAGTTTATTAAGTGCATTTTCCAGAATGTCGTTTTTATCGTACAACGTTGAAACAACTTCTGTCTGATAATGTGGACTTTTCAAAGCTAATACTTTTTCGAAATCAGAAGTTGACAGTACTGGACTTTCTAGCTTAAGTTTACGAACATTTTGGGCTGAAATTTCTGCTGGATTTCCATCTTCACCTAAGTAAGTTTCTGTCCCAATGACAATCTTTTCTCGAATGGCATCAATAGGCGGGTTAGTGACTTGGGCAAATTGTTGCTTGAAAAAATTGTAAAGCGATTGCGATTGACCAGAAAGAACGGCTAAAGGAGCGTCAAATCCCATTGAAATTGTAGGCTCATTCGCTGCTTCTGCCATGGGTAATAGGACAGTTCTGATTACTTCATCGGTATAGCCAAATAATTTCCAAAGGGTCTTCAAGTCTGCTGGAGCAACAGCTGGTGTTTTTTTACTTTCGCTCAGTGCTGAGACGTGTTTTAGACCAGCTGATAACCATTCTTGGTAGGGGTGCTTATTGGCGTAGTAAGCTTTGACTTCTTCGTTACGAATAATTTTTCCTTCTGCTGTATCAACCAAAATCATATTTCCAGGGCCAAGTACGGATTTTTCGACGATTTCACTAGCAGGAATATCTACAACGCCAGATTCACTAGATAGGATAATGAAATTATCTTTTGTCACAAGATAACGGCTTGGTCGCAGACCGTTACGATCTAGTCTGGCACCAACGGTTGTTCCATCAGTAAATACAAGGGCAGCTGGGCCGTCCCAAGGGGCAATATGGGCCGTCGAGTATTCATAAAAAGCTTTAAGTTCTGGACTTAGACCGGTTTTTTCTCCCCAAGCCTCTGGAATCATTGCTAACAAGCTTTCAGGGAGTTCGCGACCGTTGCGATAGAGATATTCCATGCAGTTTTCTAGCTTGGCAGAGTCGGAATTTTCTTCATTATACATCTCAATGTCATTGACTTTCATCCAGTTTTCTGCGCCACGCAAGGTGTTGATTTCACCATTGTGCGCCAAAAAACGGAAGGGCTGTGCGCGGTTCCATGATGGAAAGGTATTGGTTGAAAATCGACTGTGCGTCAGGGCAATAGTACTTTTAAAAATCGGATTCGATAGGTCTGGATAGAAGAGCTTCACCTGATAAGCGTGCAACATTCCTTTATAAACTACTGTTTTGCTAGATAGTGAACAAATGTAAAGTTCATCTTCTTCAAAACGCTTTTCCAAAGCACGGCGGATTTGAAACAAATCTGTTTCAAAATCAGAGATTTTGCTGACGGAATTGACTTTTTTACTGACGGAATTTTCGGTAAGTCTTTTTTCAACAAAAACTTGAACAAAAGCAGGCATAATTTTTTGTGCTGTTGCTCCGCAAGATTCATAATTAAAAGGAACTGAACGGGTAAAAAGCACTTCATGTCCCTGTGCCTTAATGGCCGCCTTGATTGCTTCCAAAGCTTGTCTTTGTTTATTTTCTTGACGGGATAAGAAAAATTGACCCACGGCATAATCGCCAAGTTTGGGCAATTTCACTTCATTTTCGTCAGCAATCTGGCGGAAAAATTCATCTGGTAACGCCAACAAAATTCCCGCACCGTCACCCGTTTCTGGCTCTGCACCTGTCCCGCCACGGTGATTCATGCGCGTCAGCATCGTCAGCGCGTGCTCCACCAATTGGTGACTGGCTTTTCCATCAATTTGGGCGATGAAGCCCATGCCACAAGCATCTGACTCAAAGGAAGGATCCCAAAGGGTCGTTTGTTGGGCGTATTTTGCTTCTTTATTCATAACAACCTCATTTTTACGATTTGATGTTTCTATTTTACTAAAATTTTTATGAAATATCAATATTTTCTGACTATTCTATATAAATGTAAAAGACTTTTTACACGTATTAAAAAAAGGACTGAGAATTTTCCCTCAGCCCCACTTCACTACTTCTTTAGTCTACTTTGACAATCCAGCCCTCTGGGGCTTCAACGTCGCCAAATTGAATACCAACTAATTCATCATACAATTTTTTAATGGTTGGACCTACTTCTGTCTCCGAATGGAAAGTGTAAGAAGTTTCTCCATCATCAATTCGTCCGATTGGTGAAATAATTGCTGCCGTTCCACAAGCTCCTGCTTCTACG
Source organism: Lactococcus sp. S-13 (assembly GCF_004210295.1). Taxonomy (NCBI): domain Bacteria; kingdom Bacillati; phylum Bacillota; class Bacilli; order Lactobacillales; family Streptococcaceae; genus Lactococcus; species Lactococcus kimchii. Next base: position 188,250 of record NZ_SDAK01000001.1, on the reverse strand, counting down.
AATTTGCCTAAGTCTTTAACCAAGACTTCGCCTTCTGTCGCTTTCAAGCCCAGACGGTGTTCTGCCAAATACAAGAGGGAATATTTTGTAATCGATGGCAAGATTGATGGACTCAACGGTGTGATAAATTCACCATCCGCAGTGATTCCAAAGAAATTCGCTGCGCCAACTTCTTCAATCTTTGTGTGAGTTGTTGGGTCAAGGTAAATGGCATCAGCATAACCTGATTTTTTAGCGCCAACTTCGGCTTGTAAAGAAGCGGCGTAATTTCCCCCAACCTTTGCACCACCAGTCCCTAAAGGAGCGGCACGGTCGTATTCACGAGAAATTACAAAGTTTGAAGGTGCCAATCCGCCTTTGAAGTAAGACCCAACAGGCATTGCAAACACCGTGAACAAGTATTCTGTCGCAGGTTGAACACCAATGATATCCCCCACACCAATTAATAAAGGACGCAAATACAAGGTCGCACCAGTACCATATGGCGGAACAAATTCTTCATTTGCTTTAACAACTTGTTTGATAGCATCGATAAACATTTCTGTCGAAACTTCCGCCATGCAAAGGCGGCGAGCTGTTTTTTGCAAACGTGCTGCATTTTGATCTGGACGGAACAGTTGAATTGATCCATCTTTAGTGCGGTAGGCTTTCAAACCTTCAAAACCTTGTTGACCATAATGTAAGGCTGGTGAAGATTCGCTCAAGTGCAATTGATTATCCGCAGTTAAGTTGCCTGCATCCCATTTTCCATCTTTATAATGTGCCACATAGCGAAATGGCAAGTTTCGATATTTAAATCCTAAATTTTCCCAATCTAATTCCATTACGATAACATCCTCCAAAATTTTTTTGTTATAATAGATTATATTCTTTTCTGAAAAATAAAACAAGGAAATATTCACGATAGTCAATAAAATTTCAAACAATTTAAATTTATTTTTCTGCAAAACTTGATAATTATAGGATTTTCAAGCCTTTTTTTAAAGAATAAAATGGAGGAATCATGAACATTTTACGCACAAATTGGCAAGATTTAGGTGGTCTTTTACTAGATAAATTGCTGACAATCATTTTGGTCAGCTTACTTTTTTTCATTCTCTACCAAGCAAGCAGTCGCATTGTCAAAAGGCTATTTAAAAATTACAGTGAGCAACGCTGGACGGACACTTCCCGTATTTTGACCCTCTCGCGATTGACCACTAGCGCGCTACATTATTTAACGGTCTTTCTCTATATTTACACCGTGCTTGGACTAATCGGAATTCCCGTAGGCAATGTTTTAGCGGGTGCTGGGATTCTTGGTGTGGCGCTTGGTTTTGCTGGACGTGACTTAGTCGCTGACATTATCAATGGCTTTTTTATCATCGTTGAACATCAGATTAACGTTGGAGATACGGTAGTTTTTGCTGGTCTAGATATTGAAGGTGTAGTAAAAACCGTTGGTATCCGCTCTATCACTTTGATTGGCGATGACGGCGCAACGACTTTTATTCCCAACCGAAATATCGCGGCACTCAAAAACTATTCTTATAAAGAACGAACCATTAACCTTGATGTCGCAGTCACTAATGAGACTTTAGCTGAGGTCAAGGCGCACATTTTGGCTGTCAACGCCAACTATCCCCAAGCTCAATTTGCAGGGATTGTTAACATTGAAGACAAACTTTTCTTACGCACAAAGTTGACTGCCCCTTTAACCAAACTTACGCCTTTGAAAATGGAACTTTTGGACAAATATTACGAGAGAAAATACTGACGGATTCCTGATTTGGCAAAATTTGCTAGAAAAAATGCTGACGTAAATTTACGTCAGCATTTTTTCTAACTTTTTTGCTTCATTTTGCATATTGTTTTCGTCTCTAATAATTTCATGATAAAATTATGATATTAACTTAAGAAATGGAGAACAAATATGACAAAACTCAAATTTGAAGGTGTCTTACTGACAGTAAAAAACTTCCAGCGCGCGCGAGCTTTTTATGAAAATTTGCTTGATCAAATCCCCATTGACAATACGGACTGCAACGAACAAATCATTACTTATGAAAGCGGCATTAGTCTTGCCTCAGAAAGTGCTTATCTGAGTTGGCTTCAAGTCGATAAACATCCGCATTTCAAAACCACACGACGAGCCAACACCTCACAACTTTATTTTGAAGTGGACGATTTAGACGCTTTTCATACGCTGCTCACTTCAAAAATTGTCGTGGATTGGATTCACAAACCTATCGATTCGGGCTACGGCACGCGGACTATGCGCTTTTACGACTATGATGGACACACAATCGAAGTCGCTCAGAGTCTCCCTGTTCTTGTGCAACGCTCTTTTGCCCAAGGGATGAAAATTGAAGATATCGCTGAACACTTCGATCTTCCTATTGAAACCATTCAAACATTTCTCCTTGAAGTTGAAGTCAGTAAAAAAGCCAACTAAAAAGTCAGCCTAAGTCCTGTAAGTTCCAAAAGTTAAACCAATTCTAACTTTTGGAACTTATTTTTTAACATTTACCATTGATTTAATAGGTTCATAAGACTTACGATGAATCGGCGTAATCCCTTGTTTTTCAAGCGCCGCCAAATGTTTCGCCGTCCCATAGCCGGCATTATGTTCAAAATCATACGCCGGATAACTCAAAGCAAAATCATTCATCATCTCGTCACGTGTCACCTTGGCAACAATTGACGCTGCTGCAATTGATAAAGACTTTGCGTCTCCGTGAATAATTTTTGTCTGTGCCACGGGAAAATCCAACTGCATCGCATCAATTAACAAATGCTCTGGCTGGATTTTGAGCTTTTGTAGTGCTTGAATCATGGCTAATTTTGTTGCTTCATAAATGTTGATTTCATCAATTTTTGCTGCATCAACCACTCCAATGCCAATTGCCAAAGCTGATTTTTGAATCTCAGAAAACATCTCATGGTGCCGTGATTTTGGTACCTTTTTGCTATCATTTAGACCACGAATTTTACAATTTTTAGGCAAGATAACCGCCGCCGCAACCACTGGACCAGCAAGAGGGCCGCGCCCCACCTCATCAATTCCTGCAATCAGTTCAATACCCTGAGTATACAAGTTTTTTTCAAATTCCAACATCCGCTCAAGGCGCTCATTTTCTGCAAGCTCCGCCAATATTTGCTTCTTGCGTTGTTTGATTGCTGAAATTACCCCTGAGCGTTCGTCTGCTTCAAACGCAGTAAATTCAGGTGCTGACAAGTCTGTCAAGCCTGACAAAATCACTTTTATATCCTTTATGGTCTGCGCCATTATTTCCCTCTCTCCTCATTTCTTCAAAAAATCACTGACGTAATTTCCGTCAGTGATTTTACATAATAATAATTACGTAAAACACTTCTAGAAATTTACGTCAGCAAATTCTCTGCTTATTTTTTTGTGAAATTAGGTTCAGTCAGCTACTACTTCATCCAAACAGAAAAGCCCAAGTTTACCATCCCGAACATCTTTGACAAACATCGTATAAAAACGATCATAATCATCTCGAAAACCAAATCGCGCAGTCAATTCCATGATCAACTCAGGAATCTCCAACTCCAAATCTTCCTCGCTCATTCGATAACGCTTCATCGTCACCGAACGATAATTTTTCAAAAAATGAGTCAAACCAAAAATTGTCACTTCATCCATTGGCAACAAGTCATCTTTGATTGCCCCTGTCAAAGCCAGTTTCAAACCAACCAATTGATCCTCAAACTTCGGCCACAGAATCCCTGGTGTGTCTAACAGTTCTAGCTCCTTATTTGTTCGAATCCACTGCTGTCCCTTAGTCACACCCGGACGATTTCCTGTGACAGCTACTTTTTTGCCCGCCAAGCGATTCATCAATGTTGACTTCCCAGCATTAGGAATCCCGATAATCATTGTACGCAAAGTCGTACGCGCAATCCCTCGCTCTTTATCATGCGCCATTTTATCAGCCATCAATCGCTTCGCAGCTACAGTCAATCTTTTTGCCGTATATTCTTCTTTAGAATTGATTGCCAAAGTCACAAAACCCTGCGCATCAAAATACTCAATCCAAGACGCAACAGCCACCGGATCCGCCAAATCAACCTTATTCAGCGCAATAATTCGTGGCTTGTCCCCAATAATTTGACTCAACATTGGATTACGTGAAGCCATCGGCAAACGTGCGTCCACCAATTCAATCACAAAGTCCACATATTTTAAATTTTCCTGCACCTGTCGCCGTGCTTTGGACATATGCCCTGGAAACCATTGGATATTACTCATTCTTATAACTCCTTGTGTATCAAGGCTTTTCGAGCTTTGATAATTTAATTTTTTATTTTTGGGCAGTTTTTGGGCAAAATTGCTGAATCAGCATATTTTGCTTTCATTTACTTCCACTTTATCAATAAAGCGACTAATTGCTTCAACTGATTTTTGTTGTGATGCACTCATCAAATGAGTATATCCATTTGTTGTCGCTTCTTGAACGTGTCCTACACGAGCTTGAACCTCTTTTAAAGGAACTGTTGGGTCATTGCGTAATACTGAAATATGAATATGCCTAAAGCTATGAGGAATAGCATTTTTAGTCCATTCAAAACCATATTTTTCTTTGCAGTCTTTTTTCAAAACTTTATTTACTCGACCCAAAATTTCTCTAAAACTGTGTGAAGTAATCGGTGCACCATACTCAGTTCTAAAAAGAAAATCAAACTTTCTAAAGGCTTGTGATGGAAAATTATCCATGTGTTCATCCAACTGTTTATTTCGTTCGATAACTCGCTTTAGAGCTTGTATAACAAATTCAGGAAGCTGTTCTACACGTTCACCTGCGTCTGTCTTAGTTGTATCAAGATAAAACTCATCAATTTTTAAATCATGTGCCTGTAATGATTTATCAATCGTAACCAAATGATTATCAAAATCAATGTCAGAAGCAGTCAAAGCTGATGCCTCTCCAATACGACAGCCAGTACCAATAAGAAATAAAGCAAGGTCATAGTAATTCTGATTTCTTCGCATTTTCAGTTCTGACAAAAAAGCTCTCACTTCATGCTCATCTAAAAATTTCTTTTCAAGTCGCTGTTTTTTCGCACGTTTTTCTTCAACAGTTGCATTTAGTTTAACAACCTTTGATGGAGAAAAAGGAATAGCATTATGCAAAACACCATAATCAAAAATTTTATTCAGCGTGCATTTGATATGTTGCATCGTTGAGTGTGTGGATTGATACTTTTCTCTATACTCATTTAAACAATTTTGAATGAGTAGCGGTGTAATATTTTCAAGTAAAATATCATCAGCTATCAGATCTGAAAGCCTATTGATAACAAGTTTTTCACGTTTGACAGTTTGAATTTTAACAGTAGTTTGCCAAACTTCAAACCAACTTGTTTTTAAATCAAGAAATGTAGTCATTGATGAACCTTTGAAAAATCCTTGTTTTTTAGAAATAATTTCATCAATTTTATCAATTAACTCACGTTCAGCTTGCCGTCTTGCTCGTGCCGTATTCTTGTGATACACCACAGATGCACGCTTTTTCTTACCTGTTAGTGGGTCAACATATCGTTCAGCAGCTACATAAAATAATTTCCCACCTTTATTTTTTCTTTCTTCAAAATACATACTTTATCCTTTCCAAGTGACGATATGAAAGATGATAAAATAGAATTTGATTAGCAAGTTTCATTTTACCATTATTTGTGCTATTTTGCCATAACTCTTGAGTAGCCATGCTGTTTCCAATAAAGAAAATCTTCAAAAATTTCTAGGTTTATAAAGACTAACTTATGCGTTGGATTGATTACACCATTTCTAAAGCGTTTATTGTCACGCATTTCAGATAACCAACGGTTCAGGGTGTAAATATTGAGATTTTCGTAACGCATTAAAATCCCTTTCTTGTTCGTCCAAACAGCATCATTTTCAATAGACGTATTTTTTATTTTCATATCGTACCTCAATCTGTCATCAACCAAATATGATATAATGACTTTACAAAATTATTTTTGGAAGTCCTGATTGCCGTCAGGGCTTTTTGTGTTTCTTAATTTCCATACTGTTTCAGGAGGGGAGTTTTGAATCAGTTCACCTTCTTCTGAAATGTCAATGCGATATATAGAAACATCAGCTTTAAATTCATTATCAAGTAAATTTTTCTCACCTACAACAAATGATGGCTTGAAATCTTTGAAATAATTATCTGAAAGCTCCTCATAAGAAATTTCAGGTTGTTTCAATCCACGACTTACAAAATATCTAGGCTGATTAAACGCACTAGGCACTTCAATTAATTCTGCCGTGATATATTTTGCAATGTAACTTGATGCTTTTTCTTTACTCTGAATTTTAGATACAGTGCTAAAGCCATTTTCCCAGTTTTCGGCATTATATATCTGCATTCCATTTTTCTGAATAAGTCGATTACTTTTTAGGTAACGAGCTTCAATAAGCGGTGGGGAGAGTTTACCTGTAACACCATGGAAATGTATTCGCCCTGATTTATGAAGTTCAGGAACAAAGAGAAAATCAAATTTGCCATATTTTTCCCTTTGATACTTTAACCATGCTTGAAGTCTTTTCCTTGAGTAGGTATAATCCTTAGCATTTACTTTGGTATCATCTAATGTTAAAGTCCAAAATAAATCAAAATCATTGGACTGACAATAATATTTTATTTTCCGCTTTATCCGAAAAGCTTGTTCCAAAGCACGTCTTTTTTGCCGTTCTTCATCATCACTATCATTATGAGCTTTTATATTTCTATCATTTTTATCAGATGGTACTGTTATTCGATTTGTACCATATTTGATAATTTCAATATGGTCTTCAAACATTATTATTTTTGAATTATATTTCTTCATATCCATTACTCGTATTTCATCAGCTTATCTTGCGTGTATGTCAAGTAGTACACGCAAGACTAACTGAGTCGTCATTGGGCTTGTGGCGAGCCACCGCCCTGCGCCTCAGTTAATTTTAGTAAAGTTGCTTTAAAAGGTAATTTTTCATCGTCATAATAGGGAGAGTAAAATACTCTGGGTGTTTCCCAATTAAGGGCATCTAGCCAAATAATTCCCTCGTAATTTGATGAATCTGCTTGAGGTAAATCTTTCAAGTTCATGGAAAAAAGCTCCTGTGCTTGAAGTTGCGAGGTTTTTCCGAGATTCACAATCATACCTAAGTTACTGCGTACTGTTGTATCTCCTAAAAGGCTAGCTGGAAAGGCTTGTCCTGAGATTAGCAATGCGATTGATGCTTGTCTTGATTTGACAATAAGAGATAGAATTCTATCTGAAATTTGTGGCATTAATCTATCCGCTGGCTTTTTCAACTTATCTGATGCCTGCGTTGCAGAAGCAAGAGCTAGTAGTTCATCGCAAGCAATTAAAATCGTTCCTTTATTAGGAAATTTCTCGATAAAGGTTACATCATTTTCATCTGCCAAGTCACGATTCATTTCATCATAGCGTTGATTCATAATTGCAATAGCATTATCTAATAATTTTAAGCAAGCCTCTGCAGTAGTGGCGGTGGGGATTTTTGCAAATTTTCCTGATTGTGCTAGAAAAGATGCTTTTCCATCTATGAGCATGAGTTTATTGTTATTGTCATTCGCCATAAAAGAAATAATGATAGATTTTATTAAGCTGGTTTTTCCGCTACCAGTTTTACCGAAAATACCTATCTGCGGTTGCTTCTTAATATCCCATGAAAGTTGTGTCGTTAGTGGGATATAAACCATATTAGATTTTTTGAGTTTCCTTAAATCATCAATTGCTATTCGTTCATCCGCATGATGAGAAAATACCATTTTAATTGAACCACTTTTTATGCTATTGTCTTCTAGAATCCAAACATCATTCGTTTCTTTCATCAAGAAACCTAGTAATCTACGTGCAATATCTTTTTCCATTTCAAAATGAACATGCCCGCCAGTTTTTAGAGTTATTGTGATTTTTTGTTCTGATGCCGAATAAATCCATTTAACAGATTTAGTAAAATTAAATGAATCATCATGTTGTGTTAATATATTGGCTTCTTCTGTAAAATTTCTCAAAAGCGATTCTAATTTCCATTTCTCAATTGGAGAAAATCGGGAATGAAAGAAGTTCCATAATAAAGTTACAAGTATTCCTAAAATGAGAACTGTCAACATCACCATAAGAGGGAATTTATCAAAAATTAGTTTTCCTTGTGAAATGCTAAGTAGAATATTTATGGAATTGCACCAAATCATTATCAAAATGGTAAGGACAATCCAAATTTTTAAAACAAGTAGATAACATTGTTTCTTTTTGTATGAAATTTGAGCTTGATTCTTATCAACAGTCAATTTGCTCGAAAAGCCCCACATTGGAGGCAATCGAGTAAACCATTCAACAAACTTTTCAATCTTCACAGTCGTCAAACTCTCCTTTCATCTTTCCAGTTAGGATGTCCCTAGCAATAGAAATTAAATCTAAAGCACGTTTTTTGTTATAAGTATCATCTTTCAAGCAGTATTCAATTTCATTCAAATATGCCCAAACACTTAGTTCTTTTTTGTTCATCTTACTTACCTTCACTTTCTTTTTCGCTGATGTCTAATACTAATTTCAGACTACGCCAACCTCCGGCATTTCTTCCTTGCCCTTGTTCCCACTTCAACATGACCTTTGCATCTTTCAATAAGATTTCTGATCCAACTAAATCACTGGCTGAAAGTTCAATCAAATCTTGTTCACTGCCAATCAATTCAAGCGGGTATGTCTTTAGCTCTGAAATGTCTGCGCCAGATTTTTGAATGATTTTTGCCAAATCTGAATCAATGAATTGACAAGAGATTTTAGCCACAGAGCCTTGGATTGGTTCACCTGATTCAGCGTAACGTGGTGACTTACTGACCGCTTGAATCGTCGCAGTTTTGGGTACTACAACATTTGAAATAACAACTTCAGATAATTTTGTTTGTCCTAGCAACATAAATTCCCTCCAGTAACCATTTGCGACTAGCTACATCAATATTTTATGGTAGAGTTCGCAACCTCATTGCATCTACCGAAGCGCTTCGATAGATTTATTCTATTAAATTTTCATCAGTTGCTAAATCTGTGCAAAAGTGTTTCTAAAAAAATAAAAAAAGCACCTATTTTTTGAACAGATGCGAAAAAACCTGCCAATTAAGACAGGTCATGAAAAAATATTTACTTACAATAACTTAATAAGCTCAATTTTTAGTAAAGGAACAATTTTTTTTTCAGAGAAATTTTCTAAGGCATCATTTAATTTTTTAAAACCAAGATATTCATTGAATTCTGTTCCATCTAGGACTTTTGATGTTCTTTCATCAAAAATCCATTCATTTGTTTCAGCTATTTGGAATATAAGATTTGTTACATTAATTGCTTTTGTGAAGTCTAAAAATTCATCATTCAGTTCTTTCTTAATATTATTATAAATAAACTGGGGTACATCAGTGACTACTTCATTCAAATTATAGGCTAAATCCGTGAAAGAAGTCTTTATGATAATGTTGTTACTGTTAATGCCATCTTGGAATATTTGGAAAAACATATCTTCTAAATATTGTTTAATTTCTTCTTCGCTTCCCCATAGCATTTCGTGAATGCTAGAAAACTCTAAAACATTTGCTAATTGCGTGTAGTATTTCGCAGGTATTAGATACTTTGTTTTTTTATCCTTTTGGTCATTAACCATGATTTTTGAAATAACATTTATGTCATACTCTCTCTGATAACTTTCAGCATCATCATAGTTTTTCTTTGAACTAAATCCAGCAATATTATAGTCTGTCAATTTCTTTTCTTTATTTTTTAATCTTTCAGAATTTAATTTCTCCTTTTTCTTCCTTAATCTTTCAGAGGTTAATCTAAAAATAAATTGACTTGTATTTTGAAATTCAACTTTCTTTGCCATTTTACATACCAAACAATTCGGCAACAGGTTTCCATTTATCAGCTACCATCTCATCTTCCCATTCACCATCATTAAGATAAAATAGTTCTTCATTCACATCACGAACAAATGCCCATCTGCAATTATATTCTGAAGCATATTTTTTTAATGCTTCATATTTTGCAGTTGCATAAGGGTCAATATTCTTATCTTGTCCTTTATTATTTTCTCCACCTTTCGTTTCAATGATATAAATATCTCCGTTTTTCATTTGAACAATGAAGTCAGGATAGAAATGAGAAGCACCACCATTTGTAGTATAAACAAGCGAAAAGTATTGCGTGCCCTTATCTCCATTTTTATAAACAAAATCAACATTTTCAAAATGTTCTTCAAGCCATCGTTCCATCAAGCGTTCAACAATACTTGGACGAACAGCAATAGATGCAGTTGTATATTTTTCATAAGCACTTGTTTCAACAATTTTTGCATCTGCTAGTTTGGGATTATAAGTATAACGCTCAATCAATGGAATAGTAAAATCATTTTTCTGAATATTATTCAAATCAAAACTTCCCTGAACAGATTGCGCAACATCCGTTTTTCTAAATTCTTCTCGCAGTTCTCGCCAGTTATTTAAGATAAATGCCGTCCATTCATTCGCTGACATTTTGGTAATGGTATTTTTTCTTCGATTATCGCCAAACAAGAAGAAAATTCTAAGCATTGCTTCAATTTTTGAAACAGGCAGATGTAACACACGGTCGAGTTCATGGAACGCATGAAGCAAATCAATACGGTTATCTTGATAATCAGCTTTTATATATCGTTCACGGTCTTGCAATTTATCAACGTGTTCAAGTGTATCAAAGCGCCCTTGCTTAAAAGTTGTAACAATTTCATCGCCCATGGTATAGCCTTGATTTTTTAAGATGAGATAGTTTGCATCTAAATCTTCTGTAAAGTTTAAACGTTTCTTTAGTCCATCATATACATTATTCAAAATCAATTTTTCGTTTAATACCGCATCATATTGAAGCACACGCTCAGAAGTCAATTTTAAACTTTTTGCTTTATCTTTGAGATCAAGCAAAGGAGTTGGTGCAACTGCTCCACCTTGTGCAAATGCGCCATTTAAGAAATCTGTGTCGAAAGTATAAAGATAAGCATTATCCAGAACATCTATATCATAATGCCCACGCCAAGGTTGAGGCATACGGCGAATCCGTCCAAGCGTTTGAATTGTAAACTGTTCACCCATATTCTCACGTATTTTAATAAGAATTTTTGCTCGTGGGGCATCCCAACCTGTTGCAATCGCTTGTTTGATAATCAAATATTCAACTTTGTTATCTAGCTTTGAAACATCAATGACATTGCGCTTTTGCTCTGAAAGCCAAATACCGAGTTTTCCATCTTCATAAGTTTTTTGCATTTTTTCTTGAAGATGCTGCTCAATGCGTAGAGATAAATCAGGTGTTGATTCATCTGGAAGCTGGACAAGTACCAAAGGATTTACACCAATGACACCATTTTCTGAATAACTTTTTACAATCGCTTGTCGCTTTTTCTCCGCAGCATCAAATAAAATCGCAAATTCATCTTTACCATCAAGTTTGATGTCTATTTCTTCATTAACAACGACAGCACGAGTAATCAAACCTGATGCAATAACAGCCTCTTCCTCTACTTGATAAAATTCAACGGTATCAGGTGTATTCGGATCATCTATCGTTGCCGATACACGTACCGTTTTAGAAGCATTAAATCGGGATATAATTTCACGTGCCTTTGAGGTATCATTTCGGTGTGCTTCATCAATAATCACGATGAAATGACGATTATTTTGAACGGCTTTATCAATCTTATCGACAAGATTATCACGCTCACTATCTGTCAGCATTGCTTTTGATTTCTTTCCGACAACTCGCTCATAGTTGATAAATGTAGCAGAACCTCGTTCAAATCCATTTAATAGCGCATCATCAACAGATTGTGCTTTAATGCTTGAAAAATTATTGGCTTTATCTTGTGACTGTTCCTCTAATTCGCCAGCACCTGGTGTAAACCACACAAAAGCAACATTATCAGCCGTTGAACGAATATATTCATCAATCCACGATAAAAGCATGATAGTTTTCCCTGCTCCAGTTGGTGCTTTGATGGTTAGGTTATTTACGCCATATTCAGGTGCTATAAAGGCAAGAAGTTTATCTACCACATCTTGTTGGAAATATTTTAAATTAATCATTTAGATTCCTCACTCTTCTAATGAAATCATTGATTTTATATCAAATTTTTTTGAATATTTGTTGTAGTAATTATATTTATTAATTAAAGCTACATTCGGTAGCAAAGGCGCAGGTGCCTTTGAGTTTTCTTCTGTGTACATGTATTTATTGTTAAAAGCCCAAACAACAAAGTCAACGTCAGATTTTATAAATGACTTCATAAAGTTTTTATCAAAAAAGGGAAGACTTAAAAAAATATCTCTACCTTGAACTCTTAGTTTTGATAAATACATCGTTGAATCATCGACAATTAAGAATCCAAGTTTTTTGTTAGGATAGTTCTTTCTATAAGCTTCTACACTAACCAAATGTTTGTTACAGATTCGAGTGAAATTGTTCAAATATGCTCCATAGTTATGATGGCTAACAGAATTATCTGGCGTAAAAGTATCAGTTTCAGGGTTATACCTTGTATCCCCGTGCGCAATAATCATTAAATCTTCATGAAATGTGCCCTTTGGAAAATTACTCATCCAGCTTTCTACATCCCGTAATGCTCTAGCATCTGCCTTACGTTGAGGATTATTTTTTCCCTTCTTAGAAGTGACTATATCATCAATTTCGAACATCTCAATCATGAAATCATCAGAAATAAAATCAGGTCTTGTACTTGTATTATCAGTCCAAATTGCTTTTGTTATTTCATCAAGTAGTTTTCGTTCTTTTTTGGATTTTGCATATAACCCTTCTGACTGTAGTACGTTTTTAAAAATATCCCATTCTGTTTCATTGCTGAAAATTTTAATCATTTACTCCACAACTCCATTCCAAAGAAGTAATTAGGAATTTCTTGCACTTTGATTTGTAAGTCCGACAAGACTTGATTTTGTTCTGCATCTCGGAAAATATCGGGGTGCATGAACAAAGTTGAATAAGCTACCAGCTCATTATTTTCAATCAAACTTTCAAGCTGTCCATCTGTAATCACAATTTGAACTTTAGGATTAACAATGTCAACTGTAAATTCAAGTTCCACAAGTGGTGTGATATATCTTAAAAGCTCATATTCGAGTGAAACATTAGGGAATTTTTCTTTGATTACAAAATCAGTTTTGAGATATTTCAAATTCATTGGTTTTGCTTCATATTTTTCAGTACCCGAAGAAACACGTTTCATCCGTTCATAAGTTACTTCCTCGGCAATATTATTTTCATTATTTGTTGCAAGAATAAATTTACGATTTCCGCCATCTTCATTGTTGAGTTCTGCTACAGCTTGTCCAGTCGTTCCAGAACCTGCAAAAAAATCTAAAATAATCGCATTTTTATTACTAAAAGTAATTGATTCTAACAACTCTTTAGCCAAGCTGACTGGTTTAGCATATGCAAAATCATTTTTTCTAAATCCTAATTTCTCTAACTCAAGTGAACCGTCAGATTTCAAAGAAATAATAGACCTCAGAAGCATTCTGTTGGTATCCTCTAGATAATTGATACTAGATATTTGAGTTTTTTCATCTTTTGCATACCAAATCCTACCTTTTAAATATCCTCCATCCTCCAATTCTTGAAAATCTCCATTCAAGGCATCTTTCAATGTTTCATAACGCCATCTCCAACCTCTATCTGGAACTTTAACTGGATTTTTAGTTTTAGGATGCAAAACATCATATCTAGGTCCAAAAGTATTTGCATTTGGCCATGACATATTAATTTTTCCAAATATCTTATAATTATTGTCTACATTATTATATAGTGTAATAGCTCTTGGAAATTCATTCTCACGATAATACTGCTTTAACATATTCTGTGATTCAAGTGGTGTTTTCCCTGATTTTTTTGCATTTTCTACTAAAGAAAAAATTTCTTCTAATCCCTCTTTTTCAACTAAAAACTCATTCTTTTTGTTTTTGCTATACACTAAAATATACTCATGAATTGCACCGATTCCTTTATCATTTTTAGGGACGCGCTTATTCCAAATCAAGTTTTCTACAAAGGCATCTTCTCCAAATAACTCATCTAATAATAACTTGATTTGTGCGTATTCATTTTCATCAATATGAAGAAATAGAACCCCATCATTTGTAAGCAATCTTTCAGCAATTTTTAAGCGAACATTTATAAAGCTAAGCCATTTTGAGTGAATATAAGAATCATCGTTAAGTATCAATTTGTCATTATATCGAAATGCTCCTTCTTTAGTTCCTGTATTATAAGGTGGGTCAATATAAATTACATCAATCTTCCCAAGATGTGTTTTTTCCAAAAGATGCAAGCTGTGCAGATTATCTCCCTCTAAAAGAAAATTAAAATCTTCCGAATCTGGATTATCGTTGATTTTCTTGCCTTGATCTTCGACAAAAACAGGAATTTTCGTTTTCATTTCTTCCTCAACTAACTCGGCGTGTTCTTCCCAGACTAAGCCATATTTTTTCGAGTTAAGAAGTTGAATCAATTTTTCAAGTTTTGGAATATCAGAGTCACGAGCATCAGTTCTCGCTTGTTCAATGAGGGACTTTACAAAGTCGATGGATTCTTGTTTTTCATTTTTATGAGGGCGGTCATCAAAGGGAATTTTAGGCATTATAAAACACCTCCAAGAATCCTGTTGGAAGTATTTTTTGCGTATGGTAAAAAGAGGTAGTATCTACCTGCTGTGCTGTGCTGTTCAATTTTAGTCATCGTCCTGTTCTTTGTCAAATATTTGCTTTGTTTTTAAGAGGTATATTTTCTTTTTCTTGAAACATTTTCCCTCTTTGTCTTAATACCAGAATAAATACATCAATACATGAATAAATCAGTTGATGTAATTCTAAATATTGCTCTTCAATAAATTCTGTTTTTGAACCATACATCGTTAACCCAAAAGCACCATCATCTAAATCTTGATACATTGAATAGAAATGTCTTAAGGTGGGATGAACATATTTGGAAAGATTCTTATATGGTTCGTTCACATCATAACCGACTTTATTCTTGTAAACTTCACAGAGTTCTTTACCTGTTAACCGCCATCGTATGCCTTTTTTATCTGGTGCTTTCGTTAATTCCCCAGTTTTGAAATACTCCTTAAAAAAGGAATCGTAATCAGAACTAGGAACTTGGAGAAAGTAGATTAGAGACATAGTTGCATCCAGTAAAGAACGAGTTAGAATCGCACAAGGAACAAATCTTTTCCCAAAATAGGAACTCTCAATATCGTCTAATAATGCCATTGCAAAGTTTATTGTTGGAAATAAAAACAGGTCATCTCTAATCATTTTTTCGTTTTTAAAAGCATTAAGTAGTTCTTGCTTTAAGGCATCGTTTATTTTTAACTGCTTATCATCACCGTGTATTTTAATATAAAAACATCCTTGCTCCATTCCGTCTCCTCTATCATAATAAATTAATAGTTGTTTTAACAATAGTTATATTATAGCAAAATCTTTGCCATGCAACCATTCAAAAAAGTGTTATTAATGATAGGTACTATTCAAATATTTTGATATAAATTAAATTGGGCCAATTTTTGGGCAAAATATGATTTTTATTGCTTATTATTGCTCAATAAGGTTGTTTTTCTATCTTTTCTAAGATAATTAAAAATTATTCGCTTTGAATTTTCTGAAAAAGAAAAAGCCCTATTTTGCAAGGACTTTGAGCTAATCAAACTACAAATTCTATCTATTTTCAAATCCAATTTTTTCAAGAAGTCAACATCCAGTACATTCAACCATTGAATAACCATCTCTACTCCTTAATCCTGCTGCAATAATACTTGCAGCCCTTTAAATCTTCTTTAAAATGAACAACTCTAAAAACTCTGGGCTTTTCTCCCAAAATTTTAATGTCCGAATAAATTAACCAACTTCCAAACCCTTCTTCTCAATTCTAGCTAGTCTAAAAATCAAGCAAAAGAGCCAGATACTTCTCTATTCTACCATTTTTAGCCATATTTTTCCTTAATCCATATTCCATTTCATTCTCTGTCTTACGACGATATCTTATTGACTTTGAAAGTCAAAAAATAGGATGACAATACATCCTATTTTTTAGCTCGTTTTACAAAATTTCTGATTCTTTTAAAACCCTCAGTTATTTTTTAAAAATCACTCATTTTTTCGCTCAACCCTTACTTCTTACTTCTTTTTTCTTTTTTACTTGCGCCTAAAGCTAAAAACATAGCTAAAAGGGCAATGATCATCCCAGAAACTGGGGTCAAATTGACCCCTATTCGTTGAGTCACTTGCGCGCCGACCAGTGATCCAAAGGCTATCCCAACATTAAAGGCCGAAATATTAAAAGCTGAGGTGAGAGCAATATCTTTGGGCGCTTCTTTTTCGGCCAATTGAACAACATAAAGCTGCAGACCTGGAACATTCATAAAAGCAAAGAATCCCAAGACCAAGACAGAAATTAGTCCAAGCCACATATTACCATTAAAAATTGCAAGCGTCATAAAAAGCAAGGCGAAAGCTAGAGCAGCAAACATTTTAATTAAACTTTTCAATACACTCCTATTAGCCCAATAGCCACCTAAACTATTTCCAAGAGCAACCGTTAGACCATACCCGAGCAAAATAAAAACAATTGCCTGTTCCGAGAAGCCAAATTCATGCTCTAAAATGGGAGATAAATAAGTGTACGCAGCAAAAGTGCTCCCATAACCTAAGGCCGTGATTACAAATGAAACAACTATTGATTTATTAGAGAAAATTCGTTTAAAACCAAGCAAATCCACACGACCAGGAATTTCCAAATGACGAGGAATAAGTAAAGCACTGAAAACCAAGCCTAACAAACCAATTAAGGCGATAAAAATAAAGGCGCTATTCCAACGACTTTGTTGCCCAATAAATGTCCCTAAAGGAACGCCTACAATCGTTGCAACAGTCAATCCCATGAACATCATAGCAATTGCTGAGGCACGCTTTTCTGGACGAACCACGTTTGCAGCAATCACCGTTGAAACTGACATAAATATCCCATGCGCCAAAGCAGCAATCACGCGCCCTAAAAGCAAAATGGTGAAAGTCGGTGAAAATGCTGTAAATAAATTCCCAATAATGAACAAGCTCATAATGGCAATCATCAAAGTGCGCCGATTCCATCTTCCTGTAAAAACAGTGAGTAAAGGCGCACCAATTGTTACCCCTAAAGCATAAAGAGAAACTGTCAAGCCAGCCTGAGCCAATGTCACATGAAATTGTGTGATAATCATTGGCATCAAGCCAACACTTATAAATTCTGTAGAACCAATCGCAAATGCATTAATTGCAAGAGCGAGCAATGTTAAATGAGGTGATATTTTTTTCTTCATTTTCTTCCTTTATGATTTTATATTGACCTTTTGGTCTATTTTTTCAACGAAAATTATTGTATAATAAATAAAACGATTTGCATAGTACCTACTTTTTAGTGCTATACCTACCAAAAAGTGTCTATTAGCTTAAAATAAAGAAAAAATAGGAATAAAAATGTCAGAAAAAATTTATAATATTGCTGTCGAAGCCACCATGGAGGTCATCGGTGGCAAATGGAAACCCATTATCTTGTGTAATTTGCGACATGGAGCCGTTCGCCCAGGTGAATTAAAGAGACAAATTTCTGGAATTAGCCAAAAAATGCTGACTCAGCAACTCAAAGAATTAGAATCTGCTCACATCGTAACCCGAAAATCCTATAATGAAGTTCCGCCACGCGTCGAATATTCACTTAGTGAATATGGAGAAAGTCTAAGTACAATCATGGATAGTCTTTGTGATTGGGGGAAACTCCACATTCAAACTCTAAAAAATCAAGGGCAATCCGTCACTCTTTTACAGGATTAAAAAAGCATCGTTAAATAACGGTGCTTTTTTAATTTAATAATTATTGAGCGTGTAAAATCTCTTCTTTAGAATGAATAAGCTGTGTAAGAAAATCACAGTAAGGTGTAGGAACGTGATATTTTTTTCCTTTACGAGAAACTGCACCATTGATATAGTCAATCTCTGTAAGTCGATTGTGTTTGATTAGATCTTGATACATTGAAGGATAGTGCAGACCTATAAGTTCTGGATCAAAACAAGTTTCAATATGGGCTATGACCTCTTCAACATCAAGAAATACCTCTTCTTGAGCTGCAATCTCAGCAAATTCGTTCACAATTTTTGTAACCATTTCGTCGGCAAACTTAGTTGCCCCAAAGCCGGCCATGTTAGTATCTAAAATTGTACACAGACCATTCATAGTCCCATTGACACAGGCTTTACGATAAATAGAATAAAGAATATTATCAGAGTATTTAGCGTTCAAGCCAGCTTGAGACAAAATTTTTGCCAATTCAATAGCCGCCTCTTCTTGACCTTTTGCAAAATTTTGTAACTCAACAGACCCTTCGCCAAATAATTTGACGCGTCCAGGCCCTTCAATTCCAGCTGTCCACATTGTATTTCCAATAAAAATATTTTGTTCTGGAACATAACTTGCGATGATATCTTCATGACCAATACCATTCAAAAGACATAAAACTTTTGTATTTTCGGAAAGAACCGGTTGGATATCCTGAAGCATCTGATCCAGTTGCATCGCTTTTGTAAATAAAACAACTAGCTCTGTTTCAGTCTTCAAGCTTGAAAGCTCTTGTTGCCATTCAATTGCTAGATGAGCAGTCACTTCTTCTCCGTTGAAATTTGCTTTCAAACCATTTTCTTTGATTGCTTTGACATGATCTTGCCAGCCATCTACAAGCGTTACCTCGTTTCCTGCTTGATGAAGCATCAAGCCAAAACGACTTCCCATCGCTCCTGCACCAGCAATGATTATTTTCATTATTTTTCCCCTTTATTTTGACAATGATTCTATCTTCATTGAAAAATTACTTTTGTATTGTATAGATTATATGAAACCTTATTAAAATTGTAACTTTTTATCAAAGAAAAATCAAATTATCGTTTTAGAGAAGAGCGAATGCATCAAAAAGTTGTTTTTTATCCCAATAAGGCCTGAACTTCTGTATCCCACGAGCGTACATTCTCAATTGCTGTAATGAGTTCAACTTTACGAACAGCACGAGGTAAAAATTTACGAATATCATCTTCATTGTAACCTACCTGAAGTCGATAATCATCAACAAGCAGGGGGCGACGAAGCATACGATGGTTTTTAATGATTAAATCAACCAGTTGATTCGTTGTTAATTCATCAAACTCAATTGTTTGTGATAATTCCTTATAAATATTACTTCGTTTGGAAATAATTTCTTCCGCTCCAAGTTCGGTTAATGAGAGTATTCTCATAATATCATCTCTTTGTAGACTATTTTCTAATATGTTTATTTCTTTAAATTCTAATTTGTTTGCCATTAACCATTGCTTCATTTTTTTACTTGAGACACAGTTTGTCGAAGAAAACAATTTAATCATAGCTTTTACTTCCATTCTTTTTTATTATTTGTTTCTCATTTATAAATTTATTATATTAAAACAAACAATCAATGTCAATACAAATTATCATTTTTATTTAATTTTTTTGTTATTTTTTTCGTTTTTGTTGTAAAAAAAGAAAAACACCTCTTAAACAGGAGATATTTTTCTTTTATATTATTAAACACTCATAAGTGTATCGATTGATTTAATAGATTGTAATTTTTAGACAACAAGCATAATCGCAGTGACTGGCCAAGCACAATAAGCCAATCAATATCAGCAAAAGGTAAGATTACAGCTACTCCTAGAGGACCAGCAACCAGACCAATCAAGACGTTTGGAATAAAGACGGTACTAATATCCTAAAGATATGGTTACCACTAGCTAGATTAGACAGTAAAATTTGCAAACCTAATAGAAAAGATAAAATGATCAGAAGCTTTAACGTCATCTTTCCAGTAAAAGCTTTCATCTATTTATAGCACAAAACACCAATCTTAATCTTTTAATTACATAGTTTTTCCTATGCTAAAATGAAAAAACACCAAAAATTGGTGTTTTTTTGATTATTTTCTATGTTCAGAGGTCAATGTCTTAAATTTGTGTTTCCATTCATTCTGGAGCCACCGATTTTCAAAAGTGTCGGCAAGGAGTGTATTTCTCTCCTTTTGTTGTTTACTATTTTTGACTACTTTTACTGATACTTTCTTAGACAATTGATTTCCTCCTGTTATCGATCAGTTACGATCTCATCAAACTGGTTTCTTCTTAAAACTACCTTGTATCTTTGTGAAGCTTATCTTTTGTAAAATACTTAGATATTTACTAAACTATTATAACAAAAAAACAAGCATTATTAAACTCAAACGATTTTTTTGCATTTTATTATCTAAAAAATTCCAGCTAATTTTAAATAAAATAAGCAAGCAAGTCCTTCTAGTAACTTGCTTGCTTTTTGTAACTTGAAAAGAATTTCGAAGCAGTCAAAGTTGGATTGACTTTGACTCTACTATTATATCGTATTCTTTAGATTTATAGCAATAGTTAGCCTGAAATTTGGGGTGCTTTTAAGTCATTGATTTATTTTTCCTCCTCCTTTTTACTCTTATTTTTCCAAAAGAAGAGTGAACCAACCATCGCTGTGAATATTGCTCCAAGAGCTACCAACCAACTTGTACTTGCTTCTCCTGTCATAGGTAAGCTCTTCGTTGATTTCATTGCAGCCATAGTACCGCTATTATATGAGTTGCTCATCGGGCTCATACCTGTGGCTTTGCTTGGAAGTTTAAATAACGTAGCTGTACTTTCGTTTCCTGCTGCATCTGTTGCAGTTGCAGATAAAGTCGTAGCATTTTCTGCTTCTGCTGGAAGTTTAACTGTGTAAGTACCATCTGCTCCAACCGTTGTTGTTCCCAGAACTTGCCCTGTTGCTGGATTACGGATTGTGATCGTTGCACCTGATTCACCAGTACCACCTACTGTGTAGCCCGTATCACCATTTCCACCAATATGATCCACTGTCGGTGGGTTTGGTGCCGTGGTGTCTGGAGTATTATTTTGTCCACCAGTTGAGGTTGTATCAGCAGGGGTCATCGCTGAAGTTGGTTGACTTTCATTATTTGCAGCATCAATAGCAATGGCAGTAAATTCTTGCTTCGCTCCAATACTTCCTTTTGCTAAGTTTATCGTGAAGGCGCCATTTCCATCAGCTTTGGCTGTTCCTAGCAGCTTATTGGACTTGTCATACAGTTTAATTGTTGAATTAGCTTCCGCAGTTCCGGTGATAGTATAACCAGCCTGTGAAGTACCCGTAACTTTTGTGATTACTGGTGCATCTGGTGCAGTGGTATCACCAGGGTTGGCTGGGGTTGTGATTGGTGTGGCGTCACTAGCATTGCTTGCCGCATCAGTCGCTGTGACTAACAGGTCAGCATTCGGTCCAACTGAACCTGGAAGGGTAACCGTGAAGTCTCCTGCGGGACTAGTTGTTGTCGTTCCCATGGTATTTCCTGCGGTGTCCTTAATTGCGATGCTAGAGTTAGGTTCTGCTGTACCTGTAACGATATAACCTGCTTGAGAATTACCTGTCACTGAATCAACTACAGGTGCTGCTGGTGCAGTTGTATCTACTCCATCAGAAACAACCAGAAGTTGGACAACGTCACCATAGCCTGCCGCCATGTAGGTCACTAGGTAAGTACCCGCAGCTAATTGACCATTTGTTAGAGTCTCACCCATTGCATTGGTAATCGCTGCAGTAACGGGAACATCAGCACCCTCACTATTTTTCAACGTTGTAGTCAGAGTAGCTGTTGCGTCGGCCGCGCCAACCGCTGAGGTCGTCGCAGTCAGAACACCTGTTGGAGCAATGAGAGTAACATCGGCTGGAGTTTTGATTGGTGTGGCATTACTAGCATTACTTGCCACATCAGTCGCTGTGACTAACAAATCGGCATTCGGTCCAACTGAACCTGGAAGGGTAACCGTGAAGTCTCCTGCGGGACTAGTTGTTGTCGTTCCCACGGTATTTCCTGCGGTGTCCCTAATCATGATGCTAGAATTAGGCTCTGCTGTACCTGTAACGGTGTAGCTTGTTTGAGAATTACCTGTCACTGAATCAACCACGGGTGCTGCTGGTGCAGTCGTATCTACTCCATCAGAGACAACAAGCGTTTGAGTCACTGAATCGTATCCTGTTGCGGAATAGGTGACGCTGTAAGTGCCCGCAGCTAATTGACCATTTGTTACGGGTGTTCCGCTGGTGTTAGTAATCACTGCTGTGACTGGAACATCGTCACCATCACTATTTTTTAAAGTTGTAGGAAGGGTGGCGTTCGCATCGGAGGCACCTGTCGCTGAAGTCATAGCAGTCAAAATTCCCGTTGGAGTGACGAGCGTCGGATCGACCGGGGTACGCGCTTGTGTTGATGCGCTTCTATTTCCTGATGCATCTATTGCTATAAGGAGCAAGCGAGCATCTGGTCCAACTGAGCCAGGAAGGTTAACCGTATAGTCCCCTGTAGAACTAGTCGTGGTTGTTCCTACGGTGCTTTCTGTGGCATTTTCAACGATAACCGTTGAGTTGGGTTCTGCCGTGCCTATAATGGTATAGCCAGTTTGCGAATTTCCAGTGATAGAAGTGACAAGGGGGGCATCTGGTCGCGTAGTATCTGCTGGGTCAGTGACGACAAGGGTTTGGGTCACTGGATCATATCCTGTGGCAGAATACGTGACGGTGTAAGTGCCCGCAGCTAATTGACCATTCGTTACGGGTGTTCCGCCAGTGTTGGTAATCACTGCGTTCACGGGAACATTGACCCCTTCGCTATTTGTTAATGTTGTAGGGAGTGTGGCTGTTGCGTCGGCTGCACCGACAGCCGAGGTCGTCGCAGTCAGATTTTCTGTCGGAGCAACGAGGGTAGGTGAGGCAGCAGCTAAGTAAACATAAGAAACACCATTTGCATTACTAAAGAGGTTAACATCAAGGAGGGAAGTTTGAACGACTGAGCCTGCAAAACGGGCGTCAACATCTCCTTGAAGGCTTGTAGGAACATCAATCTGCGTTGGAATGCTGGCAGTTGTATCTCCCAGCACTGAGGCCTGAGCAAGCTGATTAACAATTTCTCCTGTGCCTGCTGTTAAAGGGGTTAATAGCTCATCAATTGCTGCATTTAGCGGCCCTTTAAGGGTGTCCAAAGCGGGATTCAAGGGAGCACTTAAACCCGTCAACTGCAAGGCATTGACGGCGTTCTTAAGATTGTTTAGAATATCAATCAAATTAGCGGAAGCAACTCTACCGATTTCCCCGTCAAGTTGGCCACTAATTAAAGCTCCATCACTCGTCATGGTAGTTGGAACATTGAGGTTGGCACCACCAATATTTTGAACACTTTGAAGGAGGTTAAGTTGTTGAATAACTGGATTTAAGTCGAGCCCTGTGAGGTTATTACCTAGTCCCGCAACGCCACTCAAAAAGGTGTTCCCTGCTTGGACAAGTGTCGTAAGGAGTGCGACTTGATTGAGGTCAACAGTGATATTTGAGGTCACAGCGCTTGCTGCTGTAGGCGAAACATAACCACGAAGTTCTTGAGGGACGGTTAAGACCACATAACGTGGTGTTGGGTTGACCGTAACACTTGTGACGCCATTTCCCGAGATGGTGAAGTTGACGTTTTGAGTGCCTGCTTGACTATTCCATCGATTGAGTGGGCTGGTATTACTGCTATTGCTTGAACTTACATTTGTCAAAGCATCGACCTCCAGCACTGCGGCTTTGGCCGTAATCGGGAGTGACATGATGCTAAAAGCTGTTGGCAAGAGGGTGCTTGTCATGAGCAGTGCACCTGACATACCAGCGTATAAAAATTTCCGTTTGGTTGGATACATTTTTTTAAGTTTTTTTTGTTGGTTCTGAATTTCCATTTTTTCGTTTCCTCCAAATTTTCTATTCCAGAAAGTGCCGTGCTGATCAGTCACGTTGTTTCGTCTATTTTTGTAATCCATTACATACTTCATTTATACACTATCTTTTTGTAAAGTTTCATAAAATTATTTATATTTTCCTTGACCTTTGCTGACTATTTCAGATATTCTGATGATTTCAGTGATTATCTTTTTTGAGCAAAAAAAATCAGCCATTCCTTTTGAATAGCTGATTTTTAGGTTATTTTTGAGCGCTTTGCTCCAGGATTTTCATTCGCCGTAAAAGTTGATGTTCGCCAAATAAAATGAGAAGCAAAACAAGACTCCAACCACCAATCAAGGCGGCAGACTCAATAAGAGCGTCTCCCTTCTCGGAAATAAAAACGCGATTAGGATGCGCATTGACGACATAAACTGTAAGTTTTTCGCCTTCTTGACCTAATTTTCGAAAATAAACGTCAAGGGGACGCCGCTTGTGAGTTTTACCTTCAAATTCATATTTGACTGCATGAATGGCTTTAACGTCATCGCCACGGATGATTTGCGCCGAAACAGGTGTTTTCGCTAGATATTTATTACTTTGGTGGATGCCAATCAAAAATGCTGCCCCACCAAGCATTGCAATGGCAACAATCAGCATCACAAGACGCAAAATTCGCTGAAAAACTGTGATTATTTTACTCATTTAAATTTCCTATGTTTTCTCTTTTAGAGCCTGCTCGTATATTTTCTGTTTCTTATTTTACTATTTTACCATTTTTTGCAGGCAAAAGCCGATTTATAAATTCTAATCGCCGCCTTTTTTACTGACGAAAATGATTTTTTCAAATCCGTCAGCATTTTCTCTCATCTTTTTTGCTGACGTAAATTTTATCAGCTTTTTTGATTTGAAAATGTAGGAAATATTTGCTTTTTTTTGGTAAAATGAGCTTAGAATTATTTTAAAATTTTCTTATATTTACTGACGCAAAGGTCAGTAACTTTCAAAATGAAAAGAGGCACAAAATGTCCTTTGATGGTATTTTTTTACATCACATGACGACTGAATTGCAGTCGCTTGTTGGTGGACGTATTCAAAAAATCAATCAACCTTTCGATCAAGAACTTGTGTTAACGGTGCGGGCTGCGGGGAAATCGCAAAAGCTTTTATTGTCTGCTCATCCTGTTTTTGGTCGGGTTCAATTGACCCAAACTGATTTTCAAAATCCACAAAATCCTAATAATTTTGTGATGATTTTACGAAAATATTTGTCCGGTGCTTTTATTGAGCAAATCGAACAAGTTGGTAACGACCGGCAAATTATTTTCCATATTTCTACCAAAGATGAAATTGGTGATCGCTTGAAAATCGCACTGATTGCCGAAATTATGGGCAAGCATAGCAACATCATTTTGCTCGAAAAAACATCGCAAAAAATTGTTGAATCTATCAAGCATATCGGTTTTTCCCAAAATCAATATCGAACGATTTTACCTGGTTCGACTTATCTTGCACCTCCTGAAAACTCAGCGCTCAACCCTTTCTTAGCAACAGATGAACAGATTTTTGAGGCACTCCAAACTGAGCAACTGCAGCAAAAATTTCAAGGCATTGGGCGCGATTCGAAAATGGCCTTGACTGGACTTTCCGTCAGTGAATTTAGAGAGAAATTGCTGACGCTTTTGCCGTCAATTTACCCTAACGACACTTTTTCGAGCATCAAATTGGCTGATGATTTCGTAAGTTTCGACACTTTGTCAGAAATGCTTGATCACTACTATGCGGACAAAGCTGAACGTGATCGGGTGAAACAGGTCGCTGCTTCTGTCATCAAAAAAATTCAAAATGAGCTCAAGAAAAATCGTGACAAACTTAAAAAACAAGAACGTGAATTGGCAGCAACTGACAATGCCGAAATTTTCCGCCAAAAAGGGGAATTATTGAACACTTTCTTAAATCAAGTTCCGAATGATAAAATAAGTGTAACATTAGAAAATTATTATACAAACGAGCCTTTAGAAATTGCTTTAAATCCTGCCTTGACACCTGCTCAAAACGCCCAGCGTTACTTCCACCGGTATCAAAAATTGAAGCAAGCTGTCAAATTTTTAGGCGAACAAATTGCCAACACCAAGCAAACCATTCACTACCTTGAATCAGTCGAATCTAATTTGGAAAACGCTGATGTCCCTGAAATTGCAGATATTCGCGAAGAACTCATTCAAACCGGCTATATCAAGCAAAAATACCGCAATAAAAAGCAAAAAATGCTTCCACCTGAAAAGTATCAAGCTGCTGACGGCACCATTATTTTAGTCGGAAAAAACAATTTGCAAAACGAGCAGGTCAGCTTTAAACTGGCGCGTCGCGGAGATTTGTGGTTTCACGTTAAAGACATTCCTGGGAGCCATGTTTTGATTACAGGAAATCCTGACCCTTCTGATGAAACAATCACTTTTGCTGGCGAATTAGCTGCGTATTTCAGCAAAGCTCGTCGCTCCAACCTGGTTCAAGTGGATGTTCTAGACGCTAAAAAATTGCACAAGCCAACTGGAACAGCCCCTGGTTTTGTAACCTATGACCGTGAAAAAACCATCCGTGTCACCCCTGACGAAACTGTCATAAAATCACGTAAATTAAATAAAAAATGAGAAAAAGAAAGAGCTGATCATTACGTCAGCGATTTTTCTCTCATAATATCATAATAATTTTATATTTCGGAGAATTAAATGAGTGAATCATTAAAATGTCCGGTCTGTAACCAGCTTCTCCAACGAACTGAAAAGACCTATTGTTGCGTGAATAAACATACTTTCGACCTAGCAAAAGAAGGCTATCTCAATCTCTTATTAAATGCTAAGAAAACTGCCGGAGATTCCAAAGAGATGATGAACGCCCGCCGTAATTTTCTAGCGAAAGCCTATTACGAAAAATTATCAGACTATGTTAACCAAATTCTTCTCGACACTTTCTCTGCAGAGCAAACAATCATTGATATTGGCTGCGGTGAAGGCTATTACCTCTCTCGTTTCCACCGCCAATTTGCCCCTGCTGCTCCTCATTTTTACGGTCTAGATATTTCAAAACTAGGCGTTCGGATGGCCGCAAAGAAAAATCCTGAATTGCAGTGGCTCGTTGCTAATTTCGCAAATCTTCCATTCACAGACCACTCTGTCCACACCGTTTTATCGATGTTTGCCGAATACTCCGTCGCAGAAATCGACCGGGTACTCACCAAGGATGGCCGAGTTATTATCGTCAGAGCAGCCGCCAACCACCTCATGGAGCTAAAAAATATCATTTATCCTGAAATCCATGAAAAAGCTAAAACCAGCAGTATCAAGTATTTCCCAGGTTTTACCATTACTCAAAAACACTTTAGCTATCAAACTCAGATTGAAAACACTGAAGATTTACTTAGTCTTCTTTTGATGACGCCACACTATTGGAAAATCAAACCCGCAGGCGTTGAAAATCTGAAACAACAAAAACAGCTGACCGTGACCATCAGCATTGAGGTTGATGTTTTAACACGAAAAGATTAATTGAAAGCGTTATTTTTTTCAAAAACTCAATAATTCTGCCGAAAATTTTTTCTTTCATGAAAGCGCATAACTCACAAACTCTAAAAGCACTTTCATATCAGCAACAATTTTGGTATAATTAAGTTTGTAATTTTTATTTATTTACATCATTATTTTTAAAGAAGGAGCCACTATGGCGAATGAAAATGTCATTCAAATGATTGATGTCACCAAACGATTTGGTGATTTTGTTGCCAATGACAAAATCAATTTTGAATTGAAGAAAGGCGAGATTCATGCTTTGCTCGGTGAAAACGGTGCAGGTAAGTCAACCCTGATGAACATCCTCTCAGGACTCCTTGAGCCTACCGAAGGCGAAGTCCATGTCAAAGGGAAATTGGAAAAAATCGATTCTCCCTCAAAAGCCGCAAACCTCGGAATCGGAATGGTTCACCAACACTTTATGTTGGTTGATGCCTTCACGGTTGCAGAAAATATCATTCTTGGAAATGAAATCACTAAAGGGATTAACCTTGATTTAAAAACTGCCAAGAAAAAAATCCTCGAACTTTCTGAGCGCTACGGACTCGCTGTCGAACCAGATGCACTGATTCGTGATATTTCTGTCGGTCAACAGCAACGGGTAGAAATTTTGAAAACACTCTACCGTGGCGCAGATATTCTGATTTTTGATGAACCAACAGCCGTCTTGACTCCGGCTGAAATTACCGAATTGATGAAGATTATGAAAAATCTGATTAACGAAGGTAAATCAATTGTCCTCATCACCCACAAACTTGACGAAATTCGTGCAGTAGCAAATCGAATCACCGTCATCCGTCGTGGAAAATCAATCGAGACTGTTGAACTTGGAGATAAAACCAATCAACAACTCGCTGAACTCATGGTTGGTCGCTCCGTTTCTTTCGTTACTGAAAAAATAGCTGCTCATCCAAAAGATGTTGTTTTAGAAATAAAAGACCTCAATGTCAAAGAAAGTCGTGGTTCTCTCAAAGTCAAAGGACTATCCCTTGACGTTCGAGCAGGCGAGATCGTTGGACTTGCAGGAATTGATGGTAACGGGCAAACTGAACTGATCAAAGCAATCACTGGTTTGATGAAAGTCGATTCTGGAACAGTAAAACTTCATGGTAAAGACATTACTAATCAACGACCACGGAAAATTACTGAGCAATCCGTAGGACACGTTCCAGAAGACCGTCATCGTGATGGCTTAGTTCTCGAAATGACCGTTGCCGAGAATATTGCTTTACAAACTTATTACCGTCCACCAATGAGCAAATATGGTTTCCTTGATTATACTAAAATCAATAGCCGTGCCCGTGACCTGATGACAGAATTTGACGTTCGTGGTGCTGGTGAATGGGTCTCTGCTGCTTCACTCTCTGGCGGAAATCAGCAAAAAGCAATTATCGCCCGTGAAATTGACCGCAACCCTGACTTATTAATTGTCTCTCAACCTACTCGAGGACTTGACGTCGGTGCGATTGAATACATTCATAAACGCCTCATCCAAGCTCGTGATGAAGGTAAAGCTGTTCTCGTCGTTTCTTTTGAACTCGATGAAATCCTTAACGTCTCCGACCGAATCGCTGTTATTCATGATGGTCATATTCAAGGGATTGTAAGCCCTGAAACAACCACTAAACAAGAGCTCGGTATTTTGATGGTCGGAGGTAATATCAATGAACAGTAACACAAAAAAAATTCTCGTCCCTCTCATTGCCATTTTCTTTGGCTTTGTCTTGGGTGCGATTATCATGTTGGCCTTTGGCTACAATCCAATTTGGGGTTATGAAGACCTCTTTATCTCAGCATTAGGAAATGCTCGAGCAATCGGTGAAACCTTGCAGACGACTGGTCCGTTGATTCTGACTGCTCTCTCCTTTGCTGTGGCAATGAAAGCCGGACTTTTCAACATTGGGATGTCTGGTCAAGCACTAGCTGGTTGGATTACTTCAATGTGGTTTGCGTTAAGCTTCCCAGATTTACCAAGAATCCTTCTCATCCCTCTCGTTGTGATTATCGGAATGTTCTTTGGAGCATTGATGGGCTTCATTCCTGGTGTTCTGCGTGCGCTCCTTGGGACATCTGAAGTTATTACAACAATTATGTTAAACTACATCATCCTCTTTTTCTCAACTTTCATGATTCATGATATGTTCCAAAAAGATATCTTGATGGCAAACACAACTGACCAAACCAAACTCATTAGCGCCAATGCTTCTTTCCGAACACAATGGATGTCTTCTTTAACCAATAACTCAACTTTAAACATCGGATTGATTATTGCTTTGATTGCCTTAGTAATTATGGCTATTGTCTTTTCTAAAACAACACTTGGTTTTGAAATCAAGGCAGTTGGTCTTAACCCCGACGCTTCAGAATATGCAGGAATTTCAGCAAAACGTACAATTGTTATGGCTATGGTTGTCGCTGGAGCACTTGCTGGACTTGGTGGTGTTGTTTATGGCTTTGGTTATATGCAAAACTTTGTTTCACAATCTGGTTCATTAGACATTGGATTTAACGGGATGGCTGTTGCCCTTCTTGGTGGTAACAATCCTGTGGGTATCCTCTTTGCTGGTCTTCTTTTCTCAGTGCTTCAAACTGGAGCGCCTGGTATGATGAACGATTCGATTCCACCACAAATCGTCCAAGTCGTTACAGCTGCAATTATCTTCTTCATCGCTATAAGATTTGTTATTGAAGTAATCTTACCAAAAGCGAAAGCAAGTAAAGCTGCTGAGTCTGCTAAGAAGAAAGGAGAAAAAGCATGAATCTCGTAGATACATTGCAAATTATCGTTGCAAATATGCTCATCTATTCAACACCTCTGATCTTCACAAGTATCGGTGGTGTGTTCTCAGAACGTGGCGGAATCGTCAACGTTGGTCTTGAAGGTATCATGACCATCGGAGCTTTTAGCTCTGTTGTTTTCAATCTGACAACCGAAGGAATCTTCGGTAGTTTAACCCCTTGGATTGCCATTCTTTTCGGCGCCTTAGTCGGAGCAATTTTTGCTTCACTTCATGCTGTAGCAACCGTTAACCTTCGTGCTGACCATATCGTTTCAGGGACAGTCCTTAACTTAATGGCACCAGCTTTGGGTGTGTTCTTACTTCAAGTTCTTTATCAACAAGGACAAATTAACATCAATGAACAAATCGGTTACTGGAATGTTCCTTTGCTTTCGAAAATTCCTGTGATTGGTAAAATCTTTTTCAGTCAAACTTCTTTACCTGGTTTCTTAGCAATTCTTATTGCCTTTCTCGCTTGGTACGTGCTTTTCAAAACACGCTTTGGTCTTCGTTTGCGTTCTGTTGGTGAAAATCCCCAAGCAGCTGACACGCTCGGAATCAACGTTTATGCTTATCGTTGGGCTGGAGTCCTTCTTTCTGGTGTACTTGGTGGTATCGGTGGAGCGATCTATGCTCAAGCAATCTCTGGTAACTTTGCCGTTTCTACAATCGCAGGTCAAGGTTTCATCTCTCTTGCAGCAATGATTTTCGGGAAATGGAATCCAATCGGAGCAATGCTCTCATCACTTCTCTTTGGTCTTTTTACATCACTGGCCGTTGTTGGAGGCCAAATTCCAGGGATCAAAGAAATTCCTTCTTCGTTCTTGCAAATGGCACCTTACGTCTTTACAATTATCGTTCTCGCCCTCTTCCTTGGTAAAGCAGTTGCACCTAAGGCTGATGGAGTGAATTATATCAAAACAAAATAAAAAAAATCTGTCGCTTGACAGATTTTTTTTATCGTAAATTTTTAAATGTAAAGAGAGGGCATTATAAAAAAGAGTTTCTAGAAACTCTTTTTTATTTAAAATCTTTTAGTTTTTAACTGCTGCTGCGATTTCAGGATCAGCGAAAGCATTATCAATGATTTCTTTCAATTGTTGTCCTGAAGCTTGCATTTTTTGCATCTCAGCGTCGTTCAATGGGATGTGAATAGCGTTTACAACACCATGTGCACCAACGATAGCTGGTTGACCGATGTAGCAGTCATCAAGTCCGTATTGACCTTCTTGGAAGACAGATACCGGAAGAACAGCATTTTCGTCATCAAGGATTGCTTTAGTGATACGAGCAAGTGCAACAGCGATACCGTAGAAAGTTGCGCCTTTCTTTTTGATGATGCTGTAAGCTGCGTCACGAACACCTTCAAAAAGTTCAATGATTTCTGCTTCATCAAGGTATTTGTTTTCTTGGAACCATTGTTCAAGTTGAACACCAGCAACGTTAGCGTGTGACCAAACGGCAAATTCTGAGTCACCGTGCTCACCCATGATATAAGCGTGGACGCTACGTGCATCAACATCAAGTTTTTCAGCCAAAGCTTGACGGAAACGAGCAGTATCAAGAGATGTTCCTGAACCAACCACACGGTTTTTAGGAAGACCTGAGAATTTCCAAGTAGAGTATGTCAAAACGTCAACTGGGTTAGCAGCAACGAGGAAGACACCATCAAATCCTGATGCCATAACGTTTGTTACGATATCTTTGTTGATTTTAAGGTTTTTACCAACAAGGTCAAGACGAGTTTCACCTGGTTTTTGTGGCAAACCTGCTGTGATAACAACAAGGTCAGCGTCTGCACAGTCTTCATAAGTAGCTGCATAGATTTTCTTTGGTGCAGTGAAAGCCAAAGCGTGGCTCAAATCTTCTGCGTCCCCTTCTGCTTTTGCACGAAGTTGTGGGATTTCTACAATACCCAATTCTTGAGCGATTCCTTGGTTTACAAGTGCGAAAGCGTAAGATGAACCTACTGCTCCGTCACCTACGAGGATAACTTTTTTACGTTGTTTTTCAGCCATGATTTCTGAATTTCCTTTCAAATTTTAAATGAGATTAATTACTTATTTTTAAACGTATAAAGAATACAAAATCGTTTTCAACAATAATGCCTGTCATTTCTGACAGGCATCATCGCCTTATAAAATTGTTAAAACTTATGATTATTTAACAGTGCGGATACGCATTGTGTTTGTGCGGCCAGTACCAACTGGAACACCAGCAACGATAATGATGTTATCGCCAGATTCAACCAAACCTGATGCCAAAGCAGCTTTTTCAGCAACTTCAAACATATCGTCAGTTGATGCAGGACGTTCCATCATCATTGGGATAACACCCCAGTTAATCATCAAACCACGTTCAACTTTTTCGTCAAATGTAACAGCCAAAATGTCTGCGTCTGGACGATGTTTAGAGATCAAACGTGCTGTGTTACCTGACTCTGTCAAAGCAACGATCAATTTAACATCCATTGCTTCAGCAGCATTTTTTACTGATGATGCAACAACTTCTGTTACAGTTGATTTGTCGTAACGTTCTGGGTGGAGACGTCCGTACTCTTTCAACATTGTTTGAGCGTTTTTGTTAACAGTTGCCATTGTACGAACTGATTCACGTGGGTATTTACCGTTAGCTGATTCACCTGAAAGCATTGTAGCATCAGTACCATCAATAACAGCGTTGAATACGTCTGAGATTTCAGAACGTGTAGCACGTGGGTTGTAAGTCATTGATTCAAGCATGTTTGTTGCTGTAACAACGATTTTACCTGCTTTGTTAACTTTGCTTATGATCAATTTTTGGTAAACTGGAACCATTTCAAATGGAACTTCGATACCCATGTCACCACGAGCAATCATGATACCATCAGCAACTTCGATGATTTCATCAAGATTTTCAATCCCTTGTTGGTTTTCAATTTTAGCCAAAAGTTGTACGTGTGGATTTCCTGTTTCTTCACAGATACGACGAACTTCTTTAACGTCGCTTGCAGTACGTACAAATGAAATTGCGATGAAGTTGATTCCACCAGGTTGTGAAAGACCGAAACGGATATCAGCATCGTCACGTTCAGCAAGTGCTGGGAAAGGAATTTTAGTGTTAGGGATGTTAACACCTTTTTGTTTACCAATAACACCGTCGTTTTGAGCTTCAACTTCAAATTCACGAGTTGCTGCATCTTTACCAGTCAATGTCAAACCAAGTTTACCATCGTCAATCAAGATTGTTTGACCAACTTCAACGTCGTCAAAGATATCAAGACCACCAGCAACATTCAAAGCAATTACAGCTGGAGTTGATGTCAAACCTTGTTTTGTAGCAACGCGGAATTTATCTCCTGTTAAAACGTTGATTGCATCAGCACCATCTTCGAAGACTTCTGTACGCATTTCAGGACCTTTAGTATCAAGCAAGAATCCAACTTTACGACCAGCGATTTCTTCAGCGCGGTGAACTGTTGCCATACGTGCGCCTTGTTCTTCATGGTTACCGTGTGAGAAGTTAAAACGGAATACATCAGCTCCTTCTTGAATCAAAGTTGCGATTGTTTTAGCTGATGTTTCGACATCAAGCTCTTCACCCCAGTATCCTTTTTCACCGAATTTTTTTCCACCGCGAGTTTCAACGGCTGGGCCAAGAGTTGAGACGATTTTTACACGTTTATTCATTTTGTGTTTTTCTCCTATAATTTAAGTAATTATATATAATGCTTCTAAATTTAGAGGCAACTGCAATAACATTAGTTAAGGTTGAGGTTGTTCAGCGCTGAGTTAAGACGGTAAAGTTCAAGTCCTGCTTTGTGAGGGTTGTTAACTTTGATGCCACCATCTTCAGTCAAGCTAAAGAGTGCATTTTCTTCTGGTGTTCCAAGAATTGGGCTTTCCAAAAGTTCTTCGTTGTGAATACCTACGGCTACGCCACCGATACCATCACGGAGTAATTCAACGGCACGAGCTCCCATACGTGATGCGAGAACACGGTCACGAGCTGTTGGTGATCCACCACGTTGGATGTGACCAAGTACAGAAACACGTAAATCGCCTTCATAACCAGCTTCTTTAAGTTTTTCAGCAAATTCTTCACCAGACATTACGCCTTCTGCAAGAACAATAATGTGGTGGTTTTTACCTTTTTCGTAACCTTTGTTGATATTGTTTACGACGTTTTCAAACTTAAATTCTTTTTCTGGGATACAGATATCATCTGCACCTGCTGCAATACCTGCGTTAAGTGCGATATCTCCAGCGTTTCGTCCCATTACTTCTACAACGAATGTACGGTTGTGTGATGAAGATGTATCGCGGATTTTATCCAAAGCATCTACAACTGTTGAAACGGCTGTATCGAAACCGATAGTGAAATCAGTTCCAACGATATCGTTATCGATAGTCCCTGGAAGTCCAACTGCTGGGAATCCATGTTCTGTTAAGCGCATTGCTCCGTGGTAAGAACCATCACCACCGATTACAACGACACCTTCGATACCGAATTTTTTCAGTTGCTCAATACCTGCAAGTTGGCCTTCCAAGTATTGGAATTCTGGATAACGAGCTGAATACAAGAATGTACCACCACGACCAATTTTATCACCTACTGATGCTGATGTGAGTGGGAAAATATCTCCTGCAACCATACCCGCATATCCGTGGTTAATCCCGTAAATTTCGATACCTTCAGAAATCGCTTTACGAACAACTGCACGAATAGCCGCATTCATTCCTGGAGCATCGCCCCCAGAAGTCAAAACTGCAATGCGTTTCATTTAAATCTGTCCTCCGAAATTGAGATACATAGTTTCTATTGACGGCTGACGCTTGTCAGCTTTCTACACTATGCTCATTTGTTGTCTAGTTCATTATATCATTTCTCCACAAAAAAATCTTGTAACAAACTGTATAAAACGTTTACATTACAAAAAAATTTTGAAGCCTTAATCTGCAAGGGTTTTCGCAGGTTTTTAGGTGAAATGGTTCTGACAATTCAAAGGTCGAACGGTTAAAATGTTTGCTTTTTTTAGAATTGATCAGCAAATAAAGCCTCAAGTTGCCACATGGGACTTGAGGCTTTATTTCTTATGCTTGATAACGTTTTTCGCCGTCAAGGTAAGTTGCAACAAGCTCTAATTCCTCGTTAAGAACGATGAAGTCCGCATCGTGTCCAACTTTGATTTGACCACAAACATCGTCGATATTTACTGATTTTGCTGCTGTTAAAGAGGCCATCATGATGGCTTGGGCTGGTGTGGCAATTCCCCAGTCAACCACATTTTTCACAGCTGTTTTCAAAGTCAAAATAGATGCCGCGGGACGTCCCGTTGGCAACCAAGCTGCACCATCACGAACTTCTACTTCGTATTCACCTAACATATAAGGACCGTCAGGAAGACCAGCAGCACGCATTGAATCTGTAATCAAAACAACGTGGTCTGCTCCTTTTAATTTCATAACAATTTCTGCTGCTTCTGGACGCACATGATGCCCATCACAGATCAATTCGGCATATGTATTTGGCGTGTTAAGGATTGCGCCAACCATTCCTGGTTCTTTGTGGGTCATTCCTGACATTCCATTAAAAGTATGTACCCACATCGTCGCTCCTGCTTGAACTCCAGCAACAGCTTGTTTGTATGTCGCATTTGAGTGACCAAGTGCGATGACTACTCCAGCTTGTGTGGCTTTGCGAATGAATTCTTCTGAGCCTTCGCGTTCAGGTGCTAAACCAATTTTTTTGAGCATTCCATGAGCCGCTTCTTGCCAATCTTCAAGCTCCCACATTTTGGCATCACGCATATATTTCGGGTTTTGTGCGCCTTTGTGCTCCTCAGTAAAGAATGGCCCTTCAAAGAAGATTCCACGGATTTTCGCGCCACGAGCTTCTTGATAATGTTCGCCAACAACCGTACACACAGCTTTCAGTCCTTCATGATCATCTGTCAAGGGACTTGGCAAAAATGAAGTTACGCCAGCTGAAAGCAATCCTTCAGACATCGTCCCCATGATTCCTTCGACTTGAGCATCTTGGGCATCAGCTCCACCAAAGCCGTGAATATGCGTTTCAACGAGCCCTGGAGCGATCGATTGTCCTGAATAGTCTAAAATTTCTGCATCAGCAGGTGCTTGAGCCGTCCATTCACCAAATTTCCCGTCTTGAATTTCTAAGAATCCACCTTTTTTTACTTCATAAGGATAGAAAAATTGTTCAGCTTTAATGTAATAAGACATAATATTCTCCTGTTTTGTTTTCTTTCATTTTAACACCCTTTTTCCTTTTTGTCAACAAATCGTATATACCAATTTACTGACGGATTTTCTAAAAAAATTACTGACCTTTTCGTCAGTAATTTCTCTGCTATTTATTTGATAATTGTAAGAGTTTTTGTTTGATTTCGTCTTCCATTTTAGATAATTCAAGTTCACCTTGCTGACGTTTTTGACGTCCTTCTGCTTGAATGCGCATGGTTTCTTGAATAGTATCCACCAGATTTTGTTGAGTCAATTTGAGCGTTTCAATATCAACTAAACCGCGCTCATTTTCAATCGCTGCTTCAATGGTTGAATTTTTCAACATTTCTGAGTTTTTCTTGAGCAAATCATTAGTTGTTTCTGATACAATCCGTTGACTGGTCAGCGCATCTTTTTGTTTCAAAAGCGTCAGTGCAATTGCGACTTGGTTTTTCCAAAGCGGTATTGCTGTGTTGATTGAAGTTTGGATTTTTTCCGCTAATTCTTGGTTCGTGTTTTGAATCAAGCGAATCTGTGGCGCTTGTTGAATCGTCAACTGACGCGCCAAACGCAAGTCATGCGCCCGTTTTTCCAAGCGGTTCTTGTAGGCTTCTAAGTCATTGACTTTTTGAACCACAAGGGCGTTATCTGTGGAAGCTTCGGCTTCTTTGCGCACTTTAGGCAAGGTTTCACTTTCAAGTTCTTGAACCTTTAATTCGGCACCAGCAATGTAAACATTCAATGCTTTAAAATAATTGAGATTTTCATCATACAATTTGTCCAGAGTTTCATTATCTTGCAAAAGCCCTTGTTGCTCATTGTTTAATTTGGCGGAAATTTTATCAATTCCTGCACCAATTTTTTGGTATTTTTGTGTGACTTCAAAAATGGAACGCTTCACTTTCCCAAACATTTTGGTGAAAAGTCCCTTATTTTCTGCCACCAATTCATTGGGATTGGCTTCTTGCAAATTGAACATCAAATCCGTCAGTGAACTACCGACTTCGCCCAAATCTTGCGCTTGTACTTTATTGAGGACGCTTTGTGAAAAAGCCGAAATTTTATCTTGCGCATTTGCTCCATAAGTAATCACCGACTGCGCGCTGTTTTCGTCCAATTGTTTGGCTAATTCTTTTGCTTTTTCTAATTCTTCTGGCGAAAGTGCGTCAACTGCTGCTAAAGCTGCACTTTGATGCATTTCGACAATCTCTGATTTTTGTTGTTCATCTAATTGCTCTGCTTCTTTGATGACTTTATCTTTCGTCATCAAATCATCTAAAATTGGATTATCCATGAAATTTATATCCTTTGCACACTTTTCTTATATTATAAACGATTCCTGCCAGAAATGACAGGAATTTTTAACTTTTTTACTGACGAAAATAGAGAATTTACTGACGAATTTATTCTTGCAATCCGTCAGTAATTTGGTCAATCAAACTTGACTTGGTTCTTAATCACTTTCACATCATCCATGAGAATTTCATGATAATTCTTAGAAATTGAAGCTGACAGTGTCTTAATTAAAAGCAATGTTTCATCAAGGTCACGTTTGATTTCCTCGGTCCGAACCGCTTGTTTTTTCATCTCAATAAATTTCTCAGTCAGTTTGACCATGTTTGGCAAATCTTTATAGAGAAATTCATTTTGTTTGGTCAACTCTTGTGGGTTTTGCACAATGTATTTGAAAGTATGCTTGCTCGCATCCAGTCCTCCTGTTACGGACTCAACGACTTGCAAATCATCATCTTTCTTAGTTTGTGCTTCCCACGTTTTAATACTTGTCTTAGCTTCTGCTAAATTTTCTCTAAAAATTTTAATGTCACTGTCAGAAAGACCAGCTTCGTGGTAACGTTCAATGTTTTCTTTTAAACTCATTGCTTTATCTTCGTAACCTCCCATTTTATCTTGACGATTTTTGCGCATAAAAGCAATCCCGATAATCATCTTGATTACCAAGAAAAAAAGGATTAAACCGAAAATCATATTCACCATTCCCCAATGACCGTCCCCTGACATCATTCCTTGATTATGTACAAATAAACTGACTGGCATTTTTTCCTCCTGCTTGCGTCCTGTTCTCACAAGTTTCTAACTTTTAAAATTCTTTTTTTGATTAACCGCTTTGGTTATATCTCTATTTTACCACAATATTTAAAGGCTAAATCATACTTAGGGCTGATTTTTATTCCTGCTTATGTTAAAATGAAAAGGAAAAGAAAACGAAGAAAGGATCATTTCTATGAATCCACAAAAAATCGCTGTCCTTGGCCCAGGGTCTTGGGGAACTGCTCTTTCACAAGTGCTTAATGATAATGGTCACGACGTTCGCATCTGGGGAAATAGTCCTGAACAAATTGCTGAAATCAACACCCAGCATACAAATACACGCTATTTTAAAGAAGTTGTTTTAGATGAAAAAATCAAAGCCTATGATTTATTAGAAGATGCACTTGCTGGTGTTGACGCCATTTTGTTTGTTGTTCCAACGAAAGTCACTCGCCTTGTGGCTCAACAAGTCGCTCAAGTCCTCAAACACAAAGTTCATATTTTACACGCCTCAAAAGGATTGGAACAAGGAACACATGATCGCATTTCAACAATTTTGGAAGAAGAAATTCCTGCTGAAGTTCGAGGCGAAATTGTCGTGGTTTCTGGTCCTTCACACGCTGAAGAAACCATTGTTCGCGATATCACTTTGATTTCAGCCGCTTCAAACGATCATGATGAAGCAAAATATGCGCAATGCATTTTCAGTAATGACTACTTCCGCCTCTATACTAACACTGATGTAGTGGGTGTTGAAACGGCTGGAGCCTTAAAAAATATCATAGCTGTTGGCGCTGGTGCTTTACACGGACTTGGTTTTGGAGATAATGCAAAAGCAGCGATTATCACACGCGGTCTTGCCGAAATCACCCGTCTGGGTGTAGCAATGGGCGCAGAACCATTGACTTACAGCGGTCTGTCTGGTGTTGGCGATTTGATTGTTACTGGTACTTCTATCCACTCACGCAACTGGCGAGCGGGGGATGCGCTTGGCCGTGGTGAAAAATTAGAAGACATCGAACGCAACATGGGCATGATTATTGAGGGCGTCTCAACTACAAAAGCAGCCTATGAACTTGCTCAGCAATTAGAAATCGATATGCCCATTACAGAAACCATCTACAAAGTGCTATACGAAGGGCTAGATGCAAAAGCTGGTATTCTTGATATCATGCGCCGTGAAACACGTGCTGAAAATGAGTTTAAAAATTAAAAAGCAATAGTATTTTTACCCCAAAAGTGCTATAATGTAATCGTTTAATAAAAGGAGCTAATAGGTATTATGGATCAACTTACACATCCGTCATTGAACCCAGCTAAAGCGAAAAAAGTGCGTAAAGCCGTTATTCCTGCTGCTGGACTTGGAACACGTTTTTTACCAGCGACGAAAGCTATTGCTAAAGAAATGTTGCCAATCGTTGACAAACCGACCATTCAATTTATTGTTGAAGAAGCTTTGAAATCAGGAATTGAAGATATTCTGATTGTTACTGGTAAAGCAAAACGTCCAATCGAAGATCATTTTGACTCAAATATCGAATTGGAACAAAATTTACGGGAAAAAGGAAAGATTGAACTTCTTAAACTTGTTGAAGAAACAACTGATATCAATCTTCACTTTATCCGTCAATCACACCCAAAAGGTTTGGGACACGCTGTCTTGCAAGCCAAAGCCTTTGTTGGGGATGAGCCATTTGTTGTCATGCTTGGCGATGATTTGATGAACATCAACGGTGAAGGAATTCCTTTATCTCAAGAGCTCATCAATGATTATGAAAAAACACACGCATCAACCATCGCGGTAATGAAAGTTCCTCATGAAGATGTAGACAAATACGGTGTGATTGAACCAAAAGGTGAGGTTTCTAAAGGACTTTACAACGTTGAACGCTTTGTTGAAAAACCAAATGTTGATGAAGCACCTTCTGATCTTGCAATTATCGGACGCTATCTCTTAACACCAGAAATTTTTGATGTTTTGGAAAATCAAGCACCAGGAGCTGGTAACGAAATCCAATTGACTGATGCAATTGAACGCTTGAACAAAACACAACGTGTTTTTGCTCATGAATTCACTGGTACACGTTATGACGTGGGCGATAAGTTTGGCTTCGTTGAAACAACGATTGAATACGGTCTTGAACATCCACAAATTAGCGATAATCTTAAGGCTTATATCATTGCCAAAGGAAAAGAGCTTGCTCAAGAAGAAAAATCAAAAGCAACTAAAACCGAAAAATAATTTGTAAAAAAGGACTCAATGAGTCCTTTTACTTTTTGTCAAAACAGTCAAAACAAAACCAGCAAATAGGAATCCTATACCAGCAAACCAAGAGGACTGACCTGTTCCAAAGAGATGTTTTAGGAGAATAATTACTCCAATCACCAGAAAAAATCCGCCAAAAAAGGGGAGGATATGGTCTTTTCTCATCTTTCAACCTTCTTTCTAAAAAATGTCGTGTTTTTTCTATTATACGCTCATTTATCACTCAAATCAATGAACAGCTTGAGTTTCTTTGAAGTTTTTGCCTGTTTCTAAGGAAGTCCTTAAGTTCTCTTATGTCAACGACTTTTTGATTGCGTGAAATTTTTCATTAGTTTTGCTATAATAAGTCAATAATGAAATTATTTAAAAACACGATGAGCTTTTTTAAAAGCATCAAAACAAAACCTTTGGACTTTATCATTATTTTCGTGTTATTTTTAGCTTCTTTTTCAACCCTTTTTTTCTTTGCTAGCGGACCTACTGGCGCTCAAGCGCAATTGCGAATTGATGGGCAAGTAAAGCGAACTTTTAACTTACATCAAGATCAAATTTGGACTTATCGGGACAAAGATGGTGATTATAATAAAATTCAGGTAAAAAATGGAGAGATTGCTGTCATTGAAGCGAGTTGTAAGGATCAAATTGATGTTAAGCGAGGCTTTATTTCTAAAGTCGGGGAAACAATTGTCTGTTTGCCTCATAAATTAGTGATTGAAGTCATGAGTGGTCAAAAAGACAAGCAGGTGGATTATACAACATGAATATCAAAGAATATGTCTATGTTTCGCTCCTAACGGCGGTAGCAGTCGTCATGGGAATTATTGAAAATATGCTTCCTCCTTTTTTCGCTTTTGCTCCTGGGGCTAAGATTGGTTTGGCGAATTTAGTAATGGTTATTGCCCTTTTCACTTTAAACTGGCGCAAGGTCTGGGTCATGCAAATTTTACGCTTGCTCATCACTGCGCTCTTTACTGGTTTTTCTGTTTTTCTTTATTCCTTTGCAGGAGGAATTTTATCGCTCTTAGCAATGTATCTGATGAAACAATTGGGGCCAAAATTGGTTTCGATGATTGGTATTTCGGTAGTGGGAGGATTTTTCCATAACTTTGGGCAATTGGCCATGGCTGCGATTTTGGCCAAAGCTGGCTCTGTGATGCTTTATCTTCCCTGGCTAGCCTTTTTTGGAATCCTTGCTGGTTTTGCTATCGGTATTGGTGGAAATCAGCTGATTAGTCGGGTAAGACCGATACAGCAATTATTTATCAAGGAAAGTAAACAATGGACGTAAAAAATACATTTTGGAAAGATTATCCTGCGCTTGAAAAGCAGCTCTCTCGAGTTCAAAAATTGATGAAAAGTCATGTGCTGATTAAAAATAAGGCAATTAAAGCAGCGATTTTTGATATTTTTGATGCGGGTGGAAAGATGCTCCGACCTGCTTATTTATTGCTTTTTGCTGAGTTTACGGATTTGGCCGATGAGGAAAAATTAGCGCTGGCCGCAAGTGTTGAAATGATGCACACGGCAACTTTGGTACACGATGATGTGATTGACCGTGCGGATACAAGACGTGGTGTGCCTACGATTTCGGCCAAATACGGGCCAGAAATTGCGGTTTATGCGGGTGACTACTTGTTTATTGCCGTCTTCAAATTGATGTCGGAACATTCTTTGGAATTATCTAATCTGTCCAAAAATATTGGCTCTATTGAGCGCTTATTAGGGGGAGAATTGGGGCAATTGAATCAACATTTTGATCTGCACCAAACACTTGATGCTTATTTGGAAAATATTTCTGGCAAAACTGG
The DNA here is from genome assembly GCF_004210295.1 of Lactococcus sp. S-13. Lineage (NCBI taxonomy): Bacteria > Bacillati > Bacillota > Bacilli > Lactobacillales > Streptococcaceae > Lactococcus > Lactococcus kimchii. Next base: position 145,662 of record NZ_SDAK01000001.1, on the reverse strand, counting down.
TGAGTTATTTGCGCTTTCTGCTTCTGTCGCTCCTTTGATTGCCAAAAATAATAGTTTGGCAAATCGGGCCTACAAAATTGGGATGAATATCGGGATTGCTTTCCAAATTATGGACGATTATTTGGACTATGCAGCAAGTGCGCAACAACTGGGCAAGCCTGTGCTTGAGGATATTAAGCAAGGAATTTATTCGGCGCCTGTGCTCTTTGCCTTGCAGGAAAATTTTGATGAGTTGGCTACTTTGATTGAGGCGAAACGTTTTGACGAGGTTTACGATTTCATTCGCCACTCTGGCGCCTTGAGTGCGACTAAGGCGCTCGCTCAATCTTACACTCAATCTGCTTTAACTTTGATTGACAAATTACCTAAAGGCGAAAATCGGGAACGAATCGCCGAAATTACTAGAAAACTTTTGGAGCGTACTTTATGACCCCTGATGAATTTTTGACACAATTGGCTACTTTTGATATTACGCTTTCAGAGCGTCAAATTGGCCAGTTTAAACGTTATTTTGAGCTGTTGGTGGAATGGAATGAGAAAATCAATCTGACTGCAATTACTGAAGAATCTGAGGTTTATCTTAAACATTTTTATGATTCCATTGCCCCTATTTTGTATCAACAGATTACAAACCGTCCGGTCAGCATTTTGGATATTGGGGCTGGGGCTGGATTTCCTAGTTTACCGATGAAAATTATTTTTCCAGAACTTCAGGTTACCATCATTGACTCACTGAATAAACGGATCAATTTTTTGGCTTTGTTGACTGAGGAATTGGGACTCGAAAAGGTGACTTTGCTTCATGGACGAGCTGAGGATTTTGGTCAGGACAAAACTTATCGGGGACAATTTGACTTTGTAACAGCTCGGGCGGTCGCACGTTTGTCTGTGCTTGCGGAATTTACGATTCCTTTCTTGAAAAAAGATGGCATTTTACTTTCTTTAAAGGCTGCACAATTTGCCGAAGAGTTGGCTGAGGCCAAAAAAGCAATTGCTACACTTGGCGGAAAATTCAATTCCGAAATTGCTTACGAATTGCCAAATGGTGATGAACGTCACATCGCAGTGATTGAAAAGAAAAAGGAAACGCCTAAAATCTACCCGCGTAAGGCTGGAACTCCAGGAAAAAAACCTATTCAATAATTACGTCAGTAAATTCTCTTAGAAAAAATGCTGACGTAAGTTTAAAATAAAAAATCGGCGCTGATTTGCCGATTTTTTTTTGTTTAATTAGAGCTGGTATCAAGAATTTTTTGTTGATTGCGCCCATTCTATTTTGATGGAATGGTAGGCGTTCACGGGGTCTGCGGCTTGCGTAATTGGACGCCCTACGACAATGTAGTCTGAACCGATTGCTCTGGCTTGACTCGGTGTCATGACGCGCTTTTGATCACCCACTGCTGCGCCTTTAGGGCGAATCCCTGGGGTCAGGCAGATAAAATCTTCGTGGGTTGCAGCTTTGATTTTTTCAACTTCGTGAGCGGAACAGACCACACCGTCAAGTCCTGCTTCGTTTGTTTTTTGCGCGTAGTTGATTACTGACTCTTCAAGGGTCGTCATGATTTTTTGGTCATTATGCATGATTTCTTCAGAGGTTGAGGTGAGCTGAGTCACGGCAATAAGGAGAGGGCGGGTACGACCTGCTGGCGTTCCCATTTCCAAGCCTCGTCTAGCAGCGCTCATCATTTCCAAACCGCCTGCTGCGTGAACATTGACCATATCAACACCGAGTCGGGCGAGGACACGCATGGAAGATTCGACGGTATTGGGAATGTCGTGAAGTTTTAAATCGAGAAAAACACTGTGTCCAAGCGACTTGACGTAGTAGACGACTTGAGGGCCTGCGGTATAAAAGAGTTCCATGCCAAGTTTGATATAGAGTTTTTCTTGAGGGTCAAATTTTTCGAGGAAGTCTTTAACATCAGAAAATTCTGGGAAGTCGAGGGCGATTACGGGTCTATTTTCTTGCATTTTTTCTACTTTCTTTTAAGGGTATTTTGTCTCATCTATTAAGTATGTTTTGAGTTCTGATACGTTGGCTACTAGGGCAGTTGCACCGGCGTTTTCAAGCTCTTTTTTGCTTCCATAGCCATAGAGAACACCGATTGAGGCAAGCTTATTGTCCTTTGCGCCAAGGATATCAAATTTACGATCACCAATCATCACAGTATCGGCAGGAACAATCTGATAAGATTTTAGGGCGTGAGCGATGACTTCTGATTTTTTACTTCGACGATTGTCTAGCGTTGCCCCGACGACAGCCTTAAAATAAGGGGCTAAACCAAAATGTTCGATAATCTGCTTAGCAAAATTTTCTGGTTTGGACGTCGCAACAAAGAGCTGCTTACCTGATTTTTTCAAGGCCTCTAAAAGTTCAACTATTCCGTCATAGAGTTGATTTTCAAAGATTCCTTTTTCGGCAAAATAGCTTCGATAATAGGTGATAGCCTGCTGTGTTTCTTCTTCTGTGAACGCATAAACATTTTTGAAGGACTCTTGCAAAGGAGGGCCAATGAACTGAAGTAATTTTTCTTTGTCCTCTTCAACTCTTCCTAATTTCTCTAATGCGTATTCTAAAGAATTAACAATGCCTTTGGCTGGCTCTGTCAACGTCCCGTCTAAATCAAATAAAATCGTGGTGTAGCTCATTTTCTACTTTCTCTCACTTCTTTAACCAGATTTTCTAGAGTATCAATGCCGTATTGATCCATGAGTTCAGGGAGTTTTTCAATGATTTTTGGACAGACGAATGGGTCGGCAAAATTGGCTGTTCCAACGGCCACGGCTGAAGCCCCCGCCAGATACATTTCTAAAACGTCTTGGGCTGTTGCGACACCCCCCATGCCAATAATCGGAATGTTAACAGCTTGGGCCACTTGATGAATGAGTTTGAGGGCAACAGGCTTGATTGCTGGGCCAGAAAGTCCACCGGTGACATTTGCCAAAATCGGCTGGCGGGTTTTCAAATCGAACCGAACACCCATGAGCGTGTTAATCATCGTGAGCCCATCAGCACCTGCGGCTTCTACTGCTTTAGCAATCGGCACAATGTCCGTCACATTTGGTGAAAGTTTCACATAAAGTGGCACTTTGCTGACCGCTTTACAAGCCTTCACCAAACTTGCGGCAACTTCGGGATTTGTGCCAAATGCTTGCCCGCCGTGCTTGACATTGGGACAGGAAATATTGAGCTCAATGGCTTTGACATTTGGGGCATCACCGATTTTGGCGCAAACGGCGACATAGTCGCTTTCTTCTGATCCTGCGACGTTGGCAATGATGGGTAATTCTGGGAAATGGTCGTGTAGCCAAGGTAGTTTTTCAGCCATGACGACTTCTAAACCGGGATTTTGCAGGCCAATTGCATTGAGCATTCCGCTCGCTGTTTCGGCGACACGCGGCGTTGGATTTCCAAAGCGAGCCTGCAAAGTGGTCGCCTTAATCATAATTGAGCCAAGTTTGTCCAAATCATAATAGCGGGCGTATTCTTCACCAAAACCAAAACAGCCTGAAGCTGGAATAATCGGATTTTTCAAGTCGAGTCCGGGTAATTTTATTGAAAGACGGTTTTTATCAGTCATTTTTTCTCCATTTTTAATTTCGTCAGCATTTTCTCTGGCGATTTTCAGTTTCGTCAGTAATTTCTCTGGTGATTTTAGAGGAAAAGTTGTTTACCACGAAAAACTGGGCCGTCTTCACAGACTTTGAGGGCGTGATTTTCATTTTCTTTGTCGTGTTCAACGCAGGCGTAACAAGCACCGACACCACAGGCCATACGACTTTCCATGGAAATGTAGAGCCGCTCAAGCGCGTCATATTTTCGGGCAACCGCTTTAAGCATAGCAGGCGCACCACAGGTATAGACAGCATCGGCTGTCACTGTAAGCTCGTCCATAAGCAAACCAACATGACCTTGAGTTCCATAAGAACCATCATCTGTGGCGATTTTTAGCTTAAGATTTTTCAAGGCTGAAAATTCAGCTTCTAAAATTTTGACGTCGGCTGAGGCAAAGCCAAGCAGAACGGTCATTTGGCAGCCTGTCGCTTCCAATTGCTTTGCCAATTCGTAAAGGGGTGGCACACCAATCCCCCCACCAATAATCAAAATTTCCTCGCCTGCTTTGACTTCATCAACAGGAAAACCATTGCCCAAAGGCCCTAAAACATCAACGACAGCACCGGCTGTGAGACGTGAGAGGGCGTAAGTCCCCGTTGTTTCATCGCCTACTCGGTATAAAAGCGTGCAAGTTTGAGCCGCTTTATCCCAACTGGAAATCGAAATTGGTCTTCTCAGCAACATTGCCGAATTTGGCACTGTAAGATGTAAAAATTGTCCCGGCAAATCCAACTCAGCGACCATTTCGCCTGTTAAAATCAGTTCAAAAATCTGCTTGGCCACTTCACGTTGGCTGACAATCGTCATCATTTCTTGTAATTGGGGCATTTTTTCTCCATTTCTCTAACAAAAAAACACTTGCGGACGACCTACAAGTGTACTAAAAAATGGGAATTTTCCTGATAAACAGGGCATCCGCGTCAATTTTCCGTATCCTTGTAAGCCTCTCTGGACTTCTTTAAAGGTTTGGTCATATTATAACCTAAATTTAGAGATTCGTCAAAAATTTTTTGAAAATTTTTCTCCGACTTTCGACTGATTTTTAGGAATTTCTGTGTATTCGATAGGTTTTGTCTTAGATTTTTGTTATAATGAAAACGGATAATATTTATTTAGAAAAGGAAAAAAATTATGGGAATTATCAAAGCAGCAACGAGCGCTCTGGGCGGTTCTTTGGCAGATCAATGGCTTGAGGTGATCGAACCAGATGAGATGTCTGATCAAACGGTGTTCACTAAGGGAGTTAAAGTACGAAAAGATGATAAACGCGGCTCTAATCGCAAAGGAACAGCCGATGTCATCACAGATGGCTCCGTCGTTCATGTTTATGAAAACATGATGATGCTCTTGGTTGATGGCGGAAAAATCATTGATTATACAGCTGAACCCGGCTACTATACGGTCAAAAATGACACCGCACCCTCAATGTTTAATGGCGATTTACGTGATTCTATCCAAGAATCTTTCTTCCGCTTTAAATTTGGTGGGGTGACTCCACAAAAACAACAGGTTTTTTATATCAATTTGCAGGAAATCAAAGGCATTAAGTTTGGAACGGCAACGCCTTTGCAGTATTTCGATAATTTTTACAATGCGGAACTCTTTTTGCGCACACACGGCACTTACTCCATCAAAATTACGGATCCACTGGCTTTTTACGCCAATGTCATTCCGAAAAATGCAGACCATGTGGATATTCAAGAAATCAATGAGCAGTATTTGGCTGAATTTTTGACGGCTTTGAACACCTCTATCAACCAGTATTCGGCTCAAGGTGAACGGGTGTCATTTTTAACTTCAAAAAGTATGGAACTCAGCAAATATATGGCTTCTGTTCTTGACGAGGATTGGAAACAATTGCGTGGAATGGAAATCGTGGCGGTTGCTGTGGCGAGCATTTCCTACACGGATGATAGTCAAAAACTCATCAATATGCGTAACCAAGGCGCAATGCTTGGCGATGCCAATGTACGTGAGGGTTATGTGCAAGGGGCTGTCGCACGTGGTCTGGAAGCTGCTGGATCCAATACTGGTGGGGCGATGAATGCTTTTATGGGCATGAATCTGGGCGGACAAAATCTGGCTGGATTTTCCCAAACGAACCAAGCACAGATGCAAGCTCAACAGGAAAATGCTGCTGAAACTTGGACTTGTGCAGACTGTGGCACGAAAAATACAGGGAAGTTTTGCTCCAACTGCGGTCATGCTAAACCGGCATCAGCAGTCGCTATGCCTGAGTTGAAAATGGCCTGTAATGAATGTGGCGCAGTGGTCAATTTGGCAAATGGCGTTCCTAAATTCTGTCCTGAATGTGGCAAAGCCTTTGTGGCAAAAGCTTTGTAGGAGTTAAAATCAACGGACTTCATGAGGACGATTGGGGAGAATTTTAATGTCTGAATCTAATGTATTGACGCACAAATGTCCAAATTGTGGTGGGCCACTGCTTTTTGAACCTAAAAGTCAAAAATTTCACTGTGAATATTGTGGTTCTAGCTTCACCGAGCAAGAGGTCACAGCTTTTGAAGCGCAACAAAACGCTGCCAAGGTTTCAGAGGATTCCGTCAGCGATTTTTCTGCGTCAGCAACCGGAGAAATTACTGACGAAAATAAAATCGTCAGAGAAAATGCTGACGAAACTGAAAAATCGGGAGAAAATGCTGACGAAAATACGGTTGGGCTCTTTCTTTGTCCTTCTTGTGGCGCTGAGCTTGTCACTGACGCAACAACTGCCTCGACTTTTTGCTATTATTGTCATAATCCCGTGGTGTTGACTGAGCGCTTGTCGGGACAATTTTTACCTGAAAAAATCCTGCCTTTCCAGATTGAACGTGAGGAAGCCGAGCAAGAATTTTTGGACTGGGTGGGACGGAAAAAATTTGTCCCCAACAGCTTTTTTAATAAAAAACAGATTCAAAATTTATCTGGGGTTTATTTTCCTTACTGGGCGGTGGATGCTGCTTTGAATGGTGAACTTTCGGCTGATGCGATGAACTTACGCGTTTGGGTAGTCGGCGACACCGAGTATACGGAACATTCCAAATATGCCATTTCACGAGCTGGTCAGACGCAGTTTCGGGATTTGATCAAAAATGCCTTGACCAAAAACTTGTCCGACAAAATGGTAGGGGCTGTTCAGCCCTTTGATATGCGCGCTGCAATTTCTTTTAAAAATCAATATTTATCAGGATTTTTGACTGAAAAACGGGATATTGAGTTTGCCGAGATGAAAGAAAATGTCGAACAGGAATTTCGTCAGTACGCTGACGGACTCATGGAATCGACCATTGTGGGCTACAATTCCGTCAGCAATCTGCGCAGTCGTCAGCAAATAAATTTGCTTGATGAAGCTTATGTCTTGCTGCCCATCTGGCTGGTCACTTATAAAGAAAAAGGCAACAACAAGCTCTTCTACTACGCGATGAATGGCCAAACCGGCAAAGTGGCTGGTGTCTTGCCCATTGACAAAAAGAAATTGTGGCTAGTTTCATCCGCTCTTTCACTTGTCGTTTTACTTTTGGGAATCTTTGTGGGGTATATGATGTCATGAGAAAAAAATTTATTTTTGTTGCGCTGTTTATCGTGAGCTTGGGCTGTTTCTTTTTTCCAAAAACAGCAAGTGCCACAACTTTCCAATCAGGAATTGACGACAGCGCCCAGCTTTTGGGAAATGATTTAGCCAATCTCGAAGCCAGTGCCCAAGGGCTAGCTAGTCAAACCAAAGCAGGCATTTTCGTAGTCACTACTGAATCTGACCAGCCAGCTGATGAAATGGCCCGCTCTTATTTGGCGGACAAGGTCGGCGCTGGCAACAATGGCGCAGTGCTAGTCATCAACATAAATCTGCGCAAAGTTTATATCTGGGCGACTGGAAATCTCAAATATTATCTGCCGTCCAGCCGGATTGAAAGTACGCTTGACGTTGTCCAGCCTGCTTTGAGTGCAAATGATTATCGAGCAGCGGTCAGTGGATTCTTTGACAAGGTCAGCACTTATTATCAAAAGGGCATTCCGACATCCAGAAAATACACCGTAGATTCTGAAACAGGAAAAGTCACTTTTCATCGCAGTTTTCAACCCCTTGCCCTGCTGATTGCATTGCTCATCGCCCTCGTCACTGGCGGCTTGTTTGCCTGGAACATCTATCGCAGCTACCAAATGAAAGACCGTCACGCCGTTTGGCGCTATGATTACGGACACAATGGCGAATTGAAATTGACCAAGCAACAGGACATTTTGGTCAATACTTTCATCACAACACGCCCTATTCCACGTCCTTCCTCTAATAATAGTGGAGGATTCAGTGGTGGCGGCGGTTCTGGTGGCGGTCGTAGTTTTTAAAAAGAAAAAAGGAATCCCAGTGATTCCTTTTATTTTTTGACAATTTTGTAGTCGCCAGACGCCAAGTCGCCCAGCTCATATTCGCCAATTGACCAGCGAATCAGACGCAAAGTCGGAAAACCTACTGCCGCAGTCATGCGACGAACTTGACGATTTTTCCCCTCTTTGATGGACAGCTCAATCCAACTTGTCGGGATGGCTTTACGCTCCCGAATCGGCGGATTTCGCGGCCAGAGCCACTCTGGTTCTTCAATCAATTTGACTTTGGCTGGCAAAGTTTTGCCGTCTTTAAGCAACACACCCTGACGCAATTTTTGTGCGGCCTCTTGCGAAAATTCACCCTCGACCTGCACGATGTAGGTTTTAAACGACTTCGATTTTGGATCGGTCAACAAGTGATTTAATTTGCCATCGTCAGTCAACAAAAGCAAGCCCTCACTGTCTTTATCAAGCCGTCCAGCCGCATAAACTCCAGGAATTTTGATAAAATCCTTCAACGTTTTGCGCCCTTCACCATCCGTGAATTTCGTCAGTACATCGTAAGGTTTATTAAATAAAATAATCATTATTTCTCTTTCAATTTTTATAAAAATAAAGCGAAACTGCCCAAATCAGCTCCAAAAAATTTCGTCAGCAATTTCTCTCACAGAGCATTTGGACAACGCATCATAAGCCTGCACAGCCAAAATCAAAGGATTTTTGCCCGTCAGCTGAATGCTACGTCCATGTGCTGCCCTATCTTTCGCCAAAAAAGCTAAAAAATACCAGTCGTCATCAAATTTTTGCGCCAAAGCACCCACTGCAAAAGCAGAATTTTCCTGAGCCAAAGCCAAAAATTTTCGCTCTGCAAGTGCCATTTGCTCCGTTTCCAAATCAGAAACCTGCCGCAACAAACCAAAAACCGACTCATCATCCATGCGACACACAAGCCCCAAAATCCCCTGTGCAACAGCCGGCACGCAAGCACTCGGACACAAAGGCTCATCAAGCAAACTTTCTCGCTCGCTCAACGCTTGCCAGTCTGCCGGAGCAAGCACCAAACCATCCAATTCTCCACTAGCAAGCTTTGCTCGCCCTTCTTCAAGATTTGCAAGCACAGCTACTTCTTCAAACGGCGGAAAATTTTGCTCCAGCTGAATTTTTTGCCTTGAAGCAGATAGTCCAAGACGCAGGCCACCCTCACTTATCCGTCGCTCAGAACTTGCCGGATAAACCACCACATCCAGCGGATTAGAACGTTTTGGATGCGCCGCAAGCACCAGCCCCTCAGGCAAATCGACTGGCAAATCTATCAAACGATGTACCGCAAAATCAATTTCGCAAGCAATCAAGCGCCGCTCAATTTCTCTTACCACATAAGCATTTTCCGTCAGATTTTCTCGCTGACAGTCCCCCAGTGTAGCCGAGACTTCCACCACTTCAAACGCCAACTCCGGTTGCATCGCTTTGAGCAATTCAATCATTGCCTGTGTTTCTTTCACCTCTGACGCCTTAGTCGCCACTTTTATTTTTCTCATTTTTTATCATTTCCAATCAAAACACTGATTCGTCAAAAAAATCAGCAGAGAATTTACTGACGAAAATTTCCGTCAGCAAAAAAGTCAACTTCTTTGCCAAATTTAGCCCTTAAAACTTTTCGTCAGCAACTTCTCCTATTTTACCAAAAAATTCGCCCATTCGCTCCAAAAAATCAACATTTACAAAGGCAAATAAAAAACTTCCCATTCAAACTGGAAGTTTTCATCAGTAAATTTTTCAATCCAAATCCTTTTTTTGTTGATTCAACTGCTCAATAAGCGCCTCCTGCGCCCTTATTTTTTCCTCAAGCAATTCCTTCTCACGCGCCTCCTGTTTATCTCGCTTATGCCGCCGCCACAAAAGATAAGCCAGCAGTAAGAAAACAAACAAAACACCCAAAAGACTACTGATTAAGAACCACGAATGACCTTCTTTCACCGTCGGATCGCTCTTGTTCAATTTTTCAGCCTTTGCCGCCGAAATGCTAAAGTCCTGATCAAATTTCCACTGATAACGATAAGTCTGCTGCTTGCCCTGCGTTTGTACCTTATATTTTCCCTTTGGATCCGTTCGAGCGCTCACTAGCAAATGTAGCTCATACTCCCCCGCCTTTAGTGGGTCTGAAACGCGCGTTGCCGCAGATTGCGCACTCGTTGGAATTGCCAAATTAAAATTCGTATTCGGAGCCATTTGCATCATCGGATGCGTCAGCGTATATTTAAGCTTCGGATTTGCTTTGGACACAACACTGGCCTCCACATTCATCGTGTTCAGATAAGCCATTACCGGATTTTGTAAATTTGCTTTGATAACATTTCGCCCATTTACCTGCCCCACTTGGATTTTTCCCAATTTAAGTATCGGAGAAACTTCCGTTTTATTTTGCCGCATCACCAAAGCAATCGTATAAGAATAAGTATTCTTTACCGAAATACCACTCGCCTTTTCCCCATCATTTTCTTGCCCCACCTCTGAAAAAGTCACACCTCCAGCAATCACTCCATCAAAATTTTCCGCAGGCATCGCCACATCAATCATCATTTTTTGCCGACTCAGCGCAGGCAAACTCACCCTTTTCGGCACCTTAGCCAAAGTCGTAAGCGGGTATTTCAAAGAAGAATCAGTCGAAATTTTCGTTGGAGCATAATCAACCACCCCAGCATCATTCGTCACCGCATTAGCCAAAGCCACCTCAATTTCCACAGGTTCCTCAGTCGTGTTGGACAACTCTACTTGCAATTGCTGCTTCTGACCCGCAGCCAATAACAAATTGAAATAACCCAGCCCCTCCTCAGCCTGATTGTCAGGAAGTATTGGCTTTACCGTATATTGCGTTGTATCCGCCAAATTTTTTGATCCCATACCCAGCCCGAAAATCAAGACTCCTATCATCAAAATCAACCTAATCTTACGCATAGCAACTCCCCCATTTCTAACCTTTAAAAAAATGAGCTTCTCTAATCGAGAAACCCAATTCAAAAACTTCTAAGTGTTCCCTGGTGCATTATACAAATTCCAATTCAAAGTTGTTGTATAATTCGCAGCCTTAGCCGAACCAGCCGGCACACTTAGCGTGATATTCGGATCAACTTTCTTAACCGTATTATTCACACTATCCAAAGCTTCAGGATCATCAATCAAACTCGCCCCTAATTTCTCACCAAAGTTAAGCAAGTTTGTCCCTGTTCCCGTTCCAGCATCCGCTTGGAAAATATTAACCGCTGTTCCAGGAGTCAAAGCATGAACCGCCGTATTTCCTGCCGAGGTAGCCTTGTTTGCCGAAGCCGAAACAACATTATTTGTCCCATCAGCATTAAAGGTCAAGACCGCATTCGTCAAAGCTCCAGCAGTCCCTCCCTGAAACTGAGCCGTCTGCGTCAAGGCAACTGACCAACCCAAAGGCCCTGTTGGCGTCCCACGGTTATCCGTGACCTGCATAAACTGCGGAATCGCTTTACCCGATCCATCATCAGCAGCCCAAGCATTCCAAGTATGAGCGTTCACCGCATCCACATAATGCGTTCCAAAATTTAATGCTGGAACATAATCAAGCGTTAACCCATCCGTCGAGGCCACCGTTGGTGCATTCGTCATCCCTGGTGTCGTCGGTGTAATCTGCGTCTTACCATCTGCAGGTGAAACTGGTGCTGAAGGTGTTAATTTTGCACGAAAACTAATTTTCGCATCACTCGTCGTATTTCCGACCGTCGCAGCGTGTGCACTTGTAGCCGCTGCACTCAAGAGAAACAACGTTGCAAGCGTTGATCCTGCTAAACTAATTGTCATTTTTTTCATAAGAGTTCTCCTTCTCTTTTTGGCTTGTCAAGCGTCCCCTAGTGAGTGTGGCTATCACAATGATAAAACCAACGATGACCATTCCCCCCGTACTCAGCTCATCATCACTCACTTTTGGCAAACTTTCATTTCCCAAAGTCAATTGACTTTTTGTTTGATTTTCCCGAAATTCCGGAGGCTTTTCGGGCGAATTTTTCTCAATAAACCCAACTTTTCCAACACTATTCGTCGCTTGTTCTCCTTGAGCAAAAGCATAAGATCCCACAAGGAGCAAAAGCACACTCAGTAAACAATAAAAGTATTTTTTCTTCACCTTTGCTCCTTTCCTTACAAGATTTCGCCCTACTTGTGAACAAACTTTCTAGCAAGCTCATATAAAATCATACCAACTCCGAACAGACCAACAATCCCCAGAACAATTTTTAAACCTTTTTCTCGAAATTTATCAGTACCTACTTTACTCACCTGACCCGATGGACTAACTTTTAACCTCTGACTTAACGTTTGCTCGCCTGCCTTAACCTCTAAAAGATAAGTCCCTTTCTTCAAAGGCTTCTCCTGCTCCAATTTCAAAGGAACCAAAGCCTGAGGCACGACAGCCGTCTGCGGAATTTTCACCTCCGATACCAACTGACCCGAAGCCTTTTTCAAACTCGCCCTAATTTTAACCCCTTCCAGAAGCACCTGATTAGGATTTTTGACTTGAACCGTTTGAACACGTGGCTTCAATTCCCCCAACGCCAAATCTAATTTAGCAGCTTTTGCTAACTCTTCACCCTCTAACACAAGAGCAATCGTTTGACTATACACATTCAAAATCCCGTTTTTGCGATCTTTTTCTTGAGGTTTTCGCGTCACGTTAATCCCACCAATGACCTGCCCCTTCAGCGCCTCTTTGGGAAGTTCAAGCTCAAACGACACGAGCTGACTCTCCCCAGGACTCAAACGAAGTTCTGTCTGCTTTGCAGTCTTGGGCAAATCAAATCGGATTCTTTGATTAAAATCAAAATTCTTATGTTCCTTAAGCAAAAACGCCTCCGCTTTTGCCTTTGGCAAACTATAATCAACAACAAAGTTCTGATTATTAACTGCCTGATTGGCCGTCAATTCAAGAATACTTTCCTGACTTCCATTATCAATCTTCAACTTGAGTTCAATTTTTTGATCTTTACCCACTTTCAACCACCAATAAGACAAATTTTTATCTTTTTGATGTTCTTCAAAGATCGGTTGAACACTAAATCCTCCCGTATTCTCTTGCACCTCAACACTTTTAAGACAAATCACACTCAACAAGCTAAGAAATAAAAGAAGAAAGTTTTTTTTCAATTTATTCATTCTTTCCCCCTTTAAAATCTTAAGTTGGCCCATCCACAACCGTATATTGGAAAGTTCCAGCATTCACATTCGTTTGTGCTAACAAGCTATTATTGGCTTTAAGATTAAGTCCACTATCCGTGGGAAAAGTCATCGTATACCAAGAACCCGCTCCCGTCGCCTTGATCCAGTCGGGTAAAGTGTTTGAACTGAGTGAAACAATTTGTACAGCCGTATTCAAACTAAGCAATTGAGCCGCCTTAGTCGTCGGATCTACCCAATAATACTGTAAACCATTAGAAAAATTATTTTGAAGCATTTTCACCTGTACGCGCAAGCTAGGAACCTGCCCACGATCATCACCAATCACCAAAACCTCTGAAGCATTTCCATTGATTAATGGAGACCAAGAACCATCTACTGGCGTTCCATTTTGCGCTGTTGGATCTAAACTGATGTTAAAGCTTCGATTCATATTAGAAAGACTTCCGTCTATTTCCAAACCATTAGGCTGATACCAAGAAATATATTTACCCGAAGCGATATTTCCAACATCTGTTGACGAATAATTATTAGGACTCAAACTCGTCACTTGCAAAGTCGGATTAAACGTAGTCAAAGTCCCTGTGTTTTTACGATACCAAATGTCCGTGCTGCTCGCATTGATTTGTCCCCGATTCGGTCGAACCAAATCATACGACCCGTCAAAAACATAAGAGCTTGATGAAGAGTGTGTCCGCAAGCCCCCTCCAGTTATCGTAATCGGAAAAGTAAGCACTGTCGTTGCAAAAACCGCTCCCCCGTTCGTGTTCAACGTAACAACCTTAGGATCATTCATTGTCAAACCACTGGTCAGCCCCGGTGCTGAGGAGATCAAATTCTGACCCGGACTCAGATTATTCAAAAGCACACTTGATCCTTGAGCAAAATTCCATTTGACTGGAGCCAGTCCAACAAGAGGAATCGATAAGAGACTTCCGAGGTTAATAACCCCACCCGTCGTAGCCTTCAAAGTCGCATTTTGACCCACATTGACATTCCAAGCACTTAAAATATCCAAAGACATAAACCAACCTGTCGATGAGGTAGAGGCAGTGTTTACTGTCCCATTGATAATAAAATTACCGTTGATATTCCAAGTCAAAGGTCCTGTTAAAGCAGAAAGTAATGCCCCCTCATCAGCATAAAGTGTTGCTGTTTTATTGAGATTCCAAACCAGAGAAGCTCCTGCATTAACTTGTAAAAGTGAACCATTATTCGTGTAATATACATTGTAAGGCTGATCATTGCCCCAACTTTGATTGAGTGTTGTTGTCCCACTCAAAACCTCTGTATACCCACCGCCCTGAATCCATTCTCCTTGGTTATCTATCCCAGCTGTTGTTGCATCACTCAACTGATTATTTTGTAAGACATTAAACGTATTGTTTCCTTGGAAAAGCACTTTCCCATTATCGTTTCTAATGGGTTGAGCACCATAAATCGCAGCACCATTTGTCACCGTGACATCTTCATAAGTCACTGTCGCTTGAGCATTAGCACCCTTCATTTGAAAAATGCCACCCGTAACATTGTTGATGATTTTAGCTTTTTTAACCATCAATTTAGTCGTACTCGAAATCGTTCCACTAGAGCCAAACGCTCTCGTCGTACTATCATTACCCGTAATATTTTGAGCTGTTAAATAATTCGTATCATTATCAAGATAAAGGGTATGATTATTTCCTATTATAGTCAATGATTTATCACTAATCACTGTATTAGTAGTATTTATCACCCCACTCCCCGCAATATCAGCACTAATATTAAGATATACCGTATTTTTAGAAGCAGTAGTTGGCGTGACTGAACGGTAAGTATCAATCATATCCTGCCAAGTTGCCGCATTATAGTAAGTCGCTCCAGCGACACCAGTTATACTTCCAGTTGTATCAACACTACCAGTCAAAACAGCGGCCTTAGTCAAGTTGGTTTTTCCTACTGTAAAAACAAAAACACAAAGGCTCCCCAAAAGGAGAATAAATCTTTTAAATGTCATGTCATCTCCTTTCTACTAGGGGCCACTAATCAGCGTCGAACTAATCGTTGCCTTATATGAACCTGTTAAAATAACTTTACTCGCACCATCCACACGAATTTGAGCATTAACAGCACCACTTGTCATCCTTCCATTAGCGCTCGTACCACTACGAATCACCTCACCATTTTGCTTAAAAATATTAACTGCAGAGCTTCCTACCAATTTTCCGTCACTACTATTAGCAACAGTGAGATAAAAAGCCGTAACTGGTAGAATCTGACTACCAGAAGTTAAAGTAAACTCGCTCACAGATTGTTGCAAACTAAAACTTGTACTAGTCCCTGAAAGATTTGTGATATAAATCGGACCACTTGCATTAATATTGAAACTAAGCAAACTTGCAGCTGCCGTTTGACTCCCAAAATCTAAACTCGGTGCGTTAACGGTCCAGATATTGTTAGTTGGAGCTGTCACAGTGATAAAACTCTGAGCACTCGTATTCTGACTGTCTATCTGATTGTCTGCTTTCACATTTTTAGAAAGGATGAGCAATAAGAAAGACAAAAAAGTGAATAACTGAATTATTTTTTTACCTTCATAACCACCACCATCCTTTCTCTACTGTAAGGGCTTTATCGTAATCTTTATAATTCATTTATACCTTATTCCACACACCTTGTCCATTTATCTGTTCATAATTATTTTTTTATATCACAAAAATATTAAGACAAAAAAACTCCTAAAATTAGGAGTTTTTCTACCAATCAATTAAATCATATGAGTTGTAAAACTACGACTTTCCATCACTTTGAGAATCGCCTCTACCGTATCAAGTGAAGTAAACAAAGGAATTCCACGACTGATTGCTTCTTGTCTAATTCGGAAACCATCTGTTTCAGTGGTTAATGATGCTCGGGTGTTCCCCATTGTATTGACAACAGCTTGTACGCGCCCTTGACGAATATCTTCAACCAAAGTTCCTTCTTCATCTGTACCACCAGCTAATTTTTCAACCTCACGAACATATAAGCCATTTTCCTTCAAAAAAGCTGCAGTCCCTGTGGTAGCCACCAAAGAATAGCCAATTTCAGCAAAACCTTTTGCCAAAATCAAACTTTCTTGTTTGTCTTCATCAGCTACTGTAAACAATACCGAACCATGATCTGACATATGCAATTTTGCTGCCTCAAACGATTTATACAAAGCCTTTTCCAGAGTAACATCTGACCCCATTGCTTCACCTGTTGACTTCATTTCTGGACCCAACAAACTATCAACCTTAGCCAATTTTGTAAAACTAAAGACAGGCGCTTTTACGTGAACCAAATCTGGCGTTGGCGCCAATCCCGCTGTATACCCCAATTCGTTCAAGTTTTTACCCAAAATCAATTTTGTGGCTAATTGAGCCATTGGAATATCAGTTACTTTTGACAAGAAAGGCACTGTCCGTGAAGCGCGTGGGTTAACCTCAATCACATATACAGTCTCCTCATGAATAAC
Source organism: Lactococcus sp. S-13 (assembly GCF_004210295.1). NCBI lineage: Bacteria > Bacillati > Bacillota > Bacilli > Lactobacillales > Streptococcaceae > Lactococcus > Lactococcus kimchii. The sequence goes on along the minus strand of NZ_SDAK01000001.1, from coordinate 129,058 downwards.
AAACTGAATATTCATCATTCCGATACAATTCAAGCCCAAAGCCAATCGTTTTGTATAATCAACAATCGTTGCAATAATCTCTGCTGAAAAAGTTTGTGGGGGATAAACCGCCATTGAGTCTCCCGAATGGACACCAGCACGCTCGATGTGCTCCATAATTCCTGGGAGAAGCACTTCTTCCCCATCACAAATCGCATCCACTTCACACTCACGCCCTTGCAGATAAGAGTCCACCAAGACAGGATGTTCTGGAGACGCTTTTACTGCACGCTTCATATAGTCACGTAAGTCTTTTTCATTATTAATAATTTCCATTGCACGCCCACCAAGAACGAACGAAGGACGAATGAGGACAGGATAGCCAATTTTTTCTGCATTAGCGACTGCTTCCTCTTCATTAGTTGCAGTTGCTCCAGGTGGTTGTGGGATTTCTAAATCTTGGAGCGCTTTCTCAAACAAATCACGATCTTCAGCTCGTTCCAAATCAGCCACTTGAGTTCCTAAAATCTTGACCCCTGCCTTAGATAAAGGTTCTGCCAGATTGATTGCCGTCTGACCTCCAAACTGGACAATAACCCCTTCAGGTTGCTCTAAATCAATGACATTCATCACATCTTCAAACGTTAACGGTTCAAAATAAAGCTTATCAGAAATCGAGAAGTCCGTAGATACTGTTTCAGGATTTGAATTGATGACAATTGCTTCTTTTCCTGATGCTTGAATTGCTTTCACACAGTGGACTGTCGCATAGTCAAACTCAACCCCTTGCCCGATACGGATTGGTCCTGACCCCAATACAATGATTTTTTCTTTTTCTGACTTACTTGATTCATTTTCCCACTCATAAGTTGAATAAAAATAAGGGGTTGAACTTTCAAACTCAGCTGCACAGGTATCCACCATTTTATAAACTGGAATAATGCCTTTTTCTTGACGACGACGACGAACCTCAGCTGCGTCAACATTCCACAACTTAGCAATCTCACGATCAGAAAAACCATTTCGTTTAGCTTGTTTCAAAAGTTCAGGATCAAAAACATTGACTTTCAAATCTTTTTCAAGCTCTACAATATGGAGCAACTTATCAAGGAAAAAGAGATCAATTTTAGTTAGCTCAGCAATTTTCTCAATAGAAATTCCTCGGCGAATGGCTTCCGATAGATAGAACAGGCGATCATCTTGAACTTTAACCATTTTTTCATAAAGCACTTCATCCGTCGCTTCCACAGCTTCTTGCGTTTCATTATGAAAAGCACCAATTTCTAAAGAGCGTACTGCTTTAAGCAAGCTTTCTTCAATGTTACGTCCAATTGCCATGACTTCGCCAGTCGCTTTCATCTGTGTTCCTAGATGACGGTCGCCGTGTTCAAATTTGTCAAAAGGAAAACGAGCAATTTTTGCTACAACATAGTCGAGTGCTGGTTCAAACATCGCATATGTTTTGTTTGTCACAGGATTAATAATTTCATCTAAAGTCATTCCCACGGCAATTTTAGCTGACATCTTAGCAATTGGATAACCTGTCGCTTTGGACGCCAAAGCAGACGAACGACTAACCCGTGGATTTACTTCAATGACACGATATTCATAGCTATTCGGATCCAAAGCAAGTTGGACATTACACCCTCCTTCAATCTTGAGCGCACGAATAATATTCAACGATGCATCACGGAGCATTTGATATTCATTATCAGATAAAGTTTGACTTGGCGCAAAAACAATGGAATCCCCAGTATGGACACCCACTGGATCGAAATTCTCCATGTTACAAACCACAATAGCGTTGTCGGCTGAATCACGCATAACTTCGTATTCGATTTCTTTAAAACCAGCAATAGATTCTTCAATCAAACATTGAGTGACAGGGCTGAGTTTGAGTCCATTTGCTACAATTTGACGAAGTTCTTCTTCGGTGTCGCAAATTCCACCACCTGTTCCCCCCATAGTAAAGGCAGGACGAACAATAATTGGATAGCCAATTTTTTCTGCGATAGCCACGGCTTCCTCCACGGTTGTCGCAATATCACTGGCGCAAAGTGGCTCACCAATATCCTCGCAAAGCTCTTTGAAAAGTTCCCGGTCCTCGGCTTGGTCAATAGCAGAGAGTTTTGTACCCAAAAGTTCAACCTGAAGCTCCTCAAGAATACCCGTCTTAGCCAGTTCCATAGCCATATTAAGCCCAGTTTGTCCACCAAGAGTAGGCAAAAGAGCATCTGGACGCTCTTTACGAAGAATTTTACTGACAAATTCGACAGTGATTGGTTCAATATAAACCGTATCTGCAATTTCACGGTCTGTCATGATTGTTGCAGGGTTTGAGTTGACCAGAACAACTGAATAGCCTTCCTCTTTAAGCGCTAGACAGGCTTGTGTTCCTGCATAGTCAAATTCGGCAGCTTGACCAATAATAATTGGTCCAGAACCGATAATCATGATTTTTTTGATGTCATTACGTTTTGGCATTTGAATCTCCTTTATAGAGCAGCTCTGCTGCAAATGGATCACAAGTCGCAGGGCTTCTTGCGTATTTTAACCTTTAACCAATAGGCTAAAAATCAAAATAAAACATCTGCCAGAAACCTAGCAGATGTGTCCCAAAATACTCTTGAGTCTAAAGGGCTTTCAGCCAATTCTGCTCAAGAAAAAATTTTTACCGATTCACAACCTTGCTAGCCTCTCTGGACTAGATTAAAAGTTTTATTACATTCTAGTTTACCAAAAAAAGAGCACCTTTACAAGTATCAAAGCATCCTTTTTGAAATACTTTTTGCTTTCTTAAAGTAAATTTTTGATTGCTTCTTCCATTTCTTTTGGCTCAACTGTCGGCGCAAAGCGAGCCACAACCTTTCCTTCTCGGTCAATCAAAAATTTTGTAAAATTCCATTTAATTGTACTAGAGACGGCCCCCTTGGCTTCTTTTTTCAAAAATTGGTAGAGTGGATGTGCTTCTTTTCCATTAACTTTTATTTTTTGAAACATTGTAAAAGTCACACCATAATTGAGTTGACAAAATTCGTTGATTGCTTCATTTTCACCTGCCTCTTGATTAGCAAATTGATTACAAGGAAAGCCAAGAATTTCCAACCCTTGATCTTTATAAGTTTCATAGAGGCTTTCTAAGCCTTCAAACTGTGGTGTCAACCCGCATTTGCTGGCTGTATTTACCACAACCACTACTTTTCCTTTGTAATCGCTCATTTTTGCGACTTGGCCGTTCATTTTAACAGCACTAAAATCATAAAAATTCATTTTTTTACCTCCAAAGGTATTCTTAACCTTTTTCATCTCTCTATCAATATTTTGGGATAGATGTTCGATTTGATCAGCTAAAATATTCATTTCCCATATTTGTCGCCTGGGCAAATCCGCCTGCCCCTTTAAACGCGATTTAGCATGAAGCAAAACTTTCTGTGTAAATTCTGCTAATTTTCTCTATGAAAAATTAATTTTTTGACATTTTACACTAATTTTACGCTAATGATTTACTCATATGTTATTATCAATTTAGCCTATTTTCAGTATAACAAATATTTATTTTTTAACCAAGAAATCAATTTTTTATGTTAAACTATCTCTATGAAGAAAAAAACTCGGCGAAAAAATAAACATCGGATCGCTCCCTTTTTTGCAAAGCTTTTACTCCTCCTTTTAATCATCGGCGGTGCACTTATTTTCGGTCGTACTTTCACTGACCAAACAGTGAGTAAAACTGCTTTAGAAACTCGTCTAAATAAAATGATTCAATATAATTTTATCGATGAAATCGCTCCCCTTGCCCAAAAGGCACAATCAGAAGATAAAGTTCTAGCTTCAATCACCTTGGCTCAAGCTTGCCTTGAGTCTGATTTTGGACAAAGTACCCTTGCAAGCAAGTATCACAATCTTTTTGGTGTCAAAGCAAGTGGAAATGTGCCAACTGTCAAATTAAACACAAAAGAATATGAAAATGGACAGTGGATTACAATTCAAGGAGAGTTTAGAGTTTATGATAATTTCCAAGCCTCTGTTTCTGGCCATACGAAACTATTTCTCAATGGAACGACTTGGAATCCTAATCAATATAAAAGTGTTCTTGCTGCCAAAGATTATAAAACGGCCGCTAGAGCTGTTCAAACCTCTGGATATGCGACTGATCCTACCTACGCTGAAAAACTCATTCAGATGATTGAGACTTATCAATTAGATAAATATGACTCATATTAAAAAATTACTGACCCTATCGATCAGTAATTTTTCTTTTATTTTTCCAAATTTAAGCGTTTCTGAAGTACTTTGTCATAGTTTCTCACCTGAGGAATAACCCACAGTAAAAATGCAGCGACCACTCCTCCAATTCCGGCAATTACTAACATATTTTGGACACCCAACCAACCAGCAAGTGGTGCCGCAAAAACGAGCCCAACAGGGCCTGCTAAGCCCATTAGAGCTGAAACCAAACTCATAACCCTTCCTAAATATTGAGGTTCAAAAGATTGTTGAGTCATTGCCATATTCATTGAATTAAAAACAGGACTCACTAAACCTGCTAAGAGGTTTAGAAAGAGGAAAATGCCAAAACTGTCCATCGTTCCTGGCAGTAGTCCTGAAAAGCCAATGGTTAATCCAACTACCAGATAAGCCATGATGATCCACGGCATTCGATTTTTGACATTCCCAAAAAATCCTACAAAGAAGCCTCCCAAAAGCATTGCTCCTGCGTAAATGACCTCGACCCATCCCGCATCTACAATAGTTCCCCCAAAATACTTTGTTGTTACTAGTGGATATAGACTAATGCCAGGCATGAAAAGAAGCATAAATAAAGTACCAATCAATGTAATCTTCCAAATTCCTTTATTAGCATATAAAATTTTGAAAGCTTCTTTAGTATCCGCAAGCACTTGAATTTTCTCACCTAAAGATAAGACTTCAGGAATTTTCACTAGTAAAAGCATTCCAGCGCCTAAAATAAAACCAATGACATCTAAGAGAATAACCCAGTGAATGGGGAAAGCCGCAACCATCCAGGCGCCTAAAGCAGGCGATAAAATATAAACTAAAGATTGCATCATCCCAAATTGTCCATTGATTCGTGTTATTTCATCTTCTGGTACCATTGTAGGAATAATCGACTGCACCGTAGGCATTTGAGCCGTTTGCGCCACAGCACGAATACCAATGGTTATAAATACTAGCCAAAGCGGGTAGACACTATGAGTGACTCCATAAACAAACAGTCCTAAAGCTACAATTGCTGCAATAGCATCGTACGAAATCAAAAGCACCTTCTTATTAACGCGATCAATAAATGGTCCCACAAAAGGTGATAAAATAACCATTGGAATCATCCCAATTAGGGTAGCGATTGCAAGCACCGACTCTTTTCCTGACTCTAAAGTAAGGTACCAAATGATTGCATATTGAACCACCATTGACGTGACTCCAGTTAAAAGCTGACCAATTAAAAATAAATAAAAATTTTTACGCCAAGGAGATTTTCCCGTTGGAGAATGTTCCCTTTTAATCTCTTCTTTTTTATTTTCCATCCTAATTTCTTTCTAAAGTTAAACGCTCTCATTCACTGCTTAAAAAAGAGTGCGAAATTTTATCTTCACACTCTTTTTACCACCTTATTTTGGATATTTTTTATCAAAAACAAGTTTTGCACGACGACGCTCGATGATTCCATTGAGTGATTTAAAGATTTCCATGAAAATCACGGCTCCAACTGCAAGTCCTGCTGCGCATACCCATTCTGTCCAACCAAAGCTTGCGGGAATTGAGAAGATTTCACGCAAGAAAGGAAGAGTTGTCAAACTATACAAAGCCAAACAGAAAGTAACTGCACCCAGTACATATTTGTTCGTTGTAAGGCCTAATCGCAAAATATTTTGTGAGTTTGAACGTGCAGCAAAAGTTTGCAGTGTTCGCGCCAAAATCAAAGTGGTAAAGGCCATCGCAACACCCATCTCAACAGAAGTTTTTTGTCCAATATATTGAGAGATAATGGCTGCGACCCCAATCAATGAACCGCGGATTAAGATAATTCGCATCAAACCATTCGCAAAAATCCCTTCGTCCAAGCGACGTGGTGGTTTAGCCATAACATCCGGTTCTGCTTTTTCCATACCTAATGCAATCGCTGGCACAGAGTCATTGACTAAGTTGATAAAGAGCAATTGCAAGGCGGTAAAGGGATTAACCCAACCTACAATTAAAGCAAAGACAATAGCAATGATTGCCCCCAAATTTCCTGAGAAAAGATAACTTATTGATTTTTTAATATTATCATAAACTGTTCGTCCGATACCTACTGCTGTGACAATTGATACAAAGTTATCATCCGTTAAAATCATACTTGAAGCATCCTTTGCCACGTCTGTACCTGACCCCATCGCAATACCAATATCAGCTTGTTTCAAGGCAGGGGCATCGTTGACACCATCCCCGGTCATTGCAGTTACTTGGTGATCTTGTTGCCAAGCACGAACGATTCTGATTTTATTTTCAGGAGAAACTCGCGCATAGACAGAAATATTTGATAACTCGCGGCGCAATTCTTCGTCAGACATTGCGTCTAATTCTTGACCAGTAACTGCCCGATCATCCTCGTCCATCAAACCAATATCTTTTGCAATAGCCTGAGCTGTTGTCTTGTGATCTCCTGTAATCATAATTGTTCGGATACCTGCTTTTTTGGCCTCGGCAATCGAATCATAAACAGCTTCACGTGGTGGATCAATCATAGCTGATAAGCCAATCAGAATCAAATCTTGTTCGTCTTCAAGTGTTAACTCATCCTGTGCTTTTGCAGCTGGTTTATAAGCATAAGCCAGAACACGTAAAGCTTTTCGACTAAAAATCTCATTCTGCTCTTGAAATTTTGCTTTTAATTCAGGCGTTAAGGATTGAACTTGACCGTCTAAGAAAATCCGATTGCAGCGAGTGAATAGGACATCTGGACCACCTTTAACAAAAATTGTTTTTTCACCCTCAAAATCATTGAGCGTGCTCATCAATTTTCTTTCTGAGTCAAATGGAAACTCAGCTAAGCGTGCTGATGCATTACGTAAACTTTGATAAGGGTGGCCGATTTTATCGCTATAAGCAATTAGCGCAACTTCGGTCGGATCACCAAGTGCTTGTCCTTCATTAGAAAAGCTAGAGTCATTACACAATACCATTGCGTTAAGCAAAAGTTTTTGATCGGCTTGCTTCAAATCAGTCAGTTGGTTTGTCGATGCTGAAGGTAAAAACGTTTCGACTACGGTCATTTTATTTTGTGTCAATGTTCCTGTCTTATCAGTACAAATGACTGAAGTTGAACCTAGTGTTTCAACAGCTGGAAGATTACGCATAATCGCGTGTTGTTTTGCCATTTTATTAGTACCAACCGAAAGAACAATGGTAACTACTGAAGAGAGCGCCTCAGGAATAGCAGCGACGGCGACAGCGACAGCAAACATGAAAGAATCAAGGATTGCTTTTTGCATATCTACAACTTGATTTGATGTAAATAAACGCAAGATTTGGACTGCAAATATCAAGGCACAAAGCGCTAAGATTGCCCATCCTAATTGTTTACCGAATTTTTCTAATTTTTGTTGGAGTGGAGTTTGTTTCGCTTCGGCTGTTTCTAAAAGTTGTGCGATTTTACCAATCTCTGTTTGAGTGGCAATGGCAGTAACGACAAAGTCTGCTCGTCCATAAACGACAAGACTTGAGCTAAAGACCATATTTTTACGATCCCCAAGCCCAACTTCACCCTCAATAGAGTCCGAAATTTTTTCGACTGGTTCAGATTCTCCTGTCAGCATTCCTTCTTCAACGCGAAGATTTTGGACTTCTATCAAGCGACCATCGGCAGGAATGAAATCACCAGCTTCAAGAGAAACGATATCGCCCACTACGAGTTCACGGGCAGGAATCGCTTTTTTCTCTCCTTGGCGCAATACCTTTGCTGAGGGTGCTGACATCTGTCTTAAAGCATCCAAGGAGCTTTCAGCTCGTTTAGTTTGAATAACTGCTACTGCAGAATTAATCATCAAAACGATAAAAATAACCAAAGATTCAATAAATTCACCCAGAAAGAGTTGCACAAAAGCAACTAAAAGTAAGATGATAACCATTGGGTCTTTCAGCGTTTCAATAAAAAGTTGCCAAGTAGATGTTTTTTCTTTTTCTTTGAGTTCGTTGAAACCATCTCTTGATTGACGCTGTTCGACCTCTTTGTTGCTCAAACCTTGTGTCGAACTTGTTGTCAATTTAAGGGTTTCTTGACTTGATTGGTTGTAATACTGCACGAGCGTTCTCCTTTTTCTAAGTGTTTTCCAGAGGATTTTTTATAAAATCAACTTTATGAGCTGACTGTTATAAAAAAAGACCTCTGCCAGATATCAAAAACTGGCAAAGGTCTTGCTATACATACATTGTATGTCAATAAAGCCGGTGAGAAACTCACGAACTGACGACTTTATTTCGGTTTATACCGACGCTACTCCCCTTTGGAATATTTAACTTACCTTTATTTTATTAAAATTTTCTCATCTTGTCAAGCTATTGATTTACCAGATTACCCTTTTTTAGCTGAAGGGTAGTTTGGGCTTGGCATAGCTATAGTTAGTCGCAGTATATGAAATTTCAAAATCCTGATTTATTTCGTCTATCACGTGAATAATAGATATAAGGCTCATCTAATCCTTGTTTTTTTAATAATCCTGGAATAGTCTTAAAAATAAATTTTTCTTCTTCAAGATAATCCAAAATTTGAGGTAGAGCCTTTGCATCAGCTTCCTGCATATCATGCATGAGCAAAATATCGCCATCCTTAGCCAAATAAATTTGCTCCACGCACTTGGCCGCATCTCCATGTTTCCAGCTCATCGTATCAAGCGACCAGCAAATCACTGGACGGTTAATCATTGCTAAAAGCTCGGAATCACAATCGCCAAAAGGAGGTCTCACAAAGTCAAGGGATAAGCCCGTCAACTCTTGAACAATCTTGTCTGTTTCTAACAACTCCTGACGAATTTCACTTTCAGACAAATCATTCAGCTGTGGGTGAGTGTAGGTATGATTTCCCAAAGCGAATAACCCACTAGTCGCAACACGTTTTAAAACCTCTGGATATTTTTTCGCATGCTCTCCCCAAATCATAAATGTTGCGGGGATTTTCCGTTTTATCAATATGTCAAGTACTCGAGGTGTTGTCGCACCCCATGGCCCATCATCAAAAGTCAACGCAATTTCTTTTGTCATCTCTTACCACCCTTTTCTATAATTTCCACTCAGAGCAAGCAGAGCAAAAAAGTAAAGTAAATTATCGTAATAACGATATTTCCCCTTCCTAGGCTCTAAATTCCAAAAATAATTAAGGTATTTCAAAGCTAGATCTTTGTCAAAATCAATAGTGACGAGTGAAGCCTGCGCCAAAGTTGCCCAAAGTCCAACTGGATGATGTACTTTCAAAGGTGGAAAATCCTGTGCATTCTGTTCTTCTTTAGTCAAAGCTTCCCCATTTATTTTAAAAACAGGAATTTCTTCTCCATTTTCAAGATAAGGTTTGAAGAATTTTTGAATATTTAAGGCAATCTGACTTTGCCCAATATCTTTTTTCTCCCAGACATAATCTAGCCCGATATTGGCAACCGTCCGATAAGCATCACTAAAGAAAGTCCAATGCCCGTCAATATCATAAGGTTTGCCTTCATAATCAGCATATTCTGGTGTGAGTCCCGTCTTAGCGTCCGCTGACTTTAGCCAAAACTTTCGAGATTCTTCCTCAGCTTTTAAAAAGAAGTCCGCATCTTCTGGATTTCCATATTTTGCATAGAGCTTGTAGAAATGGGGCAAATGATAGGAAGGGTCGGTTATATGGAGCTGAGCGACAAATTTAATATAAGTATTGTCTGGTTCAAACATCGGGTAACCATCCTCTTTTTCTCCCTTATGGACCATCGCGTGAAGCAAAGCTCTCGCTTCATCTCCATACGCTTTGATTTTCCATTTTTGCTCAGCCAGCAACAATGTCGCAGCAAAGTATTCCTCTCCATCTGGTGCCGCTCCATCACTATTGGGACTCCCATCACGCGCACAGGACCAGATAAAATAACCTTCATTCTCATGTCCTTTTGGAACGGTCATATATCTTTTTACCCAATTCCACAGACGAGAAAACATCTTAGGTTTGTCTAGTTGGAGAGCAATCATCATCCCATAAGACATTCCCTCAGTTCGAACATCATCGTTGCCTGTATCAACAATATAGGCTGTATCTGTTGCTTCATAGTAAATACGTTCAGAAGAATTTTGTCCAAAAAGTGTTTCAAAGACCTTTTCCAGCTTCTCTTGAATTTCTTCTGCAGGAGCAACCTGTAATAATAAATTTTCCATATTATCCTTTCTTTATCTCATCATTTTATAAATGCTATACTTTTTCCAAACCCCTTAAAAAATTAAGGTCCCACAGTTTTTAAAAACAAGATTGATACTGTCTCTTTTCTCAATTTAAACCTCTCTATATATCAAACTGAGCCTTAATATTGCAGAAAATCGCTCGTGCATCTCCTCGGTTAAAAATCCCAATCATTGTTCCAACAAATCCTCCAGCTTGTGTACTCCCCAAGAAGCTAATGTTAATAGGATTTTCACCATTGAATGTGGCAATCTGATTTTTGACATTAATTCTTAGAAAAGGGTTCCTACTAGAAGATAAAATTTTTTCAACTCTAGCTGCTTTGACAATTTCGATTTCCCGCTCTGTATAAGTGAGATAATTTTCTTCATTTTGATAGAGAATTAATCCTGCATCAGATGAAACATTCACACTCGCTTCTAACTCAAAATCAAAGGATTGTTGTCGTATCACTAACAAATGTGGTCCGTCTGAACCAACCTCAGTTCCGCCATCAAGTATCCATTTGTCATCTTTCAAAGACCACCACTCTTGATTCGTGGTCTTTAATTGTAAAAGCTCAGAACTTTTATTAAAATCTACAATAATCCGCTCACCTCGTGTTTGCTCAGATAACATTCCTTTTCCCAAACAAGCATAGGGCCAGCCACTGATAAATTCAATCTTCACCAAAAAAGTCTCACGTCCCATATTATCCGCATTTTCCCGAAAACGACTTGCTAGGCAAACCATCCACCAATTTTCTGTACTGTCATCAACCAAATCGCCATGCCCCACATTACGCAAAGGAAAATGTGGCCCCAAATGGCGATGGGTCAAAATAGGATTATGAGGGCAATTTTCATAAGGACCAAATAGCTCATGACTACGTGCCACCATGACCGCATGCTCTGTTGAGGTTCCACCCTCGGCATAAAGCAAGTAGTAATAATCTTTAATCCGATAAATATGCGGTCCCTCAGGCCAAACCGCCCCCCGCATCACTGCTTGCCAAATATCTGTCGAATTAGACAAATTGCCTGTCTTGATATCAAGTTCTGCCAAAAAGATTCGATTGTTTAAACCATCCATTTCTGCACCATTCGGTGCATGCGTCCCGCAATAATAAACTTTATCCTTTTCAAAATATAGGCTTGGATCAATCCCATCAGCCTCTAACCAAACTGGATCTGACCATTCTTTCAAGTTGGACGAGTAAATTAGAAAATTCCCGCCATGTGATATATTTGTACAGACAATATAGAAAGTTCCATTATGGTAGCGAAGCGTTGGAGCAAAGAGTCCGCGTGATGTATCTCCTCCTGAAAAATCCATTTGTTCACTACGGTTAATAGCGAAACTCAAAAATTCCCAATGAATCAGGTCCGTCGAATGATAAATCGGCAAGCCTGGAAAATAAGAAAAGCTGGAATTGCAAAGATAATAGTCATTCACTACTCGACAAATTGATGGGTCTGGCGAAAATCCAGGAATAATCGGATTGAAAACTGAATCTACCCTCTCTTTTCTTTGATTCATTATTTTAACCTCCTATAAATTTTGACTTTTTTAACTCCCCCCCTAAAATAATAAATATAAGAGTTAGTCTAAAAAATTAAACCTTCTGAGTTTCCTCGTAAGGCTTAATTTTTAGTAAATCTTATTGTTAATTATCAGAAGAAAGTACTTATTTCTCTAATATGTCGTGGAAAACAGCGCGTATCAACCTTTCACCCCTCCTGCTGTTCCACCACCGACAATTAGACGTGATAGAATAAGATAAACAATAATAATTGGTGCAATCGCAATTGAAAGTCCTGAATAAACAGCACCCCATTCAACTGTCTTTCCTCCTGCTCCAAGTGCAGTCATTGTTTGTACCATCATGGGTAAGGTATAAAGATGTTTATCAGAAATGAGCATTAAAGGCATGAGGAAATTATTCCAGCTAAAGACAAAGCCAAAAATTGCCATTGTGGCGAGACCTGGTTTCATCATTGGTAACATCACAGAGTGGAAAATTTTAATTTCACTAGCGCCATCTAGCCGTGCAGAATCTGCATAATCTTTATTATAAACTGTTCCCATATATTCGACGAGGAAGAATACTGTAGTCGGTGCACATATCCCTGGAAGAATCAAAGGGATATAATTATTGAGCAAATTTAATTGAATCATGAATTGATAAAATCCAATCATAGAAACTTGCCCAGGAATCATAATGAGCGCAACGACAAAAGCATAGACAAGCCGTTTGCCTTTAAAATCATAGGCTACCAGAGCGTAAGCTCCCAATGCAGAACAATAAAGAGAGAGTACTGTAGAAATAACAGCTACAAAAGTAGAGTTAAACATCCCACGCGCCAGGTTAAAATCGTAACCAAATAGGACACGCAAATTATGGGCTAAAGAGCTACCCGGCAAGAGGGAGACGCCACTATATAATTGAACAACTGAACGAGTTGAATCTACTAACATGACAGCAAAAGGCAGGAGGCTTAGTAGAGTAAGGATTCCAAAGCAGATGTAAATTAAGATACGCCGTGCTCTCAGGGAATTTTGATAACTTTGCTTCATCAGTTTTTACCTCCTATTAAATCTTTGTTGCTCGTACGTTCACGGAAGAATCTAAAGAGCGCAATAGAAACAACAGCAGCGATGATTAAAAGGATAACTGAAGCTGCAGCAGCAATTCCATAATTGCGATATTGGAAAGCTTGATTGTAAATAAACATCGCAAGCGTATAAGTTGAGTTTTGTGGTCCTCCAGCTCCTTGAGATAGCAAATAAGGAATATCAAAGACCTGTAGTCCTCCCACGAAGCTTGTAACGAATGTATACATGATGATTGGGCGAAGCAAAGGCATCGTAATTCTTCGGAAAATTTGTCCATCAGAAGCTCCATCAATCCTTGCCGCTTCAAATAAGCTATCATCAATTGAGGAAATTCCCGCAACTAATACGATTGCTGTGGAGCCATACCACATCCAAAATTGAAGGAAGATAATAATACTACGTGTTCCCCAAATAGATTGGAAAAAGTTAAAAGGCTGACTGAGAATGTGTAAATGTGTTAACAACAGATTAGCAGGACCATTTGGATACCCAAAAATCCCCAAGAATAGTGCTGCGATAGAGGCTGCCATAATCATATTTGGTAAGTAAAAAACTGTTTTCCAAAAACTGTTCCCTTTCAAATTAAGCTTACGATTTGTCCACCAAGCGGCAAGAATAAGCGCCATAAGAATTTGAGGGACAAAGTTAAGAACCCATAAAAGCAAGGTATTGCCTATACTCGTAATGAACAAAGGAGTATTTTTAAATAAAGTTATAAAATTTTGTAAGCCAACATTTGTTGCATCAGAGAAAGTTTGAAAACCATTCATACTAGTAAAACTGATAGCAATAGAATAGATGATTGGATAAAGTTGAAAAACAAGGAAACCAGCAAAGAAAGGAATCAAGAAATAATATCCAAAATGATTATATCTCTCAAAAAGTTTTTTCTTTGATGATTTTTTAGTTGTATTTTCCATAAAAGTTTCCTTTCAAAAAATGAGGAGGGAAATATTACTATTCACCACCTCTATTTCTAAAATTAGTTAACAGTCATAGAAGGATAAGCTGACTTCACATCATTCTTGAAGTTTTTAAGTGCTTTATCTTTAGAGACTTTACCATTGGCATATGGGTTAACAACATCGTTAATCCAAAGGGATTGGATATTTTGGTCATATTGTGTTTGATTTTTACCATTGATTCCTTTTGCAACTTTATTGAAGATAGGATATGGATTTTGTCCACCCAGAAGTTTGACAGAGGCATCTTTACCTACAGTGTTGTTAACAGTACTTACAGCCACAAAGTCACTTTGAGTTTTCGCTTCCCAAGTTTGGAAAGTTTTATCTGTACTCATATAGACAGAGAGTGCTGCTGCACCTTTTTCATTAGCAGAACCTTTAACAGCAGAAAGCCAAGTACCACCCCAAGAGTACGAAACAGGGCCTTGCGTCATACGCCAATTACCAAAAGTCCCTTTAGAGTCATCTTTTAGCCAGTAAAACATACCCCATGAAGGAAGTGCATAAGTACCAATGGTGTTGTTAGACATCCCTGTAAACCAGTCGCCAGATTGTGCTGAGGTATTTTGCGTCCATTTATTAGCAACAAAGTCTTTCATCACATCTAATGACTTCAACATTGAGCTATCAATTTGTAATTTGTTATCTTTAGAAACCCATCCTTCTTTACGTGCTCCAATGACTGGATTATAAATTTCTTCAAGTGAGCTAAAAAGGTAGGCTTGACCGCCAGATTTTTCTTTAATCGTTTGGGCGGTCTTTTCAATTTGATCCCAGCTAGAAAGGGCTTTTTGGGCAGAGGCGATATCATCTGGTTGGATTCCTAAATATTTTGAGAAAACTTGCGTGTTGTAAAAATACGCTCCGGGAGCTGCTTGGTAAGAAATTGAAACTTGTTGCCCTTTGCTATTTTTACCCATATCAAGGGTATACTTGTAATTAGCCTTGGCAGCTTTTGCAACACCATAAGGTGCCAAATCTGTTAGCTTACCCGACTCAACATATTTTTCAACAAATCCTGCATCCAAGGCAATCATATCAGGACCTTTGCTTGTCCCAATAACTTGGTCAAGCTTCGTTTGAAAATTAGCATAGGGAAGGACAACTTCTTTAATAGTCAGATTGGGTTTTAGCTTTTTGAGTTCTGTAAGCTGAGGTTTTAAATCTGTAAACGTCCACACATTAATCGTCTGCTTTTTGTCCAAATTAGAGCTTGCGTTGACAGCTTTAGAACTTGTACTTGTTGATTTTCCACAAGCAGCGAGAGAGATAATAGCAAGCGCTGCGACACTTGCTAGTGCTACTTTTTTGAATTTATTCATTATTGTTTTCTCCTTACATTATTAAGCTAATAGTGTTTCTCTTGTTCAAGAACAAGAGAAAGGGTACCCTTTACTTTTTATTTTTATACGAAAACGTTTACAATGAAAGTTATACTACTTTTCCTAAATCAAAACATTCGTATTTTATACTTTTATCAGTGGAAATGTTGCTTTTTTTGTTTTTTGTAAAAATAAAAAAAGCTCTAATTTTGAGCTTTTTTTATTTTATTTTTGATTGCGGATAAAATTGATGGCTGCACGGTTTTGTTCTTTAAGATCAACTCCTTGTTCTTTGGCTGCATAAATACAACCGCAATAACATTGACGATAGACATCATATTCGCGGCACATTTCAATTGAGCGTTTGTAGCCGTTGTTTTTCTTAAAGTCGCTCGGGAGGTAGTTGACGGAATAAATTTTTTGTATATCTAAGCCAATTTCGTTGATGAGCTGGCTATTTTTCTTTGGAGATAGGGTTAAGGCGCTCCCAAAGTAGTCAAAACCAAGTTCCACGGCTTTTTCGGCGACTAAATCAAGGCGTAATTCAAAACAAGCGCTGCACCGTTTTCCGCCCTCTGGTTCGTTTTCAAGGTGCTTTTGACGCACCATTTGGAGAAAAACGTTTGGTTCGTATTCGGCAGCAATAAATTGAACCTGATGACCTGTCCGCTCGTTAAAAGCTTGGACAAATTGTTCTTGTACGATTTTTCGACGTGTGTACTCGCTTGATGGATGAATGTTAGAATTGGCAAAATAAATTGTAACATCGGCAGATTCGGCAAGGTACTCAAGTGAATAGGTGCTACAAGGGGCACAGCAACTATGGAGTAAGATTTTGGGACGAACTTCTTCTTTGCGCCAACTTTCACGAACCTTTTGAAAAACGCGGTCGTAGTTAATTTTTTGATTGGGGTTCATCTTTTCGATAATATTGAGGCTATTTTCCATAATTTTTATCCTTTGAGCTAGCTTTTTCTTTGAATATTATAGCATATATTTGGAGTTTTTTATTTTGTCGGGGATAAGATATGGATGCCTCTGATAAATTTGAGCTAGCTAGTGCAGAGTGGTCATGGAACTGGAAAAATTTCTCGTTTATCTAAAAATAGCAAACTATTCTTTTGATTACGATTTCGGTTTCTGGTATTATGAGAGTATAAACTTATGGAGGACACCCAGTAGTGCGGGGGAAGCAATATATTGCCATTTAAACTATTAAGTGAATGGGTTCGATTCCCATCTCCTCCTTATAACATAGATGCTCCTTTTCCTCCTATTATTAACTTAATAAGAGGTTTTATTTTGTTCTGCCCCAGAATTTGCCCCATTAATATATGCATACTTTGCTATAGCTCTTTTATCCTTTTAAATCCTATGTCACGAGTTTCTGACAACAATGTTTGTATGTTCCTGTTAACTCCTTCACGGAATGCCCTAAATGTGACGACGAATACCTTGTCGAGTGCAGTAAGATTAAAGACTATATCAACCTAAATATCACGGAATCTGGGGCACCACGACCAACATTGCTGTGATTAGAAATCCAGCATATTTATGAAACTTCTTACTACGAAATATTTAAAAAAGAAGTCCGTAAGTAATACCCTTCAGCTGGAAGATTGACTAGTAAGATTTCGCAGGATAATAAAAAAGGATTAGATTTTTCTAAGCCTTTTTTATTATTCATTTTATTGTGATATTTCTTGTCATTGTATAACCACTCTATCCCCAAAACCGAAATTGCTTGCCTTAACTTCTCCAAACTATACTGGTGCATTATTTTCGATAGTAGTTAACATCTACCTCCCTTAGGGTTATGTGATTTATAATAGGATTAGTTTCAGCTTTATCACATACTCAAAGTGTAATTGTTACTTAAGGAAAATTGGGATTTATAAAACAAGACCTCTAGATTAAATAGATAAAACAGTGACTATTCTTATAGGGTTTTGTCATTAAAAAGCGTAAATTTAGCGTAGAGATTTTCTATATCCTGCAGCCTGAGCCTTTTCTTCAGTATTAAAATATACAGTATTTTTGATTTCACATAATATCCAGCTTGTCCTGAAACGTGATAAATTTTAGAATCAACATTTCTACTATTCTCTTAACGGTATTCCTAACTTATCACAACATTTCCAACGATACATTAGGAAATACCGTCAATTTTAATTTCTACTAATCCTCTGGCAGCATTTGTCATATAAAAACGATCGTAAGTTTTCAAATCAGAAATTGCAATATCTTTATAAACTAGAGTATGTTTTTTTGCAAATAAGTCTAAAAAAGTTCCCTTTAGGGCATATTGGGCTGGTGTTTCATAGTGTTCACCTTTTTTTGCCACAAAATTTCCGATTGATAATTCACTGACCAAACCATCTGTATGAAATAGAATATCTTGAAACCCTTCTTTTTTCGCTTCCAAGACTTCCTGACGAAAGACCTTTTGAAAATCTGGACCTGAAAGTTTAAAGTTAGACAAAGGGCTAGGTTTGTCACTAATAGGCGCCAGCTTAACTCGATAAGACTCATTTGAATGCGTCAACTGACGAGTCTCAGGAGTCAAGGAATCTCCATCAGTGCTGACACGTAAAACCCCGTCAGTAACTTTTTGAGCAATTATTCTCAATTTTTCTTCCAAATCTGGATGATGGTATTGTTTTTTCAAGCGATTGATATGACCCTCTAAATTTAACAATTCACCATTTTTGACAAGACCTGTTGTAAATAAAATACTTGGAACATCTTTCACACCAAAAATATCTAAAAAGGGTTTTGCTTTTAGTAAAATCTCAGCAAACTCTACTTCTGCTTCACTCTCAAAAGTGATTCCGCCGCCTACACCAAGCTGATAACGCTCACCATAATGAACTAATGTCCGAATCACGATGTTCATATCCAAATCCATTTCTCGGCTTAACCAACCTTGCATCCCTGTATAGATTCCTCTGGATTGTTTTTCAACTTCCTTAATAATTTCCATTGCTCGCTTTTTAGGTGTACCTGTGATTGAACCACCTGGAAACAAAGCCGTCATAAATTCGGAAAAAGTCAAATCTTCTTTAATTCTACTTTTTATTGAAGTCACCAATTGATGAACATGAGAAAAAGTTTCAATTTCTGCAAATTTAGGGACTGACAAAGAAAAAGGTTGACTAATTCGGGCAATATCATTGCGCAATAAATCCGTCACCATCAGTAACTCAGAGCGCTCTTTGCTACTGTCAGAAAGTGTTTTCTTTTGTAATCTATCAGCTACTGAATTTTCTCCTCTAGCAATTGTTCCTTTGATTGGTTTTGAAATTAATTCCCCATCATGAATGGACACAAAACGTTCTACTGAACTTGAAATCTGCGTCATTTTCCATTCAGGATATTGTAAAAATGATGAAAAAGGTGCAGGAATCTGTTTGGTTGTTTTCTTAAAAACATCAATAGGTTTTTGATCAGACCAAATTTCAAATTGTTGCGTCAAATTGGCAACATAAATATCGCCAGCCTTCAGATAATCTTGTAATTTCTTAATTGAAGCCATATATTCTTGCCTTGTTTGGTCAACAAAAACAGCCCCTATGCCCTTCGGAAAATCAGACTCAATCTCAATATCAACTTTAATTTCTTCAGATTCAGTCAGCCAATACTCGCCATCAGTTTGTTCAAATTGCACGACCCGTAACAGTTTGGTTTCATGGTCAAAAAGTAAAACTTCATCATAGGTTGCAAAACAAGCAGGCTCTTGCTCATAGCTTACAAAACCCATCAATTCTGGATAAAATGGCCAATTTTTAGGTCGTTCAACTAAGTCGTCTTTCAGCAAATCTACTGCTTCGGAAAAAGAAAGATTCCTTTTTTCACCATTTACAAGTAGTTCATTATGATATTTTGAAACCTTTTTATAAGGTTTATGAGCTAAAATACTGTAATGCTCATTTTCAGTCACTTGACTAGTATGTAAAAAAACAATTTCTTCATTTGGACGATAATATTTTAGAAAAATTTTCCAAATATCTACATTTTTTCTTATAAATTCTCTCAAAAAACTATACCTGCTTCAAAAAATTGTTTAACATTTCATGACCATAATCTGCCGCCAAACTTTCCGGATGAAATTGTAAAGCCCACAGTTTTAAATTTGGCTGATGAATGGCCTGAATAACCCCATCCTCGCTCAAAGCATCAATTACAAAATCATCAGGTAAATGATTAACAATTAATGAATGATAACGTGCAATTTTCAGGTCTTGAGGTAGCCCTTCAAAAATTCCTTGACCATTATGAGTAATTTTAGAAATTTTACCATGCATTGGCTTTTCACCAAGAACAACTGTTCCTCCAAAACACTCAGCAATAACTTGTTGTCCCAAGCAGATTCCCAAGATAGGAAGTTTTCCTGCATAAAGATTAACAACTTCCTGACTGAATACTGCTTCTTTTGGTGTTTTAGGGCCTGGAGAAATGATAATTGCATTATAAGACTCCTCAACGAAATCTGGGGAAAATTTGACTTTCTGGCTCAGTTCATTCTCCTCACTAACGACTGTTACCCTACAATCTAATTCCTCAAAATACTGTACCAGTAGATAAGTGAAGGAGTCATAATTATCAATCAAAAGTAATCTCATTTTAACCTCTCCTATTTGATTATATTAAAACGCTCACCCAAATTATAAGAGTGAGAAAATATATTTGAACGAAATATATTTCAAGACCGAGATTTTAATCTATAACTCAAATTTCCTATGTGACATCATTTGAAAAAAGGAGCTAAACATACCTAGATATGGTCCTAAAAATCCTTCGTGCGTATGTTCAAGAGGTAAAATACCAAAATATTATACACATAATTTCTAACTTTTCCTGTTCATATTGAGTTTTTTCTCTTCCTCTATTTTATCATAAATTTTACCAAAATCTCCTACAACATTGTCTTCAAATTTGGTAGAGAAAGTGGCTTTTTGAATCAATTCTGACACCGACTTTTAGGCGGGTACATTAGTATTTGTTAGCGCAAGTCTTTTTTATTTTTATGTCTAATCAAATGAAGAATCTGATACTCTTGGTTGAAATTCAACTCTATACTTCAGCTGGTGACAAACTATTACTGAAAAACCAGAATTATTTTTTTCAAACTGTATATTCCTTCAATACAATGCACTATCGAAGTAGCTCTTTTCTCCTTTTTTACATCTGTACCTATTTTTTTAGGGTCTGTTTTTTTATATTTATATCTTTTCATAACTATTTTAAAAAAACAAAAACCGCTCAACAGAGCGGTTTGTTAGTTTATAAAATTCTATATAAACTGATTTATGGAGGCGGCGGGAGTCGAACCCGCGTCCAAACACCTTGCTACATCAACGTCTACAACCATAGGACTTTCTCAAATCTAACTAAATACCAAAGCCAGTCTCAAACAGCAATATTTAGCGGGGCTTTAAATCTCTTTTGCTGCATCAAGCCACCACAGCAACGTATCTGACTAAAGGTTTAGGCCGTCAAATTGCCATCAGTGAGCAAATATCAGGCACGCATGGTGCTGTTTAGGCTGCCATTGCGTAAGTTTGTGTATTATTTTTAGCAGTTATATTTATCTGCGGATGATTATCCTGATCCCTCAGCAGTTGCAGTTCATGCGCGACAGTGCCTGTCGAATCCGTAACGCCCCCAAGTTTTGAGGTTGCTTTTTGGCACTCTTTCGAAAGTTAATTATAGCATATTTTCAGATTTCTGTCAGTTTTTGGGCTGGAGTAGTGGAGAATTTGCTGACGAATTTCAATTTTGCATGGTTTAAGTTAGAGAATTTACTGACGGAAAGCTTTTATCAAAATTCTTCTTCGTCAATTTGTTGGATTTCTTGTAATTTGCTGACCAATTGTTCGTCAGCGGCGTAAGTTTTCATCAAACTCTCAAGCATTTGATTACGGACAACATAATTGCTAAAAAGGTGCAATTTTTCTTCGTAACTTTCCAGAACTTTTTCGGTGCGCTTGATATTGTCGTAAACGGCTTGACGGCTGACATCAAACTCCTCGGCGATTTCAGCGAGACTGTAGTTATCGGCGTAATAAAGTTCAATATAATTCATCTGTTTGTCGGTCAGAAGGGTGGCATAAAATTCAAAAAGTGTATTCATGCGGTTGGTTTTTTCAATTTGCATAGTTTAATTATAGCATAAGTTTAACTTATTTTGAGGGGGGCTTACGGTAGAGATTTTGCTGACGGAAATTGGTTTGTCATGAAAATTTAGCATTTTTACTGACGGATGTCCCAATTTTGAGAATTTTCTTGATTCTAGCTTAAAAATTGTTTAGAAATCTAGCCAAAGCGGCTCGCATTTTGTTATAATAGGTGGTATGAAAAAAATTTTAATTGCTGATGATGATCGGTCTATTTTGACCCTTCTGTCTTACCATTTTCGGCAAAATGATTTTGAAGTGACGATTGTAGATGATGGTAAAAAAGCTTATGATAAAGCACGCAAAAATCCTTTTGATTTGATTTTGCTGGATTTGATGATGCCTGAATTTTCTGGTATTGAGGTCACGCAGATGCTCCGAAAAATGGGAAATTTCACACCGATTTTGATTTTGACGGCGCGTGATGATGATGAAATGAAACTGGTTGGTCTTGAGGCTGGTTCAGATGAATATTTAGATAAAACAACGCCGATGAAGGAAATTTTGGCGCGCTGTTCTGGATTGATTCGTCGCAGTCAGCTGTATAATCAACCGCTAAGCGATTCGGCCCTCCAAGAAGAGGTAATCGAGCGACCTGAGCCGCTCATCACTGAACATTTGGTGCTTGATTTTGACAAAAAAGAAATTTATTTTGATGGAAAAATCTTGGACTTAACCAAACGTGAATTTGAGATATTGGAGTTTTTGGCTCAACGTAAAGGCAATGTTGTCAGTCGTGAGCGTTTGCTGCAACATTTCTGGGGAATTTCTGATGTTGCCGAAACGCGTACAATTGATGTTCTCATTTCCAAAATAAGAAAAAAATTAGATAACCGCTATATCAAAACAAAACGAGGATTTGGCTACTATTTTGAAGAAAATGAAACTTAAAAATATCGTCCTGTTGACGATTCTTTATTGCATTGCAACGCTTGTTTTGGTGATTTTAGTCACCCAAAATATCCTGAGCAACGACACGAAGCGCGTTTTGGAAACCGCAGATAAGGTGCAACTTTTTTTGGAAAAACACCCGAATGGCGAACTTCCTACCAATTTTGAGCATCTGGCGGCTAGTACAAATAATGAGGAGACACGCAAAATTGGGCAGGGTGCGGCTTATGCGCGCAGTTTAACGTCTGAACGCATCACGATTACCAGTCCCCTTTTTGATGAGGGGCAGATTCGCGGTTATTTGCGAGTGAGTGAAGAGCGTACGCCTTCTTTCTTTGTGAATTTTTCCATTATCGCTTTTGCCCTTTTGTTTTATTTGGGAGTGGCGGTGCAGGTGGTGCGTGCGGCCCAGCGGAGCTATCTTTTCCGCGAGAATACCGTGGCTAAAATCAAAAATATTGAGCGCAGTCCCTTGACCCAAAGCTATCTAATCAATGAAGATGACGACAAAATCACAACGGAATTGAACAAATTGGGCGAAAGTATTCAGATGCAAGCCTTGTCGCACACCGAGAAAAAAGAAAATCTCTATGAATTTATTGAATTTTTCCAATTTCCGATTTTCATTTATAATTCCAAAGGGAAGATTCGGCGGACAAATGCTTCTTTCAAAAATGAATTTGCGGATACCGCAAACCTTGATGTTTTCAGTCCTTTTGCTGATTTCTTGAGTTTTTTGGTGGACAAAATGCTGAATCCTGATATTCAGGAAAAATTGTTTTATTTTGAAAAAATTGCCGCTTATTACCAAGTGCGCATCACGCCGTTGCCAGATTTAGACAGTCGATTTTTGGTGACGATGATGGATGTGACCAGCTATCGTCGAACTTTAGATGCCCACAATGCCTTTATTGCCAACATTTCTCACGAATTGAAGACCCCATTGACGTCAATCAGAGGATTTGCCGAGTTGCTGGAGGCTCAGCCTGTTTCTCCTGAAGAAACGAAGAATTTTGCGACAATCATTCACAAAGAAAGCAAACGTTTGATGAATTTGGTGCAAGATACCCTTCTTTTGACTAAGCAAAATCGGCAAATTGAGAAGAAAAATCTTGATCTCTCCGTGATGATTGAAAATATTCTCACAAGTTCAATGCCACAAATTTCTGAGAAAAATCTTGTCCTCACTCAGCAGGTTGAGAAAGTCAGTATGCGGACAAATGAGCGCATGATGCACAGTATTTTTGAAAATCTTATCGAAAATGCAATCAAATATACACCTGAAAAGGGACAGATTTTTGTCAGCTTGCAGGCTTGCCGTTCGCAAATTATTTTCAGCGTCTCAGATAATGGCCCTGGTTTGAGCGAAATCGAAAAAGAACGGATTTTTGATCGTTTTTATCGAGTGGACGAAAGTCGCAGCGAGACAGGAACTGGCTTGGGACTTGCGATTGTGGAGAAAAATGTCCAAGAATTGCAAGGAACCATTGACGTTGTGTCCATTTTGGGTAAAGGAACGACTTTTACTGTTACTTTTTAATGATTATTTTAGAGAAATCGCTGACGAAACCTAAGTCAGCGGTTTTTTTGTTGTAAAATGCTTTTTTTAATTACGTCAGTAATTTCTCTGCGCTTTCAGTGGTGCTTTGTCAAAATTCAGCTTGGTCATTAAAAATTTTTAAGTCCAAAGCATCGAAGTTGCGTTAAAATCAACTTATCAAAATTTGATTTGGAGAAAATTATGACTAAAAAAATTAGAACTTCTGGTGTTCCTCGTCCTCTCGTGCGCACCAATCAGGTCGTTATTTTGCTAAGTATCCTTCTTGCTGTATTCAGCCAGAACTTTTGGATTCTTCTTCTGCCCATTTTGGCGGGCATTGGCGGAATTTTCTTTGAACGCAATTTTGTCATTCTCCTTGCCAAAAAATTCCTTCGAAAAAAGCCGTCTGAGTACCTTCTTGAAGATCGGTCTGATCTGCGTTTTAACCAAATCATCGCCAGTAGCCTCTTAACTGCTAGTTTAGTGGCCGGTCTGAGCGGACATTTTATCTTGGCAATTGTCTTTGCTGCTTTCGTTTTTCTCGCAGCTGCTGTCGCTCTCAGTGGCTTCTGCGTGGGCTGTTGGCTACACTTTCAACTCAAACAATTTCAATATCGCCACAAAACAAAAAAAGGACTCAATTGAGCCCTTTTTCATTTTCGTCAGCATTTTTTCTATTTTTAAACACCAAATTTCACTTACGTCAGCATTTTCTCTGGCGGAAATCAACGTTCCAAGTAGAATTCGAACCGCTCACCGACATATTGTGAAAGCACGTATTCAAAAGCTCGTCCGTCTGCCAAATAAGACACCTGTGTCAGACCCAAAATAGCTGAGCCGACCCGTATTGCCAAATAATCCGCTACTTCAGTACTGACGCGTTTCGCCGATACGATTTGCTCACTTCGGGCAATTTCATACCCATGGTTTTCCAAGGTTTTAAAGAAATTGCTCGTAATTTCCTTTTTATTAAAATTTTTGACCAAATCATAAGGAATACTCGCGACCTCAAAACAAATCGGCAACTTGTCCGCATAACGAATCCGCTCCATCCGAATGATTGAATCTTTCTTACTGATGTTCAAGCGTTCGCACTCCACCTCGTTAGGTGCTGTCTTGATATAACTCAAAACCTCTGTGGACGGCACTTTACCTTGTGAAGTGATAATTTCAGTGAAAGACGTCGTTCCGCGCATTTTTTCTCGTACACGGCGGCTAGCGACATAAGTCCCCGACCCCACACGACGATCTAAAATACCTTCATCAACCAAAGCAGTAACTGCCTGTCTAGCTGTCATCCGGCTCACATTAAAACGCTCCGCCAAATCTCGCTCGCTCGGCAAGCGTTGCCCAATCTTCCAGACCTCTTTTTCAACCTCATCTTTGAGTGCATCATGAATAATAATATAATTTGGAACTGATTTTCTGACCATAACTTCTCCGCACTTTTCTCACAATCTATACCATTTCATTAATTATAGCACATTCTCCCCTATTTTCAGCAGAAAATAGGGGAGAAAATATTTCATCTTAAAATTACAAAAAAACTAGCATTTCTGCTAGTTAAAAGACAATTATTTTGAAGGAACAGTGATTTTTCCAGAGATGATGTCAGCTTTTGCAGTAGCGACAGCTGTTTTGATTTCTGGAGTAACGTTGTCAAGACCAAGGTCAACCCCACCGTTTTTGAGGTTGTAAGTAACAGTAGTTCCGCCAGGGAATTTACCATCTTTAGTCTTATCAGCGATATCTTGAACGACTTTACCAACTTCTTTGATTGTTGAAACAAGCACGAAGTTAGATTTTTTACCATCTTTAGAAGTGTAACCACCAAGGTATTTTTGGTCTTGGTCAACACCAATGAGCCAAACTTTGTCAGCTTCATTTTTAGTTGAGTTCAAGGCTTTTGCTTCAGAGAATGCACCTACACCTACACCACCAGCACATTGGTAAACGACATCATCACCAGCACCGTACATTGCAGAAGCAATTGTTTTACCTTTCGCAGCATCTGTAAATGATCCTGCATATTGCACATCAACTTTGATGTTTGGATTTACAGATTTAGCTCCAGCTTCGTAACCTTTTTCAAAACGTGTGATAACGTCTGATTGCATTCCGCCGATGAAACCAATTTTGTTGGTTTTAGTTGCTTTAGCCGCAGCAACCCCAGCAAGATAAGCACCTTCGTTATCAGCAAATGTTGCTGAAGCAACGTTCTTTTGATTTTCGATGATAGAGTCAATAATCACAAAGTTAGATTTTGGATTATTTTTAGCTGCTGAAGCTGTTGCATCTTGAAGTGAGAAACCAATACCAAACAAAAGTTTGTAGCCTTGTTGCTCAGCAGAGTTGAAATTTGTTGTGTAGTCTGATGCTGAGTTTGATTGGAAATAAGTGAAACCAGCACCTTTCTTGAGGTTATTTTCTTTACCCCATTTTTGAAGACCTTCCCAAGCCGATTGGTTGAATGAGCGGTCGTTAATCCCACCAGTATCAGTGATGATTGCTGCTTTGAGATCTGTTTTAGCTTTACCAGTTGATCCTCCAGCTGCGTCATGTGAGCGACATCCTGCAAGGACTGCGACTGATGCAAGTGCGATAGCACCAACTGCGAATACACGTTTTTTCATGGAAAGGGTTTCCTCCGAATATTTTTGTGGCTAAACTTTTTAGCTTAAGACCATTTTAAGATATATTGTTTCTTTTTGCAAGCGTTGTACCTAAAGGAAGGTATTTATTTTCCAAACGTTCGGAAATAGCTCCATTTTATAAAATTCTTAATTTTTTCAATCGGAATACAGGTCGTTTCCTCTTCTTTTCAGTAACTCTAGTTCCAATTTTTAGAAGGCTTCCATCTGTAAAAAAATAAATAAGCTCAATTACTGTAGCGCTTACTTTTTCACTATTTTATATACTGACCGAAGTCAGCACATAAAATTTTTAACCTAATTCAATTCCGTAAATGAATACGGCAAAAGCTCGCCTACAGAAGTTTCCATGACCTCATCATCTTTTGAAATCAAGAAAACAGGCATTTCAGCAGGACAAAACTCCGCAAGTACTTGTCGGCAAGCTCCACAAGGGCTAATCGGAGCCTTCGTTTCGCCAAAGATATAAAGCGCATCAAAATCCCTTATTCCCTCTGACACTGCCTTAAAAATCGCCGTGCGTTCCGCACAGTTCGTCAGACCAAAACTCGCATTTTCAATATTACAACCTTGGATAATCTGACCTGAAGTCGTATGAAAAGCAGCCCCCACTGGGAAATGAG
This sequence comes from Lactococcus sp. S-13, assembly GCF_004210295.1. Taxonomy (NCBI): domain Bacteria; kingdom Bacillati; phylum Bacillota; class Bacilli; order Lactobacillales; family Streptococcaceae; genus Lactococcus; species Lactococcus kimchii. Next base: position 101,902 of record NZ_SDAK01000001.1, on the reverse strand, counting down.
AATAAGGCACATAAGCTCGACTTGCTGCTTGACGTGCTGCTGCAATCATTTCTTTAGTAGCTGGCATCCGAAGTAAGTCCTTCCATGATAGCCACACCAGCAGACACCCCTAAACGTGTTGCGCCAGCATCAATCATCGCTTGTGCTTCTGCCAAATTATGAACGCCACCAGAAGCTTTAACTCCCATATCAGGCCCTACTGTTTGACGCATCAATTTGACATCAGCCACTGTTGCACCACCTGTTGAAAAACCAGTTGATGTTTTAACAAAATCAACACCAACACGGACACAAGCTTCACAGGCTTTGACTTTTTCTTCATCAGTCAAAAGACTTGTTTCGATGATGACTTTGAGCAATTTATCAGCCTTGACTGCGTTAACAGCGGCAATGTCAGCTTCAACAAGATCCCAATCTCCAGCTTTAGCAGCACCAATGTTGATAACCATGTCAATCTCATCTGCTCCATTTTCAAGCGCATTTTTCGCTTCAAACGCTTTGACTTCTGAAGTATTTGCACCAAGAGGGAAACCAATGACTGTGCAGACTTTAACGTCTGTGTCTTTCAATTCTTCAGCCGCATAGCTCACCCAAGTTGGGTTGATACAAACACTCATGAAGTCATATTTTTTAGCTTCATCAATGATTTGTTGTACTTTTGACTTTGGTGCGTCAGCTTTAAGGATAGTGTGATCGATGTATTTGTTAATTTGCATTTTAAAATTCTTTCTATTTTTTTATTTTTAAATAAATCATCCCGACAAGTGCATAAACAATGGAGAAGATGACAATGAACGCAAGGAGTTGAATAAACCAAGCTTGGTTTTGCAAATATAATTTGCTAATTGCCCCAGATAAAGCAGCCAAAATCACTTGTAAGGCAATGATTGGCGTTGGAAGTTTTAAGTCTTCTTTCATTTTTATCTAACGATTTCTAAGATTTCTTTTTGATGAACTTGCTCGTCACTAATGACCAAATTATCCGTAAATTCACGAACCAGCTCTTCAGTAATGGCTTGATTGGAATAAAGCGTAGCGATTAAATCACCGACAGCAACAGCATCGCCAACCTTTTTAGCTAAGGTTACACCCGCTTCAAAGTCAATTTTATCTGCTTTTGTTGCGCGTCCAGCGCCAAGTTTCATGGCAACAATCCCAATACCTAATGCTTTTTCACAAGAAATGAAACCTGCTTTGTCAGCTCGAATTTCTAATGTATTTTTAACTTTCAAAGGAGCTGTCAAATTTTCAAAAGCGCTTGGGTCTCCGCCTTGAGCTTTGACCATTGCGACAAATTTTGCATAGGCTGCCCCATTATGTAGATGTTCAAGAATCTCAGGGATTGTCTTTTCAACCCCTGCCAATTGTAGCATAATTTGAGCTAATTCAGCAATAAATTCTTGAAAAGCCTGTGGTGCTTGTCCTTTCAAGGTCTGAACAGCTTCTGTGATTTCATTTCGATTACCAATCGCAAAACCAAGTGGTTGACTCATATTGGTGATGACTGCAACGGTTTCGCGACCAACAGAGCGTCCCAAATCAACCATTGTGCGAGCAAGGACGCGCGCATCTTCTACTGATTTCATGAAAGCTCCATCACCGACGGTCACATCAAGCAAGATGGCGTCTGAGCCCGCAGCAATTTTTTTGGACATGACTGAACTTGCAATCAGCGGGATGATATCAACAGTCGCCGTCACATCACGCAGGGCATAGAGGAGTTTATCCGCCTTGACGAGTTCATCAGATTGGCCAATAACCGCGATTCCTGTTTCCTTCACTTGCTCAATGAAACCTGCTTCTGTTTTTTCAATATTAAAGCCGGGGATGGATTCTAATTTATCCAGAGTCCCGCCGGTATGCCCGAGACCCCGCCCAGACATTTTAGCCACTGGAACGCCAAATGAAGCAACGAGTGGGGCTAAAATCAAGGTCACTTTATCCCCCACGCCGCCAGTAGAATGTTTATCCACTTTAACGCCAGCAATACTGCTCAGATCAAACTCTTTACCTGAGTGCACCATCGCCATGGTGAGCGCTGCTGTTTCTTCTGTCGTCATTCCTTTAAAATAAATCGCCATAGCCAGTGCTGACATTTGATAATCAGGTACTGCACCACTGACATAATTTTCAATAATCCAATTGATTTCAGGCTTGCTAAAAGCGCCGCCTTCTCGTTTTTTTTGGATGAGGTCAACCATACGATAGCTCATTTATAAAGCCTTTCTAAAAACAAAACTTGTTTTTGTTAATTTCATTTTTTTCTCATAAAATTGATGTGCTGCTGCTTTTTCTAAACCAGATGTCAAGACAAGCTGTTCACAGCCTTGTTTTTTTCCTTCGTTGGCCACCTCGTCTAAGAGTATTTTTCCAAGCCCTCGATGGCGTTTCGTAGCATCAACAACGAGTTCATAAACAAAAAGATGATGTCCTTCATAAAGATTGAGTTGTTCACTAAAGCCAGCATAAGCAAGAATTGTGCCATTTTCTTGGAAAACAAATGCTCGATAAGCTGGCATTTTTGTAGCGGTTTCACAAAATTTTTCCAAAGTTAACTGACTACGGAGTTGCTTGACGACCGGCCAAGCCTTTACTAATTCTTCGAGTTCAAGTTCTTCAATGGAACTTGTAGCTGAAACTGATTTTATTCTCCTCATTTTTTCCTCACTTTTTGTAGCTCCGTAAAATGAAGTAGCCCTTATCTTTGGCAATGATTTCACAATTTCCAAAAACTTCTTCCATTTTCTTTTGGGCCGAGGGAGCACCTTGTTTTTTCTGAATAACAATGGTCAAATGCCCTCCTGTATTCAGGTGGTCAAAAGCGCCTGTCAAAATGCCATGCACAACTTCTTTTCCTGCTCGAATAGGCGGGTTGGAAATGATGGCATCGTAGCTTTCGCTGATGTTTTCATAGCGGTCAGAACGTTTGATTTCAACAGGGCTTACCGCATTATTTTGAGCATTTTGCTGGCACAATTCTAAGGCCCGACCGTTGACATCAACCATGGTCACTGCTAAATCAAATTTTTTGGCCAGAGTCAGTCCCAAGGTTCCGTAGCCGCAGCCGACATCAAGTAAAGTTTTTGCCATTTCTGGCTCATAATTTTCTAATAAGACACGCGACCCGTAGTCAATTGCATTTTTAGAAAAAACACCGCGGTCGGTCAGGAAATGCATCGGCAAGTCCAAGAGTTCGACAGTCAATTTTTGCAAATCGTGTGCTAAATCACGATTGTCTTCATAATACATATTTGTTTTTACCATTAGGTTTATTTTAACACAAAACCCTTCTTTTCGCCCCGAAAAATTTTTCTGAATGTCTTTTTTCGAATGTAAACACTTACGTATTTCTCGCTAGGTCTGCTATCAATAGATTAAGCCGCTTACAAAAAGACGACTTCTTTTGCCTGCTTCGAGCAAAAATGTGGTAAAATATTTCTCATGAATGAATTCATCAATTTTGACGAAATTAGCCGTGAAACTTGGCAAAACCTTTATAAAACATCAATTGCGCCTTTGACGCATGATGAGCTTGAATCCATCCGCTCGCTCAACGACGAAATTAGCTTACAGGATGTTCAAGATGTCTATTTGCCGCTGGTTCACCTGCTGCGCCTCTACAAGAAGAACTTGGAAGATATGAGCTTTTCTAAGGGACTTTTCTTGCAAAAAATCGTGAAAACACCGCCTTTAATTATTGGAATTTCGGGTTCTGTGGCTGTTGGGAAATCAACGACGGCACGGCTCGTTCAGGTGCTTCTTTCACGTGCTTTTCCAAAGTTGACGGTTGATTTGGTCACGACGGATGGCTTTCTTTTTACAACAAAAGAACTGAAAGACCGCGGTATTCTTGATCGCAAAGGTTTTCCTGAAAGCTACGATATGGAGCGCTTGACCGATTTTCTCTACCATGTCAAGGAGGGCGAAAAATGTCAAGTTCCGATTTATTCGCACGAAACTTATGATATTTTGCCTGATCAAAATCAACTCATCGACAGCCCAGACATCCTCATCGTCGAAGGGATCAATGTGTTGCAAAATCCGCAAAATCAAATGCTTTACATCAGCGATTTTTACGATTTTTCAATCTACGTTGATGCTGACGAAAAATTGATTGAGAAATGGTATTTAGAACGATTTGACAGTCTCTTAAAGTTGGCAAAATCTGACGAAACAAATTTTTATCATCAATTTACAAAAATGCCTGCGGACAAAGTCGTTAATTTGGCCCGTGAAACTTGGGCGCGCGTCAATCGTGTCAATTTACGCGAATACATTGAGCCGACCCGCAACCGTGCCGAAGTTATTCTTCATAAATCAGAAAAACATTATATTGATAAAATTTATCTTAAAAAATTCTAAGAAAAAATGCTGACGAAAATTCCGTCAGCATTTTTTCTTGTTTCGTCAGTAGAATTTTTACTGACGCAAACGGTTAGAGATGCTCATCAGTGTCATCATTTGGAAAAATAAATTTTTTCAAAATCACCACACTTATAATCAGCAGCAGGATGGCGCTGGAAATCAACATGACGCCCATCAGATGCTCGTGATAAGTGAGTAAAAGTCGAATCAGTGATGTAATCCCCAAAGATAATAAAAAGATGAGAGAAACGTGTCCACGATTTCGTAAGGAGGTGATGATTAATGTTAAAAATTCAAAGAAGATAAAGAAGGATAAAATTCCTTTCAAACTATCATAGTAATTCCCACCCGTTTCAGGCTGCATCGCTAAAATAATCAACGAATAAATTTCGCGAAATAGAAGATAGACGATGACTAAACCGACAATAATCAAGGATAAAAAGCTGATTTTGGTTAAGAATTTTATCATTTTTTCTTCAATACAATTAAAGTAATCTTTCAAAAATAGTCCTCCTTTTATTTTTTTCTCATTTTTACTGATGAAACTTTTAATCCGATTCCGTCAGTAAATTATCTTTGATAGTGCTCGTCAAATTCATCAATTTCGATATAAATGTAACATTTTTTATCTGGTAAACTCCGCCGGATTTCTGCTTCAATCTGGTTGACAATCTCATAATCTTCTAAGACAAGTTCATTCACCAAATCAATTTTAGCAGCAATCAAAATCTCCGTAGGCCCCAGATGAACGGTTCTCACATTGATGACCCGCTCAATTTCTGAACGCTCAAAAGGCCGCAGAATCTTCACCAAATCACTATCTGTCACGCGCTCACCAACAATCAAACTGTAAAATTCACGTGTTAAGAAAATCGCAGCCGCCATCAACAAAAGACCAATCATAAGTCCACTGATGGCGTCAAACATTGGATTTCCAGTAATCATCGTCAGAGCCGTGCCCAAAAGTGCCAAAATTAAACCAATGATTGCACATAAATCCTCAGCGAAAATCACTAGAATTTCGCTATGTCGACTCTCATGCAAAAATTTAAAAATCGGCAATTTCTCTGTGTTCAACTCAGCAATTTCCTTGAACGCAACCCGTAAAGATGACCCTTCAATCAGCATCCCAATCAGCAAAATTCCAATCACAATCCACGGATTTTCCACCGAGTGCGCAGGATGCACCAACTTGTCGTAGGCCTCCATGACCCCGATCACACCACCCCCAAAAAAGAGAAAAGTCGCCACAATCATACTAAAAAAGTATTTCGCTCGTGCCTCGCCAAATTGGTGTAAATTGGAACTTGCTTGACGCGAGCGCCGATCACCAAACAATAGCAAAATCTGGTTCCCACAATCGACCACCGAGTGAATACTCTCATTAAGCATCGCAGCTGAGCCTGACAAACCAAAACCAATAAATTTACTGATTGCCACCAAAACATTCGCACCCAAAGCCGCAAGAACCGCAAACATTCCCGAGCTTTTCTTTTCTTCTGCCATAAATTAACTCATTTCCATTAAGATTTATCCCTATTATAGCAAAATTCTCCGCACTTTAAGCCTTACCACTATCCATTTTTTCAAGCAAAAATTCCGCCACGCTGACGGAATCTTTTTATTTCACTAAAAGCCAGAGAATTTACTGACGGAATTTATTTTTTACCGTAAACGTCAGAGAATTTGCTGACGAAAATAAATTCTCTCACTTCTTTTACAAATTTTTGCCATTTGACGCAATGACTTCCTTGTACCAATCAAATGATTTTTTCTTAGAACGCTTGCCAGTACCGACACCCTCATCGTCCAAATCAACATAGATGAAACCATAACGCTTACTCATCTCACCCGTTGAGGCCGAAACCAAGTCAATACAACCCCATGGCGTATAGCCCATGACATCCACACCATCAGCAATCGCTTCTTCCATTGCCTTAATATGTTTTCTCAGGTAATCAATCCGATAATCATCTTCGATTGTGCCATCTTCATTGACCTGATCAATGGCTCCCAAGCCATTTTCTACGATAAATAAAGGCACTTGATAGCGACCATACAAGTCGTTCAGAGCATAGCGCAGTCCATCAGGGTCAACAGCCCAACCCCATTCACTCTCTTGCAAGAAAGGATTTTTAACCCCGCCAAGCACCATATTACCACTAGCTTCGACCCCTTCACCTGTCTGAGATTCGACAGAAGACATATAGTAACTAAAGCCAATATAGTCCACCGTTCCCTCTTTCAAAAGTGCCAAATCCTCAGCCGTAATATCCAAATCCTCAGCTTTAACTCCATATTTTTCGTACAAACGATGAGTAAATGCTGGATAAGCCCCTCGAACCTGCACATCATTACAGAAATAATTAAATTCTTGAATACTTTGTTGAGTTGCAATTTGATTGACTGGATTTGCATCAAAAGAATAAGTCGTTGAATAAATACTCATGCAACCAATCTTCAAATCCTTATTCAAAGCATGACCAAATTTGACCGCTTGCGCGCTCGCCACAAATTGATTATGCCAAGCTTGGAAAATATTTTTACGCTCTTTACTGCCATTCAAAGGCGCCAAACCTTGACTAAGCCCTGGAATAAAAGTCGCTGAATTGATTTCATTAAAAGTCATCCAATATTTGACTTTATCTTGATAGCGTTTCAATAAAACCTGAGCAAAACGGCCATAAAACTCAATCAGAGCGCGATTCTTCCAGCCACCATACGCTGTGACCAAATGCAGAGGCATTTCATAGTGTGAAATCGTAATGACCGGTTCAATCTGATACTTCAAACACTCCTCGATCACCTGATCATAAAACTTCAGTCCCGCTTCATTAGGGGTCATTTCATCCCCATTTGGAAAAATCCGCGTCCAAGCCACTGAGAAACGATAAGCCTTAAAGCCCATTTCAGCAAACAAAGCAATATCTTCTTTGAAATGATGATAATGGTCAATCCCTTGATGATTAGGATAAGTATGGTGCTCCTTATCAATTGTCCAATCAAATGACTCTGAATCAAGGATTCCCAAGCGTTCTTTCCCACCAGGCATTACATCAGTGACCGAAAGCCCTTTTCCATCCACATCATAAGCACCTTCCAATTGATTTGCCGCTGTTGCTCCGCCCCACAAAAAATCTGTTTTAAATGTCATTTTTACACTCTCTTCTCTCTTAATTTTTTAATCATCATTTCTTTTTATACTGGATTTGCCACAAGTTCCGTCGTCTGAGCTCCAATAGCTGTCAAAAGCATTTCATCTTTTTTCACATAAGCTTTATCCGTCGCAAGCACATCCATATAATCTTGTGAATTAGTCACGATAATCGGCACCTGTGTACTATAACCTGCATTTTGGATGCTTTCAATATCAAATTTAATCAACAAATCACCTTTTTTGACCATTTGCCCTTGTTTGACAAAAGTCTCAAAGTATTGTCCCTCAAGTTGCACCGTATCAATACCGATATGCACCAATACCTCAGAACCCTGATCTGAAACCAGACCAATCGCGTGCTTCGTTGGGAATAAAATCATGACCATCCCATCAAAAGGGGCGCGTACTTCACCGATAGTAGGCTCAATTGCTACTCCTTTACCCATGATTTCCGCTGAAAAGGCAGCATCTTTCACTTCTGACAAAGGAATCACATGACCTTCAATTGGAGTGAAAATCACTTCTTTATTAGTCTTTTGTTTAGCAAAATTAACAGGTGTTGCCACTACATCTTCGCTCACTTCCACGATTTCATCTTCAAAACCTACGATGTAGGTTACGATAAATCCTGCAATAACCGCAATCCCTGCCAAAATCATCATCTTCACAGCACCAGAGACATCACCATCCAATGAGATATTTGAAGTGAAGCTGAAAATACCAAGTGCTCCCATTGTGTAAGCTTTAATTCCCATTCCCATTGCTACCGCAGCAAGAACACCACTGACCGCACAAGAAATCCAGAATGGACGTTTCTTAGGAAGGGTAATCCCGTAAATCGCAGGCTCCGTTACCCCAAACCAACCAGAGATAAAGGCTGGAATGGCCATTTCGCGAAGTTTTTTATCCTTCGTTTTCAACATCACCGCACCAACAGCACCCGTTTGAGCAAAAGAAGCTACCCCAGCTGCTGTTAAGAGTGCCGTAGGCTCTCCTTTGGCCAAAGAAATAATCGCAAAAGGAACAATTGCCCAGTGCAGTCCAAACATTACCAAGACTTGCCAAGCAAAACCAAGCACCAGTCCAAAGATAATCGGATTAAAGCCTTGTAAAGCCATCAATCCTTTACCCAACGCATCCGAAGCCACGTTCATCACTGGCCCAATCACCAAAAATCCAAGAGGAACAGAGATGATTGCTGTAAAGAATGGCACCAAGAAAAGTTTCACCACGTCAGGAATAATCTTTTTCAATTGTCGCTCTAGAAATGCTGCAAAAGCTGTAATCGCAATAATTGGCATCACAGTTGAGCCGTAACCTGCCGCAGGCACCGAAAACGGAATGCCAAACAAATCCAATCCACCACTTTTAGCAAATGTCGCAGTGATTGAACCATCTAGGAAACCAGGATAAACCAAAGCAGTCGCAATCATCATCCCTACAAAAGGTGACCCTCTAAATTTTTTCATCGCCGCAAAGCCTATGAAAATTGGTAAAAAGAGGAATAAACCATCGCCCATTGCATTAAGGACGGCATAAGTTGATGACGCCTGATAACCTTGCCCTAGTGAGAACGAAAGGATGGCATTCACCCCTTTGAGCATACCTGCTGCAGAAAGCGGTGCAAGAATCGGTTGGAAGATTCCAGAAATCATATCTACAAACTGGTCAAAGAGATTTCCTTTTTTCCCCGCATCTTCCTCTGAAGTCTCAAGGACGCCCAAAACGGCATCCACGTCTGCACGCACGTCAGGAACATGATTTCCAATCACGACTTGATACTGTCCGCCAGATTTCATGACCGTTACTACGCCATCCATCTTTTTCAACGCTTCCGTATTTGCCTTCTTCTCATCTCTGAGTTTAAAACGCAAGCGCGTGATACAGTTAATAACGGAAATGACATTTTCTTTGCCACCCACGTTTGCTACAATGTCTTTTGCAAGAGCTTCATATTTGCCCATTACAAACCTCCAAAATATAATATTTTTTAGAGGTCTCGCCAACCTAATGTCACGATCCAATTGTTACCAAAGTTAATTGACGCTGAGCGTCTGTTTTTAAAATCCAACTTAGATTTTAAGTTAAGTTTTTTGGATTTTCTCCAAAATTCGTGCTAAATGCACCGTCATATAAATCTGCTCACTTTGTGAAACTTGATAATTTTTCGTTTGTTTCAAAAAGTCGCTCACTTTCGACGTTCCAAGATAAGCCCTAGGATATTTACGAATAATCAAGGTAAATAAATCTTCATCAGCCACCTCATCTGTCACAGTCTGCGAAAACACTCGTTCTGTAAAAAATTTCAAATGAGTGATGAAGCGCTGGAAATAAGCATCCTGCTCATTAAAATTGACCTGCAAGGTGTACTTTAAAGTGGTCAAAATTTCTTCCATCAGTTTGGTCAACTCTGTGGCATATTCATGTCCGCTTCCCAAGGTTCCATTGACGATGTGCATCGCCAAAAATCCCGCCTCATCTTCTGGTAATGAGATAGAAAATTGTTGATTAACTTTCTCTAAAGTTGTCAGACAGATCTTAAATTCTTCAGGGAAGAAGCGCTTGATATCCCAAAGCAAGAAATTTTTAACCGCAATCTTTTTTTCTGCCCGCTTAATCGCAGCGTCCAAGTGATCGGCAAAAGCCACGAGGATTGTATCGGATATTTCCTTATTGAATGTCGTTTTCGCTTCAGCCAGCGTCACCATTGAAAGCTCAATAATACTTCCTGGAATCTCCGAGAGTAGCTCTGAAAAATTTTGCTGAGCAGAGGTAACTTTCAAGGCAAAGATTTTTTCAATCTTTTTGTCTTCGACACACTCGCCAGCTCTTTTCCCAAAACCCAAGCCCAAACCCATTAGAATGGTTTCTTCCTCATTATTATTTTTTGCAATGACGACGTTGTTGTTCAGAACTTTTTTGATCTTCACGCTTTACTCCATTTTTTCCAAAAAAATAGACCTTATCTCCCTATACAGACGTATATAGGGCACGATAAGGTCTAGCTTAACTTAATAATCACCATCCGTATTTGTGTAACCGTTTTATTTAATTTGATTATAGCATTTATGGAAAACGCTGTCAAGTCTTTTTTCTTTCTTTTTTTTATTTTTGTGAAGCGGCTTTGATAAAGGAGATAACCTCTGCTTTTTTACCCTCATGCAAATCACGAACAATCTTAGAGCCAACGATAACACCCGAAGAAACTTTATTGAAACGCTCAACATCCGCCAAATTAGACACCCCAAAACCAACACATACAGGGACTGTGCTCAGTCCTGACAGAACTTTCAAATGTTCATCAAGTGTATCTGAATAAGCATTCTCCTTACCGGTCACGCCATTGACTGCCACCGCATAAACAAAACCTTCGGCATTCTTAATCAACGCTTTTTGTCGTTCTAAACCTGTGGTCAAACTAACCAATTGAATCAAAGCCAAATCTTTTTCTGCCAAATAATCGGTGATGAAGTTTTGGGCTTCCATTGGCAAATCGGGTACAATCAACCCTTTAACTGCGGTGTCTGCCAAATCGGCTAAGAATTTTTCTGTCCCATATTGATAAACAGGATTCATATAGGTCATGATAATCAGCGGCACGGTCGCTTTCAATGTTTGCAAGCTTTTAACAATTCCTGTCAAGCTGACTTGATTTGCCAAAGCACGTAATCCTGCTTGTTCGATGACTGGGCCATCAGCGACAGGGTCAGAAAAGGGAACGCCGATTTCAATAGCTGAAGCGCCTGCATTTGCTAACAAATCAACAGTTTCTTGCAAACCCTCAAGTCCTCGTTCATGATCTCCAGCCATAATGTAAGGAATGAAGATTTTATCCAATTTTTTCAAATGTTTTTCTAATGTTTTCATATTTTTTCCTTTTTTAAATAGAAAAGAGCAAGCTCAGTCTTGTTCCAAGGCATCGAGGCGTTGTTGGTTTTTAATGTAATGTTCTAAGCTCGTTTCTCCTGATTCTAGTCGTTCTTTGATTTGGTTTACATCTTTATCGCCACGCCCTGATAAGCAGACAATCATTGTTTTGTCTTTGCCAAGTTCTTTGGCTAATTTGATAGCATAGGCAATCGCGTGTGAACTTTCTAGTGCTGGAATAATGCCTTCAAGTTTACAAAGGAGTTGAAAGGCTTCAACGGCTTCATCATCGGTGATATCAACGTATTTTGCTCGTCCAATGGCATTGAAATAACTGTGTTCTGGGCCAATTCCCGGATAATCAAGACCTGCCGAGATACTGAAAGCTTCTAGGATTTGACCATTTTCATCTTGTAAAACATCCATAAGTTGACCATGCAAAATTCCGGGGCGTCCACTAGTAATTGTTGCTGCGTTATATGGAGTGTCAACGCCTAAGCCTGCAGCTTCTACACCGTACATTTCTACTTTTTCATCATTAACAAAGGGATAGAAAAGCCCCATAGAATTTGAGCCTCCGCCCACACAAGCGACAAGTGCATCGGGGAGTTTTCCTTCTTTGTCCAAAAATTGCGCGCGCGCCTCCCGCCCAATAACGGCTTGATAATCTCGGACAATTTGGGGATAGGGATGTGGGCCAAGAACGGAACCCATCACATAATGAGTGTCTTCAACATTGGCCACCCAAGCGCGCAAAGCGGCATTAACGGCATCTTTGAGCACGCGCGAACCGTCTACAACACTGTGGACTTTGGCACCCAATAATTCCATCCGAAAAACATTCAGTGCTTGACGTTTTACGTCTTCTTCTCCCATATAAATCGTACATTCCATGCCAAAAAGAGCGGCTGCTGTGGCTGTGGCAACACCGTGTTGTCCCGCACCTGTTTCGGCAATGACTTTGTTTTTACCCATTTTTTTAGCAAGGAGAACTTGTCCCAAAGCATTGTTAATTTTGTGGGCGCCAGTGTGATTTAAATCTTCACGTTTAAGGTAAATTTTGGCTCCGCCGGCATAGTCCGTCAATCGTTGCGCCAAATAAAGCGGACTTTCTCGTCCTACATAATCTTTAAGGAGATTTTCAAACTCTGCTTGAAAAGCGGGGTCGTTTTTACTTTCTTCATAGGCAACTTCAAGTTCCTTGACAGCTGTCATCAAGGTTTCTGGGACGAATTGTCCGCCAAATTTGCCGTAAAATCCTTTTTCGTTGGGTTGGTTATAGGTCATGTTTTCTCCTTTTATTCTTTTGATTTTCTTACTTTGAGTGGCTGCCTTGACTCTCCCACTTTTTTCAGCTTTGGGATGCGACGAAGTTTGCATTTTTTATGAAAGCTTCTATCTTTGATAAATCTTTCACGCCTTTTGTTTCCACACCGCTTGATACGTCGACACCGTAGGCGTTTGGGTAGTGGTGAAGGGCAGTGGCTACATTTTCAGGTGTCAAACCGCCGGCAATAAAATAGGGAGTTTCGACGGCTGATAAATCGGTCTTCCAATCAAATGTTTCACCGCTTCCGCCTTTTGGGCTATCAAACAGAAGGGTTACGCCTTCGTATTTTTTGCTTTGTTGAAGGCTAGAAATTGCTTTAATCACGGGAAGGTCGAGCGCGGAAATGTAGGTCATGTCTTCACTGCCATGCAGTTGCACGATGTCAAGTTTGCCAAGTTTGACCGCATTTTTGACGAAGACAAGAGGCTCGTTGACAAAGACACCGACTTTTTGGATGTTTTGAGGAACGTCGCACGTGATTTCTGCAATTTTTTCTGGGGAAATTTGCCGTCGAGATTTTGATAAAATAAATCCTAAATGAGTGGCGCCAGCTTGGCAGGCTGTGTCAACGGCTGCTTTTGTGGAGAGACCACAGATTTTAATTTTCATTTTTTTGAGTTCCATTTTTCTTCGAGTAAAGTTTGAACATCATAAGCGGACTATTTTCAAATCCGTCAGTATTTTCTCTGGCACTGATGCCTAAGTTTCAGTTGCGTCAGCATTTTTTCTGGCACTGACGCCTAAGTTTCAGTTGCGTCAGCATTTTTTCTCGCACTGACGCTTCGTTTTCAGTTGCGTCAGCATTTTCTCTACGTTTTTGGCTTGCATCAGTGCTGTCCCTACCAAAATTGCATTGAAATATGGGGCGACGCGCTCAGCTTCTTGTGTTCCAAAGATGCCACTTTCTGAAATATAGACATTTTCCGCTTGAAAATCTTTTACTAAATCCAGTGAATTTTGCAGACTGACCTCAAAGGTTTTGAGGTTACGATTGTTGACACCGATGATTTTTGCGCCAAGTGCGTGAGCAAGGTCAAGTTCTGCCTTATTGTGCGTTTCAACCAGTACCTCTAATCCTTGCTGTATGGCATAAGTATACAGTTTTTTCAAGCCGGCAAAATCATTTTCAAAGCAAGCAACAATCAGTAAAATCACCGTGGCTCCTGCGTTAATCGCTCGATCAATTTGCTTTTGGTCAATGATAAAATCTTTGTTTAAAGTCGGAATTTTCACTTTTTCGGAAATTTCACGCAGATAGGCAATGTCACCTTTGAAAAACACGGGGTCGGTCAGCACCGAAATCATGGCTGCGCCTGCTTTTTCGTAAGTTTTCGCCTGCACCGTGATGTCCACGTCAAGATTGATGTCACCCAGACTAGGACTGGCTTTTTTGACTTCGGCGATGATTTGCAACTGATTTTCATGCTGTTTCAAAAAATCATAAAGTTTGTAAGTTTGGCGCACTTTTTGGGGCTTTTCTGCCGGCATCTGCGCGACTTCTTGGCGTTTTTGGGCAAGAATAGTTTCTAAAAATTTGGCTTTGGGAATTTTCATGGGTTGCTCTTTTCTTTAAGGACGAATGGGATTTGCGTCAGCATTTTTTCTAGCGCTGACGCCTAGTTTGCAGTTGCGTCAGCATTTTTTCTGCTTTTATTTTAGCATAAGATTCGGTGTAAATGTTGAGTTTTTTCTGAACTATATCTTTTGTTGCGATTAGGTTATTTTAGAGTTATAATAAACGTATCAACTTGAACGAAAAGGAGAATGCGATGAACGATAAAGAGAAGAAATATTGGAGCAACCAGGGTTATTCTGAAGAAAATCTACATCAAATTGAGCAGATTCGGCTCCAAGAACGTCGATGGCTATTTATTTTTTCCTTGCTTAATTTTTCCATGATATTGTTGCAAAAATACTGGATGCCCAACTGGCTTTTTGTCCTTTGGATCCTTGGGGCGCTATCATTTTTCGTACAACTTTTCCGCTGGGATTATCAAAAATCACATCTTAAAAAATAAATTTTGTTAAAACTAATTTTCTAACTTTCGCCAACTTTTTGGCGATTTTTTTATGTAAAAATAGTTGCGTCAGCATTTTTTCTAGCGTTGACGCCTAGTTTGCAGTTGCGTCAGCATTTTCTCTGGCACTGATGCCTAGTTTGCAGTTGCGTCAGCATTTTCTCTGGCACTGACGCCTAGTTTGCAGTTGCGTCAGCATTTTTTCTGGCGCTGACGCCAAGTTTTCAGTTGCGTCAGCATTTTCTCTACTTTGCGTCAGTAATTTCTCCTCAGCCGACTTGTTCTGCTTGCAATTCGTGCAATTTGGCAAGGGCTTGTCCAGAAGAGATGATGTAGCGAGCCAGCTCAATTCCGGCTTGGATGGATTCCACTTTGCCGTTAGCATAAAAGCCGAGGCCAGCATTCAGCACAGTGGTCTCCAAAAATGCTGACGGTTCATTTTCAAGGACTTTGACCAAAATGTCAGCATTTTCGGGCGCTTCGCCACCACGGATTTCATTGAGTTGAACTTCTTTCATGCCCACATCAGCTGCTGTAAACTGATGCAAACTCACTTCGCCATTTTCCAAAAGGGCATAATGGTTCGTTCCGAAAAGCGCTGCCTCGTCCATTCCTCCCTCTCCTGTAATAACCAGCGCTCTTTCGCGACCCAATCCTTTCAGGACATTGGCGGTCAATTCAAGCAAATCAGGACGTGATGTTCCTAAAAGCTGTGTTTTGAGAGCGATGGGATTAATCAAAGGCCCTGTCAAATTCATAATGGTTGGAATTTCCAGTTGTCTGCGCACCGGCGTGAAATATTTCATGGCTGGATGCAAATTTTGAGCAAAAAGGAAAACCAAGCCCACCTTGTCAAACACCTCAGCCAAGCGCTCTGCCGGCAAATACAAATTGATTCCCAGCGCCTCGAGGACATCTGCCGAACCAGATTTTGATGTAATCGAACGATTCCCATGTTTGGCCATATGAACACCACCAGCCGCCAAAACAAAAGCCGCCGTCGTTGAAATATTGAAACTAAAAGAACGATCGCCTCCAGTGCCACAATTGTCCATGGCATCCACAATTCCCGTTGGAATCCTTACTGCCGCTGTTTGCAAAGCGCGAGCAAGTCCAGTCAATTCGCTGGCCGCCTCCCCCTTCATATGCAAAGCAATCAAGAAAGCAGCAATTTGCACCTCGCTCAACTCCCCTTGAATAATCGAGTTCGCAAGCATATTCATTTCATTGTCCGTCATATCACGACCTGACATCACTTTTTCAAGTTCATTTTTCATTTATTTCACCCCATTCGCTTTCACGTGTTTCACAAAATTCTCAATCATCACCATCCCATCCAACGTCCCAATGGACTCTGGATGAAATTGCAGACCATAAATCTGCTCACGTTCATTTTCAATGGCCATAATTTCACCATCATCATTGGCCACAGCCGTAATTGCAAAATCAGGCAAAGCAACATTTTCATCCATAACAATCGAATGATAACGCATGACCAAAAATTTTGAAGGCAACTGTCCGAAAAGGAGATTGCCTGAGGTCTGGCGCACCTGCGAATTTTTACCATGCATAACCTGATGTGCCAATCGCAATTTTCCACCAAAAACTTCCACAATCGCTTGAAAACCAAGACAAATCCCTAAGATTGGTTTTTGACCAGCAAATTCCCGAATCAGCGCCTCCATTTTCCCCGCATCTGCTGGCCAACCAGGCCCAGGAGAAAAAATCAAAGCCTCCGCTTTTTGCGCCATCTCATACAACTGCTCATCATCATTACGAACAACCGCAACCTCACTCAAAGCCCCGACATACTGCACCAAATTGTATGTAAAACTATCGTAGTTATCAATTATTAAAATCATTTTTTCTCCTTCAAGTGTTGAAACCATTGGGCAAAATAGAATCATCCGCCCCTAGCAGCAACCTCGGCCTCTTATTTGCCGATTTCCAGTAAGCCACGTGCCTTATTTAACGTTTCTTGATACTCCTGCTCAGGCACCGAATCAAAAACAATTCCCGCTCCCGCTTGAACATGAGCCTTTTGATTTTTCAGCACCATTGTTCGAATCGCAATCGCAAAATCGCAATTTCCGTTTTTAGTCAGATAACCGATAGCTCCACCATAAATGCCACGTTTTTCATTTTCAAACTCGTAAATCCGCTGATAAGCCCTATGTTTTGGCGCTCCAGACAAAGTCCCTGCTGGCAAAGTCGCGACAAGTGCATCCATTGCGCTAAATTCAGGTCGTAGCTCGCCTGTCACCTCACTTGTGATGTGCATGACGTAACGATATTTTTCGACTTTCATAAAGACAGGTACTTCAATTGATCCGTATTTTGAAATTTTCCCAAGATCATTGCGACCTAAATCCACCAGCATTTTATGTTCGGCTAATTCTTTTTGATCATTTTCCAGCTCTTCAATCAAGGCTTGATCTTCAAATTCATTTGCGCCACGTTTTCTTGTTCCAGCAATCGGATTTGTCGAAACCTGATTGCCATGAACAGCCACCAAGCGCTCCGGCGAGCTTCCAATGACATGAAAATCATCAAACTCGAGAAAATACATATAAGATGATGGATTTTCCACTCGTAATTGACGGTAATAAGCAAAAGGATCTTGATTAAAATCAGCCGTCAAGCGTTGTGACAGAACGATTTGAAACATATCGCCATTTTTAATCAATTCTTGCGCCCGAGCAACTTTTTCCTCAAAATCAATTTGGCTCATGTTACTCTTAAAAGTCAATTTTTCAAGCGGAGGAACACTTTTTTCAGCTTCCGTCAGCACGGACAAAGTTGCGATTTTCTCAGACAAAGCCGTCAGCAATTCCTCTTCGCTACGTTTGCTGTAAACATTATCCTCAATCAAAATCAATTTCTCACGCTTATGATCAAAAATCACCGCATTTTCATAAAGCATAAAATAAATATCTGGCGTACCAATGCTGTCCACAAGTTCTGGCTGAATCTTCTCTACGATTCCGTAAGTATCAAATCCCGCATAACCAATCGCTCCACTAACAAAAGGTAAATCCAGTTCAGTTTCGTCAGCATTTTCTCCTGCCTCAACCACTAAATCTTCCAACACTTTGAGCGGTTCGTCAGTAGCAATGACTTGATCATCAACGCTCAAAATTCCGTCAGCAAATTTGACCGTTTTGACCGGATTGACAGCAAGAATCGAAAAACGCGATTGGTCATTTTCACGTGGAATAGACTCCAAAATCACTTTATTTTGACCTGACAATCGCAGATAAACCGAAATAGGCGTCAAGGTATCCGCAGAAATTTCTTTTATTTTTCTCATTTTTTATCTCTATACTTTCTTTTTTGGGGAAAATTCCCCTGCAATTTCCAACTTTAAAAAAATAAAATTATCGCCATCGTTTCATCATGTCTAAGGATTCCTTTTCTCAAAATACAAAAAAGCCCGCAGAGTATCAACTACTCTACGGACGTATTCCACGCGGTGCCACCGTAATTTAAAACTTTCCAAGGAGCAAAAAAAATGTCCCAAAAAGCCTTATCTTATCCTCGTCTAACAACGAGTCGCTTGGTATCGGAAGCAGCCGTGATTTTTATCATTTCAAATCAATTTTTGCGAAAAACCATAGTTCTCGCCTTTCAAATCAGCCCATTCACCCTTTCGAACTTATCTGCTCGCACAACCGCAGACTTCCTGAAAAATCCTAATAAAGAGTTACTTTTCTGATGTTGATGATAATTTTAAAACTTTTCACGCGACTTGTCAAGAGCTATTACACAAAAAAAGTAAAATTTCTTTAAAAAACTTTACTTTTCAACACTATTTTTCTTTTTTATTTAAAAGTTGTAATCTTTTCAGGAGCTAAACGAACAGACTCATAGCCTTTCTCAACCGCCTTACCAATTGCCAAAATCAAAACAGGGACATAGCGTTCCTTGTCCAAACCAAAAGCTTCAGCCAACTGATCATGCTCGAACCCACCAATTGGATTCGTTTCATAACCATGCGCACGCGCGATCAACATCAATTGCATGGCCGCCAAACCACCATCAATCTTGACAATATCACTTCTTTCAGCCCGATCCATCTTACCATAACTTGACACAATCGCACCTACGTGTTGCTCTTTGACTTCTTGGGGCATCTTGCCTTCATGAACAGCTTGGCTGTAAATTTCCTCAGTGTATTCATAAGACTCCAAATCACCAAAAATCAAAACCATCGCTGACGAACTGTCATTTTGTCGGGTATTAAAACGAATCAAAGGTTTCAATTTAGCTTTCTCAGCCTCTGTTTCCACGACCACAAAACGCCAAGGCTGCAAATTCACTGATGAAGGAGCCGTCGTTGCTTCTTGAATCATTTCTAGCATTTCTTCATGAGAGATTTTATAAGTTTCATCATAAAGTCGAACTGATTTTCGTCCAAACACAAGTTCTGAAAAGTCATTATTTATAAATTTATTCGCCATTTTTTCCTCTATTATTAGTTAATTTTGTAAGCAGACTCAAAAGCTGTTCTTCTTCATCCTCAGTCAATCCGATATCCAAGCCATCTTGCTCCGAATGCCGTGCATGAGCACAACGCTCTAGCTCCTCTTGAGCTTTTGTAGTGACTTCCACAAAAACTTCTCGATTATTTTTCTCATTACGTTTGCGCACAACATAATTTTTTTCCTCGAGCTGTTTTAAATGTCTCGTCACCGCTGCACTATCAATCCGCAAGGCCACTTGCAATTGAGTTTGAGAGCATTTACCCTTACAAACCAAAATCCGCATCAACTCATAACGCGTCAAACTAAAACCCGTCGCTTTCTCAAAAATTGATGTCATTTCTTGATTCGCAAGTTTTAACTGATAAAGTAATTGACTGATTTCCTTAAGCTCCATACCGCTCTGCTCCTTTCTCCAACAATTGATAGCTCAATCATTGACTTATCAAGTATAACATTTTAGAGAAATATTGCAACCATAAAAACTCAAAAAAACTTTTAAACGCTCATGACTTCCCTTTTTCCCAATAAAGCAATTCAAAAACAATCCTTCTTGAGCTGCTGATTTCCTCTTTCCCCTCAAAAAAAGTCTGTAACAAGTCTGCCAGCTTTTCTTTAGAAAAATCCATTGAAAAATACTCCGAAAAAAAATCCGCAGAAATGATCTCTGCTTGATTAAAACTGAACCTTTCAACACTAAATGGATAAGCCAACTCTTTTAGCCACTTTTTGTACTCCCTTAACGGCTGATCCTCCTCAGTCACAGTCAATTCCATTTTTTCCACTTGAGCGAACAAATCCGTATCTGATTTCAGACGTAAAATTCCAACAGTGCCCTTGCTTATTCGATTTAGTTCAACCAAATCAGCTTTTCTAAAAAGCGCCGGATTCATCGCTGAAAAAACAAAATCATACGTATCACTTGCAGTACTTTGCAAAAACTGGGCTTGATTTTGATGAATAAATCTGACATTTTCCAGCACATCTTTTTTTCGTGCATAATTCAGCATTTTTTGTGAAATATCCACCAAATCATAGGCACGACTAAACGCCGAAAAAGCGGGTAAATA
Source organism: Lactococcus sp. S-13 (assembly GCF_004210295.1). Classification (NCBI taxonomy): domain Bacteria; kingdom Bacillati; phylum Bacillota; class Bacilli; order Lactobacillales; family Streptococcaceae; genus Lactococcus; species Lactococcus kimchii. The sequence goes on along the minus strand of NZ_SDAK01000001.1, from coordinate 81,614 downwards.
CTTCCCGCTTCCTCCAGCCAGATCAAGCAAATACTCACAAGGGAAAATTTTTTTCGAAAGTAAAAATTTAGCTACATCCTCTGCAATATTCAGCACACTTTCGCTTTGAATCTCCTCATATTCACCAGAAAACTCATCCCAAAATTTTTCAATTTCTTGATTTTCACTTTGCATTTTCATCCCTTTTCCAGAAATTTCCAATTCCCATTATATCAAAAAAATTGCCAGTTAATGACTGACAATTTTTTGATTATTTACTCATTTTAGAAATCCATTGATACACTTTTTGCTGATTATTTAATAGAATCATTGCGAATGCTGTAATTCCCATAGTAATAAGGATTTTAATAATTCGATGTCCTATAAACGGAGGATCAATCGGATAAAACTCTGGATAGTAAAGATAAGACAAATTTCCAAAAATTGCCAAGGGTACAAATAAAGTCGCAAAAACAATTAAAGGGATCCGCAATTTTGGAAAAAGAAGATAATTATTACGTTCTTCCAAACTCAGATGTTGGTAAGCTTTCTGAGCTGCAAAGTATAAAATTATACCAATAATGAGTAAGATTATACTTATTACTAGCCACCCTGCGTAAGAATCAAAAATCCCATACAAATTATCAGCAGTACCCTGCTTCTGCCCCGACAAATATCCAGCCAAATTTAAAATATTTTCTAATATAAGCGTAAGTCCAAAATAAAATCCACACAATGACAAGAGTCCTGTCAACACTTGTCCAACAATCAACCCAACAAATAAACCAATGAAATAATTCACAGTTGCAATCACTAACACACACAAATGCAAAGCAAGCAGTTTTTCAAATGGATAATTGATATACTGGTGTGGAATTCGAGCATATAAAATCGCAAGATTTACACCCATAGCCACGACTGAAAAAGCAAGCAATGGGAATAAAGAAGTCTTAATCTTGCTCTTGAGCAAATCTTTCCGACAATAACCCGAAGAAAAAAGTAAAAGAGTAAAATTTGATTTATAATCCCAAAAACAAAGCGCAAAGCCAGCAATAATAAAGAAAATGGTAAAGAGATTAAAAGTAAACGCTTGACCCAAACTAGCTTTCAGAGCAAAGATAAAGCCTGAATGCTCTACTGTCGTCACTGTGATTTTCTGAGGATTGCGCACTGTGTGATTTCCATCTAGAGAATATTGAGTAAATAGATATTGGGAACCATCGCCAGTAAATGACTTATATGAGTCTGCTTTTACATTGAAATGATTTGTTTTTTGGTCGAAAGTGACTTGACTGCTATCACTAATCGATGAGATATATTTCCAAATATCTGCTTGATTTTGACTTTCTTTATATTTTTGATTAATCTTCTTTTCCGTGCTTTTTTGAGCTTGGAGATAATTTTGATAGGATTGTTTTGCCACTTTAGATTTAGCATAGTTTTGATTTCTTATCCAAGCATTTGTTTGTTGAGTGCTGTATACCACACTAAAAAAGACTAAGAGAAAACCTAAAATCAGGACGATTGCCTTGGAGCGCTGCCAAGTGATTTTGATAAGATGACTTGTGTTCATATTTTTGTTTTTCCTTATACTACAATACTTTATTTGAAAATTTACTCAAAAATAAATCTTCGAGAGTGATGGGAAGTTCTTCCATGAGAAGCGGTTGATGTTGAAGGAGCATTTCTTTTAGAGACGCATCATACTGCTCAAAAAGCGCTGTGACGACTCTCCCTTGAATATTGAGAATTTTACCAGCCGTCATGACTTCTGCTGGAATTTTTTCATTCTGAAATACTAACTGTAATTTTCTCGCATTTTCTTTTTCATCTTCTAACGAAAAAGTGGAAACAATCGTTTGATCTCTGATAAAGGCAATTTGATCAACCAATTTTTCTAACTCATTAAGATTGTGCGACGCCAAAATAATTGTCCGTTCTTGTCCATCAATCATGTCAAACATCAAATCTCTAACTTGTTTGCGAACAATCACATCCAAACCATCAAGCGGTTCATCCAAAATAACATAGCTACAATTAGAACACAAGGCCAAAATAATGACCATCAAAGCCTGCATTCCCTTGGAGTAAGTATGAAAACGTTGATTAGGAAGTTCATATTGAGCAACGAGACGCTCAAAAGTACCATTATCAAACAAAGGATAGATAAGGCCCAAATATTTTGAGATTTGTTTAGGATTGAGCGGATCTAGATACCGAAATTGAGTGTCAAGGTAGAAAATATCATTTTTCAAGTAAGTTTCTTGATTAATATCTTGTTGATCAATTAAAATTTTCCCCTCATCCATAAGATAATGGCTAGCAATTGTTCTAAACAATGTTGTTTTTCCAGAACCAATACGCCCGACAATACCATAGATGATTCCTTTTGGAATATCAAGGTTGATATTTTTTAAAATTTGTTTTTGATTGATTGTTTTTCCTAAATTTCTAATTTCCATGTAAATTCTCCTGCGCTTCCTCATCAATCCATTGATAAATGGTTTTCAGAGGGACTTGCAAATAATGTGCTTCAACAAGCCATTCCCTCAGTTGCTGCTTTAATTTTTTTTCATCTTGGACAGATCTTGTATTTTCAGGCTCTATGTTTCTAACAAAAGAACCTTTTCCTTTCACACTAATAATAACTTCCTGATTTTCTAACTCTTTGTAAGCTTTACTAATAGTATTTGGATTGATACTTAAATCTTTTGCCAACGTTCTAACCGATGGCAGCTTCTCTCCAGGCAATAATATGCCTTGAAGAACCTCTTTTTTGATATTCAGAATAATCTGCTCATAGATTGGTTTCGGGTGATTAGGGTCTAAATGCATAATAACCTTTCTCTTTTTCAATTTCGTGTACCACGTGTACTATTATACACAGTACAGTCGTGGATGTCAACTTTTTTTGGATTCATTTCGTATTTTTTATAATTTCTACGAATATATCAAAAGGAATCAAACAGTTCAATGTAACGAATTCTAACACGAACTAGCTTTTATATTATAAAAAATTTAAAATTGGATATAAAATTCCAATTTTTTTATTGACAAATTTCTTTTAAAAGTATATCATGTAATAAAAAGTGACACAGATGTGTTTATTTTTAAGAATACATTTCCGCAGATTTCTATAAAATGATATTTATTTGAAAGGAAACCTAATGAAAAAAATTTTTATAACAACTATAGCTTTCTTGATTCTGGCGGCACTTATCATCGCCTATCAGGTTAGAAAACCAAAAAAACAGCTCAATTTAATTATTTGGTCCTCCTATATGCCACAGTCGGTATTAGATAATTACGAGAAGAAAACTGGTACTCATATTAATATGACTACTTTTTCCTCACCAGATGAAATGATTGCTAAAGTACGGGCTGTTTCTCCTGGAACCTACGACCTCGTGGTCGCTCCAGGAAATGATGTCGAAATTTTAAAGAAAGTAGGATTGCTAGATAAATTAGATAAACAAGAAATTCCAAATATAAAAAATTATGCAAAGTCTTGGTTGAAACTTTCTTATGATAAAACAAATAGTTACTCTTTGCCCTACCTAGGTTCTTATCTAGCTTTGGCTTACAATAAAGCTAAGGTCGCTCCTATTAGTAATTATTCTGACTTGCTCAATCCAAAATTCAAGGATTCAATCGTTATCGTTTCTGACCAGAGGGCTATAATTGATTCTTCATTAATCAATTCCAACATGAACATCAATCAGCTTACACCAAAAAGTCTAGGATTTTCTAAGAATTTTCTATCAAATCTACGTCCAAATATTAAAGCAATTGATTCTGATGCTCCGCATGCTTTGCTTGCGAATGGTGAAGCTAATATTGGTCTTGTCTACAACGCTGAAATAACAATGGCACAAGCAAGTAACAAGGACATTGTAGGTGTTTATCCAAGTTCAGGCGTTGATTTACAGCTTGATAATTTTATGAAGTTTAAACACGCAAAAGGTGGAAAAAATGTTGAAAAATTTATCAACTATATAGAAGACCCAAAAGTTTTTGCTAGCATCGTGAAAAAGTATCCCTATCTCAATCCAAATAAAGCATCCTGGGCTTACTTGCCAAGCGAATGGAAAAAAGATTCGATGCGCAATTTAACATCTGATCAGATAAAAAAAGCACAAATGCCACTTGATGTCGGTACGAAAACACGAGATATTGATAGAATATGGAACAATTTCGTCAATCAATAATCAACAAATAAAATAAGCATAAAAAAGAGGTGAAGATGATATGAAAAAAAGAAAAAGGCAGAAAATTCCATGATGTAGCTTTCCAAATGCAATATAAAAATAAGAAATGAGGATTACTAATGAAAAAATTGGAAATTACAATACGTCCAAAATCTCTTGAAAAGTTAAACGATATTCTTGCAAAAAATGGCGTCCATGGGATGACTGTTTATTCCGCAATGGGTGCAGGAAACCAAAATAGCGACATATCAAAAGTAACGGAACTTAATAGCGGACAATTTCACGTCAATCTTCTCCCCAAAATTGCTGTTGTCACTTATATTGAAGATGAACAGAGCGAAAAACTCCTCTCTGAAATTGTCAAGGAAATTTCAACAGGAAACGTTGGAGATGGTAAAATTGCAGTCGTACCACTTGAAACTGTCGTCCGCATTCGAACGGGAGAGAGTGGTTCAAAAGCTTTATAGCGTTCAGCAAATGCTTGGAGGACTCTTATGGTCGATATCATAAAAATCCGTAATCTTGACAAATATTACGGAAAAAACTATATTTTAAAAAATTTAGATTTGGATATTAAGGAAGGAGAGTTTATTTCTATTCTTGGACCGTCAGGTTCTGGAAAAACAACCCTACTCCGAATGATTGCAGGGTTTGAGCAGCCAACCTCAGGTCAAATTTTCCTTGATGGAAAAAATATCGCAGGCGTTCCTGCTTATGAGCGGGCAGTTAATACTGTGTTCCAGCAGTATGCGCTTTTCCCAAATCTAACAATAGCTGAAAATGTTGCCTTTGGTTTGACTTTAAAAAAATTCCCTCAAAAAGAGAAATCAGAAAGAGTTTCCCAGATGCTTCATCTGGTGCAACTTTCTGGTTTTGAAAATAGAATGCCTCACCAGCTTTCTGGGGGACAAAAACAGCGAGTGGCAATTGCGCGAGCACTAATCAATCAACCTAAAGTTCTTATTTTAGACGAACCTTTATCTGCGTTAGATAGGAAATTACGTAAATCCATGCAACTTGAATTACGCAAAATCCAAAAAAGGCTTGGTTTAACTTTCATTTTTGTCACACATGACCAAGAGGAAGCTATGACAATTTCCGACCGAATTGCTGTTATAAATAATGGAAAGATTGATCAAATTGACTATCCTTATAAAATTTACGAAAAACCTGCAACTGAATTTGTGTCAGACTTCATTGGTGAAAGTAATGTTTGGAATGGTCAGGTCAAAAAACTTGGGAAAGATACTGTCCATGTAGCTGTCGAAGCAGGTGAATTTATTATCCCAAGACCTACTCATATCCGTGTGGGTGATTTAATTTCATTTGCTGTAAGACCTGAATACATTGAACTTTCTCGTGATCATGGAATTCCGGGGATTATCTCTGATCAAATTTTTGTCGGCGGGAGCACTCAACTGATAATTTCCATTGCCAATGGTTCTGTTCAAAAAACAACAACCGGTCATATCGCAGAATTTAAAAATGGAGAGATGGTTTTTATCAGCTTCAAACCTGAAAAAGTTGTACTCCTCCAAAACGAGGGCAATGAAATTTACAATGCCATCTCCCACCCTAACTTCAGTTTTTTAGGAGGTGATGTATTTGATAGCTAACTTTAAGCTAAGAACCTCTGTTGACTGGTTTAAATATATTTTGCTTTTACCACTCATTGTTTGGTTGGGACTCTTTGTTGCCTTCCCATTGTTGGACGTCACTCTGATGTCTTTTATGAAATCAGGGACTTATGGCGGGGTCGAACTTGGTTTTTCTTTAAATAATTATGGTAGCCTCTTTTCAGCACTTTATGGCAGAATCATCATTCTTTCTTTTGTCTTAGCACTGGTTGTTACCTTAATTTGTATTGTGATGGCCTATCCATTCGCAATGTTTGTTGCCAACAAATCAAAGGCGATATTATCTGTCATAACCGCTTTGATTACGACTCCTTTCATGATTTCATCCGTTCTACGCCTTTATGCATGGATTACCATCTTGAGAACCAATGGGATTCTCAATTCTTCTTTGATGAAAATCCACATTATAGGAAAACCTTTAGATCTAGTTTATAATAATTTTGCTGTTGTGCTCGGTATGGTTTATACCCTTATCCCCTTCATGCTCCTCCCCTTGATTTCTGGCTTTCGTAATGTTGATATCAGTTTAGTTGAGGCAACCCAAGATTTAGGTGGTAAAAAATGGGAGATTTTCAAGTATGTCTACTTACCAACAACACTACCAGCCATATTTTCGGGTTCGATTATGGTTTTCATTCCGACTTTAGGCTACTTTTTCGTATCTGATATTATGGGCGGTTCAAAGTCGATTTTTATTGGTAATCTGGTACGAGACCAGTTTATCTCAGCTCATAATTGGCCCCTTGGTTCTGCTTTGTCGGTAGCCATTATCGCCTTTACTTTTCTAATTCTTTGGATTTACAAAAAAATGGGCGGTAGACTTGAAGATTTAGGAGGGAATTGATATGGAAGAGAAAAGATGGTATAAATCACTCTATATTATTGCCTTATTTGTTTTCCTATACCTCCCAATTCTTGTTATGATTATATTTTCATTTAATCAGTCTCGCCAAAATATCATTTTTACAGGATTCACAATTGATTGGTATGGAAGGCTTTGGAACAATCAGGCCTTGATTACTGGACTCTTAAATTCTCTTGTCGTTGGACTTTCTGCAACTTTTATTGCTACAATTATCGGAACTTTAGGTGCTGTTGGACTTACTAAATATAATTTTATAGGTAAAAATATTGTTAATCAAATCGTGTATGTTCCGATTGTTATCCCTGAGGTTGTCTTAGGAATTGCTTTATTATCCATTTTTTCATTCTTTAGTATTCCTTTGGGACTTTTGACTTTGTTTATTGCACACGTTACCTTTTCGGTTCCTTTCGTTGTTGTCTCAGTGAGAGCAGGATTTACCGAAGAAACATTGGCACTTGAAGAAGCAGCAATGGATTTAGGAGCTAACAAACGAGAAACTTTTACAAAAGTAACGCTTCCTGCGCTCTGGCCTGCAATCATATCTGGAGCTCTTTTAAGCTTTACGCTATCACTCGACGATGTCATCATTTCATTCTTCGTCGTCGGGCCAGATTCTCAAACCCTCCCTCTTGCCATCTTGAGTATGGTTAGAGTGGCCGTCACTCCCGACGTTAACGCTTTGGCAACTTTAATATTAATCGTTACGGTCGCATTAGTTTTCTCCAACGGATTACGGCAAGTAAGAAAAATACAAAAAAATGCTCAATAGCTAGAAAAGAGAAAAAATTATGACACAAGAAGATTTTAAATATGATAAAAAAGAAACGATTGCAAAATTAGATGAAGTTCTCAGCTACATTAAGAAGGATCATTTTGATTCTGAAACAATCAAAAAAATTACCAACGATACCCTTGAAGGATTCGACAACTATGTCAGTCCTGGATGGTTAAAATATCGTAAGTCAGTTTCTACTGATGTTGCTGTTCTTGAATGGCATGATGAGGGTTCTATTGACTATGGTTTAAATGGTGAAGAATTTATTGATTTTTTAGGTGGCTTTGGAATTTATACTTTTGGTCATCGTAATAAAGAGATTTTAGAAACGGTACAAGCACAATTAAAACATCAAGCCCTTCATTCTCAAGAATTACTTGACCCCCTTCGTTCTTATCTTGCAAAAGCTGTATCTGATATCACACCAGGGGATTTACAATATTCCTTTTTCACAAATGGTGGCGCTGAAGCAGTGGAAATGTCTTTAAAGCTTGCTCGAATTGCAACAGGTGGTCGTTGGTATATTTCAACTGTTGGAGCTTTTCATGGTAAATCAATGGGTGCTATCTCTGTTGGTGGCAAAGGAACTTACCGAGAGCCTTACCTTCCAATGGTTCAACAAGTTCAGCACGTTGAGTATGGTAATGCCGAAGATATGAGAAAAGCCATTGCTAATTTACAAGCTGTTGGCGAAAAAGTGGCTGCAATTATCTTAGAACCTGTGCAAGGTGAAGCTGGAATTAAACTCCCTCCTAAAGGTTATTTGCAAGAAGTCCGAAAAATTGCTGACGAATTTGGCGTAGCATTGATTTTTGATGAGATTCAGACCGGTATGGGACGAACTGGTAAAATTTGGGCTTCTGAGTGGTCTGGTGTCACCCCCGATATTATGACTTTTGGAAAAGCTTTCGGTGGTGGAATTATGCCAATTACTGGGATTGTTTTCACCAAAAAAATGTGGGTTCAACAACTCATTGATAATCCTTGGCTCCTTGGTTCTCCAACATTTGGCGGGAATCCGCTGGCTTGTTCTGCCGCTCTTGCTGCAATTCGGTATATGATTAAATATGATATTCCAAAACAAGCTTTTGAAAAAGGAGAATACCTCATTCCAAAGTTAAAAGAATATGCTAAGAAATATCCTGAATTAATTCAGGAAGTGCGTGGAATTGGTTTGATGATTGGGATAGAGTTTAACACGACAGATATTGGTTACGCTGTTTCCAAAGGGCTTTTCTCCCGCGGGGTAATGACTGCAGGGACGCTTGTTAATGCCAAAACAGTGCGGATGGAACCACCAGCAATTGTTACTTATGAACAAATCGATACTGTCCTGGAACGCTTTGGAGAAACGCTTGAAGAAGTTTCAAAAGGGTTATAATAATTCCTTATTATAAATAAAAAGTATTATCGCTAAAACAAACCCCACATTCTTCACTCTTTCGACCAATCTAGGCGTACGGTAGCCGATTCGCTTTGTTTGCTGTATTTTTACTTTTTGATTATTGCTGAGTTTCTCATTACATTTGAGAACTTATGCTATAATCACTTGATTTCCACTCGCATAGCGGGTGGTTTTTCTGTTTTGTACACCTCGCGTGTTCAACTGGCTAAAACCATAATAAAAAAGCCTGCTCAGCAAGCTTTAAGTCTCTTTTTACCATTTTTTCATTCTTTTTTGTTGTTTTTAATTTTGTTAAACCTTGAGCTGTCCTCTGTAAATAAATGCTCACTCAAGACCTTGCTCAAGATTTTACTCACATTTCGATAGGTAAGTGAGGGGGTATTAGGTAAAACATAATAATATTTTCCATCTTCTTTGTACATCGGTTCCGCCATCGTAGTAAAATGAGTACCTTCAATACTATTTCCTGCATCTGCAGCAACGTCAATAATTAAGGTTCCATCTTTCAGTTGCTTTTGTTCGGAAAGAGTTAAGATGGGATCATCATCCTTAGCAATTTCGATGCCATTGATAATAATATCATAATCTAAATAATGCTTTTTAAAAATTGGTATGGTTTTACGATAATACATTCTCACATTTGTAGAAAATTTAGAAATACTACTAAATGCTCCTTGGGCGACGTTTCCTGAGCCTAGAATTGCGATTTTTGTCTTCTCATTTGGAATCAAGCCATAATGCAAAAGGGCATCAAGCACACCTGAAAATCCTGCGTAAAAACTATTTCGATATAATAAGCCTTTAGGAATTCCCGATTCCACCACTTCATTTTTGTAATAGATAGAAGGTGAGTTACTATCTAAGTCAACAACAACCAAATCTTTCGGAAGTGCCTGCTCTTTCATAAAAGTTTTCCCTGAACCATATGGGTGAGTCCAACCGATAATCATTTGACCTTTTTTGATGTTGGAATAGTCGCTGGGCTGTATGAGTTTTAGGGAGAAAATGGCTTCTGCTTGTTCAAAAATTTCTGCTCTTGGCAGAATCTTGCAGCCTTTATCAATGTATTCTTGATCAGTAATATCTAAAAACTCACCAAATCCAGATTCTACGAGTAGTTCATTGTTAAAGTTATTGATATCTTCCGGAAGCAAAGGAACTCGTCTTTCCCCTGGGAAGTTCGCCTTAATTAAACCTATAATCATTAAATTCTCCTTTATTCTAAATGTTAAATTCTATTTGTGGCTCTTAGCTCCAAATGACTTCGAGTAAGAAAATAGAGAGTTTTTCTGAAACACTAAAGTTAAAACGCATTGTTTAATAAAAGACCTCATAAAGAGGTCTAATACAATGGCCTAACTGTTAAAATCAGTGAACTCGTGGTTCTTGAGAAGTGCTATCATCAACCTTCTCTTTGACTTTATCTACTTGGTTAGAGGTAAATTTTCCTGTAGTTTGAGCAGCATTGACCACTCGATCTTGCAAGCTCACTTCATCTTCTTTTTGCTGTTCCTTAGTCTTGATGTCCGTTACTGTGACATTGACTTCCACAACTTCCAGCTCAGTCATTGTACTTACTTCTTTGCTGATAACTTCTTTAATTTTTTCATAAATGTCTGGTACATTTTTACGGTACTCAGTCACGACTTTTAAGTCCACAGCAACTTGTGTTTTACCTACTTCTACATCAACTCCAGATGTGACGTCATCAGTGTTGATCAATTTTCCTGTCAAATTAGAGAAGAATCCACCTTCAATCGAAAGAAGACCATCCACAGACTCCAAAGCAAGGCCGACAATTTTTTGGACGACTTTGTCCTCATAAGTCAGCATCCCTTTAATTTCGTGATTTTCGTCTTTTGGGCCGGGATGATGAGGTACTGGTTTCTCTTGTTCTGCCATTGTGCCAAACGGTTTCATGTTTTCTTCTACCATAATTTTCTCCTTTTATTTTTTAATGACGTTTTTTAAATTGTTCAATGATTCCTGTACTTTTTAAGAATAGTCCTACAAAGATACCTAAAGCTACTAATATTAAAAGTAAAATCATTTTCCAAAATCCAATTGTGAAGATACAAATTGCAACGAGCGCACCCACAAGACCTCCTACAATTGGGTATCTATACTTTTCAAAATAATCCATTGATACCTCCTTATACAACACGTAAACGTTTTGTATTATCTTTTGTATTGATTGTGGTTACTTCGACATTTAGTTTAACTTTTTGTTCTAAACCAAAGAAATTTTTTAAGCCTTGGCTGATTTCCGCTTCTAAAAATTGCGCTTTTTCAGAAATTTGAACTCGAGGAATAATTTCTCCTCTGACTTCAATATCAATGCTATTTTTATGCAAGATAACATTGATTGTTGGCGCTTTGAGATACTGAGTTTCACTAATTTTTTCTCTTACAAATCCTTCAATAGCAGAGCGTTTTACGGTTAACTCACCACCCTGAGCAGCTAATGAAATATCGATGTAGTTCTTTGGATAAAACGCTATAAATAGCAAACCCAGTAAGAGAAGAACTGCTAAGGAAGTATAAGCAGCAAAGAGATAAGTGGGAAGATACTCTCCAACTAAAGGAAGTTGGCTAGAATCGTTAATCATCCAACCATAATTCATCATACTGTAGTAGTCCCAAGCGGTTGGAATAACAAGGGTTAGAAAAAATAAATCAATGATAATCCAAATTATTTTTTTTCCTGTTGACATAATCCCTCCTTTCCTAAATTTTAGAACTAGTGGTTCATTCTAGATAGTATAAAGGAAGCGACAATGACTACAATAACAGCCCCAATAATTGATGGGATGATCGCCATACCAGCAAGTGCTGGTCCCCAACTTCCAAACAAGGCTTGACCTACGACAGACCCAATGAGACCTGCAACAATATTTGCAATCCACCCCATTGAGCCTCCTTTATTGGTTATTGCTCCTGCAATTAAACCAATCAACGCTCCGACAATTAATGACCAAATCATCTGCCACCTCTTTCTAGTATTTTTTAAAATACGTCTTAATATCTTTAGCTTAACATAGAAAGAAACCGTATTCAACAGATATGACTTAGAATTTTTACTATCTCAGCTAAAGATAAGCCTTTTCAATCCTATTGGTTTTCGGGGTTCTCAAGCATTTTTTCAAAAAAATAGAGGATGATCAACGAAAGTCTTTACAAGAAATATAGAAAAAAACAACATCTTTGGGATGCTGTTTTTTCTATTCTACTTCTATTGCCATTCAACAGTTGCAGGTGGTTTGCTCGTGATATCGTAGACGATACGGTTGACGTGGTCCACCTCATTAACGATACGTTTTGAGATTTTTTGGAGGATATCCCATGGAAGTTGGGCAAAGTCTGCGGTCATGCCATCAATTGAGGTGATAGCGCGGATAGCAATGGTATAATCGTAAGTCCGTTGGTCACCCATGACTCCGACTGATTTCACGTCTGTGTTGACGGTGAAATATTGCCAAACGTCACGCTCAAGACCTGCTGCTGCGATTTCTTCACGCAAAATAGCGTCTGATTCGCGGACAGTTTCTAATTTTTCTTCGCTCAAATCGCCAAGTACTCGAATGGCAAGTCCTGGACCTGGGAAGGGTTGGCGCCAAACGATTTCATCTGGCATTCCAAGTTCTGTACCAAGCGCGCGAACTTCGTCTTTGAAGAGTGTGTTGAGTGGCTCAATCAATTGGAACTGCATATCTTCTGGCAAACCGCCAACGTTGTGGTGTGATTTGATGGTTTGGGCTGTATCTGTTCCTGATTCAATGACGTCAGTGTAAAGAGTTCCTTGAGCAAGGAAGTCAACACCTTCTAATTTGTTTGCTTCATCGTCAAAAACATAAACAAATTCGTTACCGATAATTTTACGTTTTGTTTCTGGGTCTGAAAGACCAACAAGTTTGTCCATGAAACGTTTTTGAGCGTCCACTTTGATGATATTAAGACCAAATTTTCCGCCCAATGTTTCCATAACTTGGTCAGCTTCTCCTTTACGCAGGAAGCCGTGGTCAACAAAGATTGATGTCAATTGGTCACCGATGGCGCGTTGTAAAAGCACACCGACAACTGATGAATCCACACCGCCTGAAAGTCCAAGGAGGACTTTTTTGTCGCCAACTTTTTCACGAATTTCTTTGATTTGCATCTCAATGAAGTTTTCCATTGACCAGTTGCCTTTAGCTCCACAGATGTTAAGGGCGAAGTTTCTGAGCAAATCCGTACCATGCACTGAATGGCGCACTTCTGGGTGGAATTGGATACCGTAGAAACGGCGTTGAGTATTTTCAACGGCCGCAAATGGGCTGTTTGGTGAGGTTGCTACAACGTGGAAGCCTTCTGGAATGGCAGTTACGCGGTCACCATGACTCATCAATACGTCTTGAACTTCTGGTGTGTTAGCAAACAAGGCTGAATCGGCTTTGAGCTCAAGAGGAGCAACGCCATATTCACGTTCTTCTGCTGCTTCAACCATGCCACCAAGTTTGTAGCTCATCAGTTGCATTCCGTAGCAAATTCCCAAAATAGGTAAGCCAAGTTCAAAGATTTCAGGATCAATGTCAAACGAACCTTCGTCATAAACGGAATTTGGACCACCCGAGAGAATGATACCGATTGGATTAATCTCACGGATTTGGTTGGCTGTAACTTTGTGACTCATAAGTTCTGAGAAAACACCGATTTCGCGGATACGGCGCGCGATAAGTTGATTATATTGTGAACCGTAGTCGAGCACGATGATTTTTTCAAGTGTATTGTCTGACAAGGGACCCTCCTCTAATAAGATGCAAAAGCTGTGACTTGCTTTTGTTCAATTAAATTTTATTAGACTTATTCTAACATAAATTATTTATTTTTGCAGAGATATTTTTGTGTTTTTTCTTCGTAAACGGTCTCATTATTCGGAAATGAAAATGACGTAAATTTACTCTGAAAAATTCCTTGAAATAGTCAGAGAATTTGCTGACGTAAATTTTTTAATAAGAAAAAACACTGACGAAAAATGCGTCAGTATTTTCTCTTGAGTAAATTTGCCGCGAGCGCAAAATTTCCCAATGTTGCCGAACCATTTTCCAAAACTGCTGGTCTGACCAAATAGTCTTGAAGGTCGCAAGAAAGTTGTACATAGCCTGCCAGAAGTTGACTAAATTGCTTACGAACTCGCTCCATCATGTGTTCTTGCGCCATCACTCCGCCGCCAAAAACAATCTTTTCTGGCGCAAAAGCAAGGGTGCTATTGACCGCGAGCTGAGCAATGTAAAAGGCTTGGATGTCCCAGATTTCACTGTCTGCTGGCAAATTTTCGCCCCGAATTCCTGTGCGTGCTTCGAGTGACGGCCCAGCCGCCAAACCTTCTATGCAGTCGCCGTGATAGGGGCAAACGCCCGCAAAATCAAGGTCTTTGGGATGATGTTTGACATACTGATGTCCCATTTCTGCATGAGAAAAGCCACCGATAAATTGCCCATTTTGAACAGCGCCACCACCAATTCCCGTGCCAATCGTGAAATAAATCAGTGATTTTTGCCCCGTTTTCACCATTTCACCATAGGCCGAGGCGTTGACATCTGTAGTAAAAGCCATTGGAATGGACAATTCTTTCTTTAGAATTTCTAAAAGATTGATATTTCCCCAACCGGCTTTTGGTGTTGTTGTGATTGAGCCGTAAGTCGGGCTTTCAGGATTGATATCAATCGGCCCAAACGAGCCAATAGACAAGGCCGTCACCGGATTTTCTTGGAAAAAACTAAGCGTTGCCGCCAGCGTTTTTTCAGGTGTTTCGGTGGGAATTTGAATTCTTTTTAAAACATTCAACTGTTCATCGCCGACAGCCAACACAAATTTTGTGCCACCTGCCTCGATTGAGCCGTAAAGTTCTGTCATTTTGTTTCCTTTGAAAATTTTCTTAAAAAATACGTTTTCGTCAGCATTTTCTCTGAGAGAATTTACTGACGAAAATTATTTTGCATCATTTTGCATAAGTTTGAGCAAAATCAGCCGCCGCACCAATCAAATTGGCATCATTTTTGAATGCACAGACAGTAATTTGAGGTAACATTTCAGCATCTTTGTTGAGTTCAACCAGACGCACAAGTTCCTTTTGCAAGGTCGGAATCAGCCAGTCTGCTTGCGACACACCACCACCAATGATGATTAACTCCGGATCAAAACTGTATTGCAAGTTGAAAATCCCTTTGGCCACATTGAACACAAAAACATCCCTTTCTTCCTGCGCGATTTCATCTCCCGCAAAAGCTTTTTCAAAAATGGCAATCGCATCAAGATTTTCGCCAGTCCGCTTGTTGTAGCGCTCCGCCATGCGAATCGTCGTCCCCAGCTCTGAAAATGAATGCCGGTCATCCATGAGCATAAAGCCAAATTCTCCACCAAAAAGGTGTTTTCCATGGTGAACTTTTCCATCCACAACTACCGCTCCGCCAACTCCAGTCCCTAGCACCAAAAACAGCACATCCGAAAGTCCTTTTGCGACGCCGAAGTTCACCTCAGCAAGGGCAGCACAATTCGCATCATTTTCGATAGAAACAGGCAAACCAAAACGTTTCTCAAGCTCTGCTTGAATATTAAAGTTGTGAATATAAGGCAAAGCACTCGCTCCTTCAATCACTCCCGAACGCTTATTTACCGCACCAGGCGCGCTGATTGCCACACCACAAATATCTGTATTTTCCCTAAATTGCTCAACAATGGCCGTCAGATGCTGATAAAAATCCTCCAAATTATCCGGCGTTGCAAAAGCTCCCTGATCTCCGAGTCTACCCTCTGTAAAACGTGCATATTTAATGCTTGTGCCGCCAATATCAATTGTAAGTAATGCCATAATATTCCTCCCGAGAAACATTTGATTTTCGAAGTTAAAACTTATTTTTTTCTCATTATTCTATTATAACACTTTCAAATAAAAATGATAGGGTTTTCATCGTTTTTTATTAGAGATTTTACTGACGAAAATTTACGTCAGCATTTTTTCTCTCTGAAAAAGAATTCATCAGCGTTTTCTCTGACTTTTTTACTGACGCATTTGCAAATAAAAACACACACCTCCTTTTAGAGAGATGTATGCATTTTTAACCCTATTCAAAACTATTTTTTCAAATCAGACCAAGTCCAATCAGTGAACTCCGGAATATCTACTCCTTCATTACGTGTCACTTCAAAGTGTTTGTCAAGAATGCGTTTCATCTTATCGATGAATGCTTTGGCCAAAGCTTGGTTAACCTTACGATCAACGTAAAGCACTTGCATCGCATCAATCGCTTGGTGGAAACGGTCGAGCTCAGAATAAACACGCATATCGTAGGTCGTGGTAATATCGCCATCTTCACGATAACCATGAACAATCAAGCCTTGATGTCCTCTTTGATAGAAGATAGATTCGATCAAATCTTCATAACCGTGGAATCCAAAGATTACTGGTGTTCCTGAAGGACCAAAATATTTTTCAAACTCAGCATCCGAAAGTTCTCGTTCTTGGTTTAAAGCCCCTTTTTTCTTTTGCAAACGACCAAGTTCAACCACGTTGACATAGCGGAATTTCGCTTGAGGGAAGACTTCGTTAACGAGATGCAAAGCAGCGAGTGTTTCGATTGTAGGTTCAGCCCCTGCCGAAGCAAAAATCAAATCAACCTCTTCACCTTCCTTGACAGTAGAAGCCCAATCAATCGTTGCAATTCCTTCAGTCGCCAATTTTTCAGCTTCTTCTTTAGTAAACCATTGTTGACGAGGTTGCTTAGAAGCCACGATGTGGTTAATCTTGCTCCGATCTTGGAAAGCACGGTCAAAGACAGCAAGCAAAGTATTCGCATCTGCTGGCAGATATTGACGGATAAAATCAGATTTCTTTTCAGCCAAATGAGTCAACATCCCAGGGTCTTGGTGAGTATAACCATTGTGGTCTTGTTGGAAAACAGTTGAAGTTGAAACCACATTGAGCGAAGGATAATCATGGCGCCATTTTTGATCAGCTGCTTGACGAATCCATTTGAAATGTTGTGTCAACATTGAATCTACCACGCGCAAGAATGATTCATAACTTGCAAAAACACCCGTACGTCCTGTCAACGTATAACCTTCAAGCCAACCTTCAGCTTGGTGTTCAGAAAGTTGTGAATCAATAATCCGACCTTCTGGTGCGATAAATTCATCATTTGGATTTTTGATGACTTGCATCCATTGACGATTAGTCACCTTAAACATTTCCCAGAAACGGTTGGACATGGTTTCATCTGGCCCAAAAAGACGGAAACGTGTTGGATTGAGTTTGACGATTTCTGCAAAATATTTTGACAGCACGTTCATGTCCATATTATCATTTGTTTCAGGAAGCAATTTTCCACGGTTTTCCGCTGTGATTGGATTAGCAAAGTTTTTCCAATCTGGCAAAATCAAGTTTGAACGGTCAACCCCTCCATTTGTTACAGGATTTGATGCCATGCGCATTTCGCCCTTCGGAGCAAAGTCACGCAGTTCTTCTTTCAAGCTTCCATCAGCATTGAAAAGCGTTTCAGGTTGATAAGAAGCCATCCATTTTTCAAATTCGGGGAGTGTTTCCATATTTTTAGAAGATAATGGCAATGGCACTTGGTGAGCGCGGAAACTATGTTCAATCGGCATTCCCTTGCCATCAAATTTAGGGCCAGACCAGTCATTATAGCGTGGCCCACCCCAACCCTTAGGCAAACGAGCGATGATAACAGGCCAAGCCGGAATTTCTCCATTTTGATAACGACCATGTTCACGCGCATCCTCTTGGATTTGATGAATATCTTCAATTGCTTTATCAAAAACTTCAGCTGCTAATTTATGATAAGCCATATAATCATGGATATCATCATTTTCAATATAACGAGGTGAGTAACCTAGCCCTTCAAAGAATTTGCGAATATCCACATCCGATGTCCGAGCAAATAAGGTTGGATTTGAAATTTTAAACCCATTCAAATCAAGGATTGGCAAAACAGCACCATCATTTTTAGGGTTGATAAATTTAATTGAATGCCAACTTGCCATCAACGGCCCAGTCTCTGCTTCTCCGTCTCCAACGACAGCAAAAGCAATTTGCTCAGGTTGGTCAAGAATCGCCCCAGTCGCATGAGAAAGCGTGTAACCCAATTCTCCACCTTCATGAAGTGAACCCGGCGTTTGAGCCGTCATGTGTGACCCAATTCCTCCAGGAAATGAGAAACGCTTGAACAAACGAGACATTCCTTCCAAATCTTGAGTAATCTCTGGATAAGCTTCAGTATAACTTCCATCAAGATATGAAGGAACAACCATCGCTTGTCCCCCATGACCCGGACCACCAAGATAAAACATCTTTTGGTTATACTTGTTAATCAAACGATTGGCATGAGCATAAAGGAAAGTTTGCCCTGAAACAGTTCCCCAGTGTCCAATTGGATTCGCTTTCAAATCTTCAGCCTTGATTGGCGTTCCAGTTACAGCAGATAAAGGATTTGCTTTTAAGAAAATCATTCCTGCTCCAAGATAAGTCGCTGCACGCCACCATTTATCAAGCTTTTCTAAATAAGCTTCTGAATTATAATTTGTCATTTTTTCCTCCTGATTTTCCTATATTATAAGTCAATTGCATTTGATATTCTAATCATTTGTTTATATATTCACTAGGAAACGTTGCTATCGTATTTTTATTTCGCCGCAACCCTCTCTATTTCCAGAAGGCACTAGATTCCTCATCAATAAATAGTATCGAAAAATAATTTTAATTCTTGTAAATTCTTAATACGAAACAAATTCATGATATCTTTTAGATACGTTAATTCTATTTTTCTATTCCAATCGCTAACACTTAGTGACATTAAAAGAGGAGGAAACCTCCTCAAATATTTTACCCAAGATTTACATAAGTCAAACCAAACAAATCACACAAGTCACCAATCTGTTCCGCATCCACAACAAACGACAAAACGGTATGGTGTCCACCACCAGCTCTTAACCACTCCTCAGCACCAGCTTTCAATCCTAATTTAGGCGTCCAAAGCTGTTTAGCTACTGGTAAAAATGGTGTTTCTGCTTCTGGTTTGTTTCCTTGTACATCATAAGAAATCAATTTGAACTCATCACCATAATCAGCCATGGTAATATCCACTCCTTCGCCTACCATACCAGTAAACACAAGACGAGCTGGATCAGCTTCCCCCCCAATATCCAAAGGATGAACTTCGACACGTGGCTTATCTGATGCAATAGAAGGATCAACTTCCAACATATGCGACCCAAGAATTGCCTCATGTCCTTTACGCAAATCCAGTGTGTAATCTTCCATAAAAACAGTTTGTTGATTATGTGACATAATCTTGAACAAGCGAACTAAAGCAGCTGTTTTCCAGTCTCCTTCACCAGCAAATCCATAACCATCAGCCAAAAGCAGTTGTGCAGCAAGTCCTGGCAATTGTTCCAAGCCCACTAAGTCTTCAAAATTGGTAGTAAAAGCACTATAACCTTTTTCATCCATGAATTTCTTGATGGCAATATATTCACGCAACTGATATTTGACGTGCTTTTCAAATTTTTCGGCACTATTGTCGCCATGAACATAGTCATATTTGCTTTGAAGTTCTTCATAAACTTTATCAATATCAACTTCTGATACAGCATTGACATACTCTACCAAATCTCCAACACCCCAGTAATCAACTGTCCAACCAAATTTGATTTGTGCTTCAATTTTATCCCCATCAGTCACAGCAACATTCCGCATTTTATCTGCAAAAGTGACCACCTTAATCTTATAAGATTCATTATATGCCACCGCCACATTCATCCATTTTGCAACTTGCTTTTGAATCTCAGGATCGTTCCAATAGCCAAATATAACTTTATTGTTCTTCTTTAAACGTGCATTAATAAAAGCATATTCACGATCACCATGAGCAGATTGATTCACATTCATATAGTCAAAATCAATAGTTTGATAAGGGATATGATCCAAAAATTGTGTCGCTAAATGAAGCAACGGCTTTGTCAAAAGCTGTGTCCCACGAATCCAGTTTTTAGCTGGCGAAAACGTGTGCATCCAAGTAATGACTCCCGCCACCTCATCATGATAATTCACTTCTTTCATGATTTCAGTAATGTTTTCAGCCGTTGTAGCTACCAATTTAAAAACAATCGGATAAGGCAAACTCTTCGAATCATTCATTTTGTCTACAATTTCACGCGCATCTGCCTCCACTTTACTTAAAGCTTCTGGACCATACAAAAACTGTGACCCTGTAACGAACCAAAATTCTTTTTGTGTATTTTCTAACATTTTTCTACCAACTTTCTTTCAATTAATTATTTATTTTTTGTCCATAATAAGCATCTTTACCATGCTTACGTAAATAGTGTTTATCCAGTATACGTTGTGGCAAATCTGGCGCATAGCTATTAATTTGTCGGGCGAAAATATTCATTTTACATACATTTTCCAGAACAACAGCATTATAGACAGCGGCATCAACATCTTTCCCCCAAGTAAACGGACCATGTCCATGTAAAAGAACCGCTGGAACATCTAAAATTCCTAAACCACGCTCTTTAAAGGTTTCAATGATAACCTTCCCTGTTTCGTACTCATAACCTTTGTCAATTTCTTCTTGAGTCAAATATCTCGTACAAGGCACTGCACCATAAAATGTATCTGCATGAGTTGTTCCCATAGCAGAAACATCCACTCCCGACTGTGCCCATGCTGTCGCCCAGTTAGAATGCGTGTGAACAATTCCGCCAAGCTCAGGATATTGTTTATAAAGAACTGCATGAGTTGGCGTATCAGATGATGGGTTTAATTTTCCTTCCACAACATTTCCATTCAAATCAACCACCACCATATCAGAAGCTTTCAAACTATCGTAACTCACCCCACTAGGCTTAATTACAAAATAGCCCGTTTCTTTATCAAAAGCACTAGCATTTCCCCAAGTGAACTCTACCAAGCCATGCTTAGGCAGTTCAAGATTGGCTTTAAGTACTTTTTCTTTTAATTCTTCTAACATTCCCTCTCCTTTATCTCATTTCATTTTTTCTGCTGCTTTGCGTTCGATATCCAGTCCGCTAACATACCGTTTAATAAATAAGTTGTAACTTTCCTCATCTTCTAGACTAGGATAAACGGTCACACTTTCAGAATTAACAAAAACTTCCTCCTTTAAAAAGACAGTCAATTCTTGCGCTTTATTAGTTCTAAAAGCCGCTAGCACAGCCATTCCCCAAGCACCACCTTCGCCAGCAGTCTCCATAACCGTAACAGGTTTTTGGACTGCCGAAGCTAAAATTCTTTGTCCCACTTGAGGGGTTTTGAAAATTCCACCATGTCCTACTAAGCCATCAATCTCTATTTTTTCCTGATGCAAAATGTCCATGCCAACACGAATTGCTCCAAAAGCACTAGAAATATTGGTTCTCATGAAGTTAGCCAGATTGAAATTACTATCAGGTTGTCGAACAAATAGAGGACGCCCTTCACTCACTCCTGTGATATTCTCGCCTGAGAAATAGCCGTAACTCAGTAAGCCTCCTAAATCCTTATCAGCTTCTAACGCTTTATTAAAGAGGATTGAAAAGATTTTTTCACGGCTAACTTCGATGCCCAGACTTTCTGTATATTCCTCAAATAATTTTATCCAAGCATTGATATCCGAAGAACAATTATTGGCGTGTACCATTCCTACAAGATTTCCCTCTGGTGTCGTCACAATATCAATTTCAGGATAGACTTTTGAAAGTTTCTTTTCGAGAACAATCATCGCAAAAGCTGAAGTTCCCACAGAAACATTTCCAGTTCGTACTTCTATACTATTAGTAGCTACCATGCCAGTCCCCGCATCCCCTTCAGGTGGACAAAATGGAATTCCGGCTTTGAGATTTCCAGTAGGGTCAATCAGGAAAGCTCCTTGTTCCGTTAAAACACCAGCGCCATCTCCAGCTAATAATACTTTGGGAAGAAGATTTTTCAGTTGAAATGACAAATCATTTTCTTCTAATTTTTCTTCAAAAATTTTTATCAACTTTTCGTCATAATTTTTCGTTGTATTGTCAATCGGAAACATCCCTGAAGCATCACCAATCCCCAAGACTTTTTCACCTGTTAACTGCCAATGAACATAGCCAGCCAAAGTCGTTAAATAGTCAATATGAGGAACGTGTTCTTCATGATTTAAGATTGCTTGATAAAAGTGAGCAATACTCCAACGTTCAGGAATGTTGTAATCAAAAAGTTTTGTTAATTTTTGTGCTGCTTGAGATGTAGTCGAATTTCGCCAAGTTCTGAAAGGAACTAGTAATTTCTCAGAATCATCAAAGGCCATATACCCATGCATCATCGCACTAAAGCCTATCGCCCCTACTTTTTCAAGAACCACACCATACTTTTCATAAACTTCTGTCGCCAACTCTCGGTAACTTCTACGCAAGCCTTTCCATATCTCTTCTGTTGAATAAGTCCAAAAACCATTAACTAATTGGTTTTCCCATTCATAACTTCCAGAAGCAATTGTATGAAATCTCGAGTCAATCAACACCGCTTTTATCCGAGTTGATCCGAATTCAATCCCAAGATATGTACGGACATCAACAATATCCAGCATCTCTTCTGCTTTTATTTCTGTCATTTTTTCTCCTGTTTCTTTAAATTCGCCAAAAACGTAACGCTTACACACTAGATGTTACCACTTATGTACGGACAGGTCAAGCAATAAGTTAAAAAATATTTTCACGCCCCTTGATTATGTCCGTACATAATGCTATAATGAAATCGCTTAGAACAAACGCTTACAATTACATTTCATAAAACGATTACTATATAGAGGAGATTTTTATTCGTATGAAAAATAAAAAAATTTCAGCTTCTTTCATTTATTTTTTCGGGGCTTTTGGCGGAATTTTGTTCGGTTATGATATTGGTGTTATGACCGGTGCATTACCATTCTTGCAGACAAGTTGGGGGCTGACTAACAATGCAACTGTTATCGGTTGGATCACTTCTTCAGTTATGTTCGGAGCTATTTTTGGAGGTGCAGCCGCTGGCCTTTTATCTGACCACTTAGGACGGAGAAGGATGATTTTAATCTCTTCCCTTATCTTTATGGCCGGCTCTTTGCTTTCCTCTGTTTCACCCCATAACGGACAATATTACTTAATAGTTGTCCGTATCATTCTTGGACTAGCAGTCGGTGCAGCTTCTGCTCTTGTTCCCTCTTATATGTCTGAGATGTCACCTGCTCATATTCGAGGACGTTTGTCTGGCATCAATCAGGTCATGATCGTGTCCGGTATGCTTTTATCTTATATCGCAGACTTTTTCCTGAAAAATCTCGGCACGGATATTGCGTGGAGAATTATGCTAGGAGCTGCCGCTATTCCAGCTTTAATCCTATTCTTCGGGGTATTAGCGCTCCCTGAATCCCCACGTTTCTTAATTAAACAAGGTAAAATAGAAGAAGCCAAACAAATTCTTGGTTTTATTCGTAAACCTAATGAAGTAGAAACAGAAATACAGTCCATTCAAGATACAGCAAAACAAGAATCCTCAGCACTTTCCTCTACTTCTTGGGGAACACTTTTCACAAGTCGTTATCGGTACTTAGTTGTTGCTGGACTTGGCGTTGCCGCTTTCCAACAATTCCAAGGAGCTAATGCCATCTTTTATTACATCCCATTGATTGTCGAAAAGGCAACTGGCCACTCTGCCAGCGAAGCACTGATGTGGCCGATTATTCAAGGTGTTATTTTGGTCGTCGGAGCGCTCTTCTTCCTGGTTATCGCTGACCGATTCAATCGTCGTACTTTACTTCGTATTGGTGGATTAATTATGGGACTTTCTTTTATACTCCCTGCTATCATCAACCTCATCATGCCAAATACTAGTCCAATGATGATTGTCTTCTTCTTGTGTATTTATGTTGCACTGTATTCATGTACTTGGGCCCCTTTGACTTGGGTTATTGTCGGAGAAGTTTTCCCTCTGGCTATTCGTGGTCGTGCTTCCGGTTTGGCTTCGTCATTTAACTGGATTGGCTCTTTCTTAGTTGGTCTCTTATTCCCAATTATGACTGCTTCAATGAGCCAAGAGGCCGTCTTTGCTATCTTTGGCGTCATCTGCTTATTGGGCGTGTTATTTATCCAATTTTTCGTCCCCGAAACAAGAGGGCACACTTTGGAAGAAATCGAAATGTACGCTAAAAAATAATTTCAGATACTATTCATGAAAAAAGAAAGAGCAAATTTAGTATTAAAGAATACTAAATTTGCTCTTTTACTTTATCCGTTTAAGGGTTAGCAACAGCCTTATGCTATAATAATATATAATGAGTTAAATAATATTTTATCAAGAAAGAGGTTGTGCCTACGAAACCTAAATATCAATATATAGCAGATGATATTCATGAAAAAATTATTGCCCAGAATTTTCCAGTAGGAAAGGCAATCCCGACCGAACTACAACTTCAAGAAGAATATCAGGCTAGCCGTTATACTGTAAGACAGGCAATTTCTATTTTAGTCAATGAAGGCTATTTACGAAGAGAAAAAGGTTCTGGTACCTACGTTAATGAACTTCCTAAACCTAAAAATGAAACTACAAAAAAAACAATTGGTGTCATTACAACCTATATCTCTGATTACATTTTTCCAACTATTATTCGAGGTATCGAAAAAGGACTAAAAGCTGACGGCTATTCCTTACTTTTGACAAGCACCAATAACGATTATACTCAAGAAAAAGAATGTTTAGAGAGAATGATTGATTTTGGTGTAGACGGCTTAATTGTCGAACCTACAAAAAGCAATCAATATAACCCTAATCTCGCAACTTATGTCACTTTACGTGAGCATAACATCCCTATCGTCATGATAAATGCGACTTACGAGGAATTAAACACGCCCTCTATTCGTGTAGATGATGTAGAAACAGGATACTTAGCAACCAAAGAACTCATTGATCACCATCATAAAAATCTTTTATTCATCACAAAAATTGATGATTTACAAGGAAAGTACCGTATGAAAGGTTTTATTAAAGCCTGTGAAAGTTCTGATATCACTATTTCGTCAAATTCAATTCTTACTTACACTACAAAAACCAAAGACTCTATCTATGATGAGGTAATTGAACATCTAAAAAAATTCACTGATATCACCGGCATCGTTTGTTATAATGACGAGATTGCAAAAACTTTAATCGCAAGATTGTCTCAACTTGGTTATAAAGTCCCTGACGATTATTCTATCGTTGGAAATGATGACTCTACTTTAAGTCAAATGGGCGAAATTAGTCTGACAACTACTGAACATCCTAAAGAAACAATGGGATTAGATGCTGCTAAATGGATTGTTAATACAATAAAAAATGGGACTTTTGAACAAAATATCCTCTATCCTCCTAAACTTATCCGTAGAAATTCCGTTAAAGACATTGATAATCCGGATTAAACACAATATCTCAAATACCCGAACACTTTTATTTTAACCGATATATCAATAAAAAAGCTCCTGATTAAAAGACTGAGATTCCTCTCGATCTATTAGTCAGGAGCTTTTATATAAGAAATTAACATTCATATTTAACTTCATACATTTTTTATTTATATTATTATCAAGACTCTAAATGATGTACCCGATGATGCAATTCGGCTTCAATTTGTTCAAGTGTTTTCCCTTTCGTTTCAATAACTTTTTTACTCGTAAACCAGATAGAGAGGAAACAACACGCAGCATAGATGAGAAAGATCTTACCTGTCCCAAAAAATGAAAGTAAAGGCAAGAATGTTAATGAAACAATCCAATTCGCTGCCCAGTTGACTGCTGCCCCAAAGGAATTCCCCAAACCACGGATTCTGAGCGGGAAGCTTTCCCCAATCATGACCCACATGACAGGCCCCCAAGTTGCGGAGAAAAAGGCAATATAAACGGTCAAAGCAATCACCGCCAGATACTTAGCAAAACCAAAGTGAGTATCAAGCATCATGCCCGCTGACATCAAGACAAGTGAAATGCCCATACCCCAAGCACCAAAGTTTAACATCCAGCGACGATTAACTTTATCCATATTCTTCATGGCAATGTAGGTGACGATCACATTGAAAATCCCAATCCCGATGTGAGCAAGAAGTGCTGCGCTGGCACCAAAACCAACAGAAACAAAAATTGAAGGCGCAAAGTACAAAACAGTATTACAACCCATCACCTGTTGGAAAATCGCAAGACCAATCGCCATAATCAGAACAGGACGTGACATCTTTCCAAAAAGTTCTTGTAAGCCACCATGCGCTTCTTCATTTGCCATCAGATTGATATCGGAAATCTCTGCATCAATAGAGTCAGAGTCATCATTTATCATGGCTAAAACTTGACGTGCACCTTGTTCATCATTGTGACGAACAAGGAAACGCGGACTTTCCGGTAAGAACATCCCGCCGACAAAGAGCAACGCTGCTGGGACGGTTGCCAGACCAAGCATCCAGTGCCAATTTCCCGAAACACCTTTTAAAGCATAGTTTGAGATATAGGCAAGCAAAATCCCGGTCATAATCATCAATTGAAACATGGTAGAAACTCCACCACGAATCTTAGCCGGCGACAATTCTGATAGATAAGTTGGAACAAGCGCTGATGCCGAACCCACGGCAATCCCCAAAATAATCCGCGAAACAATCAGCATTTCTGCACTACCTGAAAGCCCTGAACCAAGCGCCCCAATGAAGAAAATAACAGCTGATAAAAGCAAAAGCCGTTTTCGACCAAAACGGTCACTCATTGGCCCGATGACTACTGCACCGATAACGGCACCCATCAGAACCGCAGCGGTAATCCAGCCCTCCATCCAAGCCCAACTACTAACCTGCCAACTCTCTTTTTCAATAAAGAGTAAAGCACCAGATATGACACCTGTATCATATCCAAACAATAATCCACCTAAAGCTCCAAAGAAATAGATGAAAGTAGGAGAAAGTTTTCTCATAATAATTTGCTAATAACTACAACGACCAGATAAACTAAGCAGCTTACCACTCGTCATAATTACCATCATACTTAGGTTGTATGATCCCCTTTCTTTTTTATTTAGTGATCAATCACTAACTCTTACACCTATTATGATATCGCTTTCTTAATTTTTTAACTTGCATCTATTAGTATTTTAAAGTGTAAAAGTTGCGTTAATCTTCAAATTTCTTTATAATCCGAGCTGGATTTCCAGCGATTACGACATTATCAGGAACATCTTTTGTGACAACACTCCCTGCACCAATAACGACATTATTACCAACCGTTATGCCCGGTAAAAGAATAACTGAACCCCCTAGCCAACAATCATTCCCAATGGTGATGGGTCCATCATATTGCCAACCTGCCCGTCGCAACATTTTATCTGTCACATGATGATTAGGTGTAAAAAACTGGCAGTTTGGACCAATAAAGCAATGTGCACCAATCTTTACACGACCTGCGCTAAGGATTTGCAATCCTGCATTGATAAAACTTCCCTCCCCTAGTTCAAAACGTTCTGGATACTCGATTGCTGTTATTGGAAAATAAATTTCTGCTGACTCGGAGATAAGAGGAGCAAACTCTCGTAATTTTTTATCAGCTTTTTCAAAATCAGTTTTCGCCTCGTTGTTAATTCCTTGGATGAGTTGACTGCTTTTTTTAACAATCTTCTGAAGCTCTACTTCTTTACTGTATTGGTACCAGTCCCCATTTTCTATTTTTTCAAAGATTCCTATTTGGCTTAAGCGGTCAATTTCTTTTGAGTCTAATTCATTTGGCATTTTTTTCTCCTTCTTTTTTAGAATGATATCGCTTTCTATGGGACTATTATACTACTTTAAAAAGTTTTTGTACTTCTGAGCGCATGAGGTAGCGCCACCTAGCAAAGTTAGGACTGAGTGCGGCAATACTAAAAGTCTATCCCTTCAAAAAAGTCACCTCACAGGTGACTTTTACACTTATACAATCTTACTTTAAATGAGGCAGTGGTTTTTTCCATTCGTTTAGCCCAGCAATCAGCCTTTACGACGTTTAGAAATTAAGTCATAAGCTACGGCAACGATAACGACAAGCCCTTTGATGATAGAAACGATATCTGAAGAAACTCCCAAGATAGAAAGTCCCATATTCAGAACCCCCATGATAAGGGCACCAACAAGAGCGCCAGGAATTTTACCAACACCACCAGCAACAGCTGCTCCACCGATAAAACAAGCAGCAATGGCATCTAGTTCATAACCATTACCAGCTTGAGCTGACGCAGATGCAAAACGTGACAAGTCAACAATCCCTGCAATAGCAGCAATTAGTCCCATATTGAGGAAGATTTTCATATCAACTGCTTTAGAGTTAATCCCAGACAGAATCGCCGCTTTACGATTACCACCAACTGCATAAATGTCACGGCCCAAAACCATACGATTCAAGACAAACATATAAACAGTGACAACGGCAGCAATAACCACCAGAATAATTGGAATACCACCAGCGCTCTCATTACCAGATGAGGCAAACAGATAAGTGGCATAACCAATAACAAGGATACCAATAGCCAGTTTAATTCCTAACCAAGTGCTTGAATCCGCTTGTAATCCTTCGTGAAGATTATGATTGCGCTTACGAATTTGCAAATACACAAAAGCCACAATAGCAATCAAGCCTACAACGATTGAAAGTCCGTCAAAAGGTCCCCAGAAACCTAATATATTAGGCAAAAAGTTTGTTGAAATAGCAACAAAAGGACTTTGTGGATCAACTGGGATAGACTGACCCGCAACGTGTGTCGCAAGTCCCCGAAAGACAAGCATACCACCAAGGGTCGTTACAAAGGCAGGCACGCCAACATAAGCTACCCAGAAACCTTGCCACAAACCAACAATCAAACCAAGTGCAAGCATTAAGATTATCGCAAGCACCCAATTCAAATGCCAACTTTGCATGACATAAGCACCTATACCTCCGATAAAGGCAACAACCGAACCAACCGACAAGTCAATGTGTGTTCCGATGATGACAATCAACATACCTACAGCCAAAATCATGACATAGGCATTTTGTTGGAAAAGCGCGACAAAGTTATTTGGTTTTAAAAGTGTTCCTCCTGTTAAAAATTGGAAGAGCAGAACAATCACAACCAAGGCAAGATAAATTCCGTATTGCCGAGCATTTGCAATCAGATAATTTTTAATAGACTGTTCAGGAGCAGCTTTTGGTGCTGCTAAAGTCTTTGTTTGATTTTCAGACATTATTTACCTCTCTATTTTTGAGCCACAAGGTCTTCTGCAAAAACACTGTCACTATCAATCGGTGTCGTTGAAGTCATATACTTCATCAGTTCCTCTTGATTAGTCGTTTTAGCATCCAGACAAGCTGTTATAAGCCCCAAATTCATGGTATAAATTCGGTCACAAACCCCCAGTAACTCTGGCAATTCAGAAGAAATCACAACAACCGCTGCACCAACATCGGCAAGTTTATTGATAATCTCATAAATATCGTATTTGGCACCAACGTCAATACCACGCGTTGGTTCATCCAAAATCAAGACACGCGGACTTGTAGAAACCCATTTGGATAATACGACTTTTTGTTGATTACCACCAGACAGATTTCCTGCTGGAACTTCGATATTAGGTGCTTTGGTACGAAAATCTTTACGGAATTTTTCTGCCATTTTGATTTCCACATCTTGGTCAATCACACCGTGTTTTGAAAGATTTCTTAAATTGGCAAGTGAAGTGTTTTCACGAATAGTCGAAATAAGATTCAGACCATAAGTTTTTCTGTCTTCTGTTGCATAAGCTACACCTGCATCAACCGCCGAACGGACATTTGGAAAAGCGACCTCTTTCCCGTCAAGGAAGATCTTACCAGAAGCATTTGTCCCATACTGACGACCAAAAATAGACATGGCAGTTTCTGTCCGACCTGAGCCAACGAGTCCTGCGAAACCGATAATTTCGCCTGCTCGTACATTGAAACTGACACTCTTAGCGACCAGACGGCTGCTATCAATCGGGTGCTTCATTTGCCAGTTTTCGACACGGAAAAGTTCTTTACCAATCTTAGGTGAATGGTCTGGATAGCGATTATCCAAAGGGCGCCCTACCATATCGCGAATCAAAGCGTTTTCGTCAAGTGGACGCTCTGGCGTGATTTCAATATGAGAAATAGTTGTGCCATCACGAATAACTTGAACAGAATCCGCAGAAGCCGCAATTTCATTAAGCTTGTGCGAGATAATGATTGCTGTAATGCCTTTTGTTTTCCTGAGATTATCAATAATGCCGAGCAAGTGGAAAGAATCTTCATCATTAAGTGCGGCAGTCGGTTCGTCCAAAATAATCAATTTTGGATCTTTGATGAGTGCTTTAGCAATTTCTACAAGCTGTTGCTTACCGACACCGATATTAGAAATCAAGGTATCTGGGTCTTCTTTAAGACCAACTTGTGACAAGACATCTTGTGCTATTTTACGTTGTGCGGCATCATCTACTGCAAGTCCTTTTTTCATTGGATTACCAAGGAAAAGGTTGTCTGCAATCGTCATATAAGGGACAAGGGCAAGTTCTTGGTGAATGATGACAATCCCTTTTTCTTCTGAATCACGGATTGTCTTGAATTGGCAAACTTCGCCGTTGTAGATAATATCTCCCTCGTAAGTCCCATAGGGATAAACGCCTGAGAGCACATTCATCATCGTAGATTTTCCAGCACCATTTTCACCACAAATAGAGAAAATCTCGCCTCGTCTAACTTTTAGAGTAACATCTTTGAGTGCCGTAACAGGTCCGAAACGTTTGACGATATCTTTCATTTCAAGAATAATATCTGAATTATTTTCTTCTGTCACCGAATACTCCTTTCTTTACCAATGATAAAGTGTGTGGATACTTCAGTAGCATTCACACACTCATCGTCATATAAATTGCTGTTTGTTATTAGTTCAAGCCAGCATCTTTAGCAGAAATGTATCCTGTATCTACCAATTCAGATTTAACATTATCTTTTGTGATTGTTTGTGGTGTTAATTGAAGTGTAGGAACATCTTTTTTACCGTTGTTTGAGTTAGAGTCTGTTTTTGGTGTCTTTTTATTGTTGACATCAGAAATGATTTGCGAAACAGCATCTGCCAATTTCACGTCAGATTTGTAAACAGACATATATTGTTCACCTTTAACGATAAGTGGCACATTTTGAGTTTCACAGTCTTGACCTGTGATGACAACTTTCGTTGGGTCAACGCCCGCAGCTTTAAGGGCAGAGATGACACCAAAGGCTTGAGCATCATTAGGCGCTAAAACGGCATCTAATTTTTTACCACCATTGTAGAATGAAGTCAAACGAGTTTGCATTTCATTTTGAGCGGCTTTTTGTGTCCAATCAATGGCTACTTGTTGGAAATTATCATTCATTCCTTTTTTAGATTGGGAAACCAACGCACCTGACTTGAAGTAAGGGTCTAAAACGCTCATAGCACCTTTGAAGAATTGTGGTGCATTGTTGTCTGTTGCAGAACCACCGAGCAATTCGATATTAAAAGGTCCTTTAGCCCCTTTGTCCAAACCAAGTTTTTCGACAATACTTTGGGCTTGAAGTTTACCGACACCTTGTAGATTATAGGTTGCATAGTAATCTACATCAGGTGTATTCATGATTAAACGGTCATACGCAATGACTGTGGCTCCGTTTTTCTTAGCTGCTGCAACGGCTGGACCGAGGGTTGTACCGTCTTGAGCAGCAATAACAATATATTTTTCTCCTTTGTTTGCCATATTTTGGACTTGTTGAGATTGAGTAGAGGTTGAAGAATTGGCATATTGGATATCCAATTTGTAGCCTTTTTTAACAAGATCTTTCTTCAAATCCTTCGCAGCTGATGGCCAGCGTTGTAACGCTTTGTCTGGCATAGAAATCCCAACAGTGATACTTTTAGGATCTGTTGAACTAGAGCTGGAACGCGAATTTGAACACGCTGCAAGTGATAATGCAGCAAATCCAACTGTTGCAGCAAGTAATACTTTTGATGTTGGTTTCATATTTTAAAGCCTCCTTGACTTTAAATGAGTGGTGTAATCACCATAAAATTCTTAGCTGGTTAGTGTTTCTCTTACCCATAGGGTAAGAGAAAGGACGTCCTTTCTCTTACCCATAGGGTAAGAGAAAGGACGTCCTTTCAAATTTTTAAAATTACTTGAGTGGGGTAACTCCTCTCTTATTTTGCTTAATCGAAGCGCGATTCACTTGCTTTCCAAGTGTATGCACCGTCTTCGAGGACTTTATCGCCAAGTTCTTTATAATCAAAATCATAAAACTCTGCTTTGGCATCGTAGCCTGCGTAGTCAACAACTGCAAGACCAACGAATGCGCCTGTGAAGAATCCACCGTAGCTTTGGAGAACGTAGTCATCAGAGAGAATTGCTGCGTCTAAAGTCACAGGAATCTCCGTGAAGTTTGTGCCGTCAAAGCTGTATTCATAAGTGTAAGATTCTTTGCGAACTTTTGTACGGAACCAGACGTATTCAGTGCCTTCTGGGATTTTAATCGCATCATCTTTCAGGTACGAAGTGTAGTTTCCACGGTTATTTTCGCCAACTTCAATGACGTGACCGTTAATTTCGTTCCATGTGATAAATGCAAAGCTCCAATGGCGGTCGTTGTAATAGTTGGTCAAACCTGCCATTTGTTGGTAGCTGAATGGATCAAATTTTACTTTGACTTGAGCGTCAAAGTAGAAGGCTTGCCAACGGCGGGCAATCAATGACAAATCATGAGTGTTGGCAAGTGAACCTTGTCCAACCAAAGTCAATTTGCCGTCGCCTGTCGTACCCATTTTTTCGGTAAATGGGACACGCAGAGTATTCCAGTTGATATCAAGAGTTGGGCTTGTGAAGTCATCGTGTTGACTATGGTCTGCTGGTGCTTTTGTTAAGATAGCATCTTTTGGTCCTTCGACAAATGTAGTACCGCCATGTCCGCCAACGATACGTGGCCAGCCTGCTTCGTCCCATTCGACTTTTTGGATAGACGTTTCACGACCAAGTGTTGACCAACCGCGTGGGTCTGTGCTTGATTCATTTTTGTGGTTCCAAGGACGAGCCATGAGGGAAGCATAGTACCATTCTCCGCCAGGTGTTGAGACCAAACCACCGTGTCCTTGTTTTTGCACGTAGTTGTCTGGGGTATCAAGGTTTGTCAAGAATGGATCGCCTGGTTCTGTTTCAAAGCTGTAAGCATCCAAAGATTTAGAACGTGCGACTACTTCTT
This sequence comes from Lactococcus sp. S-13, assembly GCF_004210295.1. NCBI lineage: Bacteria > Bacillati > Bacillota > Bacilli > Lactobacillales > Streptococcaceae > Lactococcus > Lactococcus kimchii. Next base: position 48,466 of record NZ_SDAK01000001.1, on the reverse strand, counting down.
GGTGAGTGAAGACTGTACCACCTTGGGCAGCAAAGAGGTAATAGTAATCATTGATTTGATAGAGGTGTGGGCCCTCAACGAGTTTGACATGAGTACCTGTGTAGATGGTACGAGCTGTTTCTGGCTTCAACTTCATGGTTTCAACATCAAATTCAGTCAATGTGATACCGTCAAATGGATGATGATATTCGCGGTGATCCCAAGTTTGTTGAACGAGATATTTGCGACCGTCTTTATCATGGAAGAGTGAGGCGTCAAAACCGACACCGTTGAGTTTAATTGGGTCTGTCCATGGCCCTTTGATGTCTGTGGCAGTTGTCAGATAGTTGGTCATGTCTTTGAAAGCACCTTCTGTGACTTTCACGTCGGTATAAACCAACCAGAATTTACCGTCAGCGTAAGACAAATCTGGTGCCCAAATTCCTCCTGATGATGGATTACCTTTCATGTCAAGCAGGGTTGTAGTGGACAATGGGCTTGGCAAGAGATTCCAATGTTCTAAGTCTTTCGACTCATGCAAACGTACACCGGGGAACCACTCAAAAGTTGAGTTTGCGATGTAATAAGTATCCCCCACACGAATAATGCTTGGGTCAGCATTAAAGCCCGGAAGGATTGGATTTTGAATTGTTGACATTTGTCAAATCTCCTTTGTTTTAATTCTGTCAGTCCTATCAAATGATTGGGACTTTGTGAAGCTGACGAAAATGTCGTCAGCTTTCAAAATCTCGATCTAATGAATCACTTTTGAAACTATCCTTTCAATTCTGCACGTTTAGCATCAAGTTGTGTGTTGATGTCAACAATGTCTTTGTCAGAAATTGGGTAGAATTGCATGATAATCATTGATACGATAGCAAGAGCAGCTGGAATCCAGATTGCAGTCACGTTGATCCCTGCAATGGCATTAGCTGTTTGTGTTGCTGCTGCTTCGTTGAAATGGAATACAGACAAGAGTGCAAGTGGCAAAGCACCACCGAGTGTGAAACCAATCTTGAAGAAGAGTCCCATGATTGCGTTGATGATTGCAGCGTTACGTTTACCAGATTTCAATTCACCATAAGAAACGACTTCAGGTACAAGTGCCCACATGAAACCAGTTGCTGATGTCAAGCCCCATTGTTTGAGGAATGTTGACACGTAAGCCAGCCAGAGTGCATCATGCATCCCGTTCATTGACCAAACCCAAGTCAAGAGTTCACCAACGATGAACATACCAAGGAAGAAATGGAAGAAACCTTTTTTGCCAAAGATTTTTTTCAATTTAGGCCAGAAAACTGGGAAGACGATACCAGGAATAGATGAGACCAAACCAACGGCACCCATCCAAGGGCTGTGTTGGACAACGAATTGGTTGAAGAAACCATTTACAGTATTCATGAAGAACATGAATGTGAATGCCAACATGAAGAACAAACCAAGAATAACCAATGGGCGGTTGTTTTTCAATTCGACGAAAAGGTCGGTTGTTTTAACTTGTGCTGATTGCTCTGCTGTGGCTACGACACGTTCTTTTGTGAACTTGTAGCAGAGAATCAATGCAATGGCACCAAGAATAGCGTAAACCAGATAGACTGAGAACCATGCGTGTTGAGCTGAAGGGTCTGTATAAGTCCCCATGTGGAGTTTCAATCCAAAGAGTCCAGTATCTTGAAGTTTGTTGTCTTTTGGCGCTGCCATTTGGACGAACATTGGGAACAAGGTATAAACCAAAAGATTGGCGCCATTGGCAAGCATCATCCGTGTTGAAGTCAATTTGTCAACGGATTCTGGGTCACGAGTCAATGAAGCATTGAGGGAGCCGTAAGGAATGTTAACAACGGAATAAACTAAGTCCATTAAGAAGTAAGTGATAAATGCAAATGGAACATTTCCTTTGATACCAGGAAGTGGTGCAAACATCAAGAGGGCGAAAATCATCAGCGGAATACCTGCACGAAGCAACCAAGGACGATATTTACCAGCTCTGGACGTGTGCTTATCGACAAAAGTACCGACGAATGGATCCCAAACCACGTTGATGATACGCACAATCAAGAAGATTAAGGCTGCAGTCGCTGTACCAATGGCATTGACGGTAGTCATGTAAAGTGCCAAGAAGCCCCCTACTGTACCGAAAGTTAAGTTTTGGGCAAAGTCACCAAGACCATACCCGACACGTTCGCCAAGTGTGAGCTTTTTATACTCATCTTCGCGAATTTGAGTTGTTGTTTCACTCATATTATTAGTTCTCCTAACTAATTTTTAATAAAATATAAGCATTTTAAGTTACTGACAAATTTGCCAGCTAATTTCTTGAGCTTCTCCTTAGGAATTCACTCAAATTTTATTCTGCAGTGAAGACGAAAGTGCTGTGATAGCTCTTTTTCTGTCCTGCTGGCAGAGTGATGTCGCCCCATTCGGGATGATGAACGAGGTCTGGAATTTCTTGAAATTCTATGGCAATGCCACGATTTGCAGACATTGGACTGCCGTCAATCATAGACTGAGTTTCAGGATTGGTCGCCGTATAGATGACCACGGCTTGACGGTCTGTGGTAGCTGTCAATTGACGTCCAGAAGTTGGTTCGTAAAGGACTAATTTTTTCTCTGCTGCTACTTTGTCGAAAATAAAACAGTCGTCAAATCCTGTGGGATTTTTGGCTAAAATGTCCTTGATTGAAGCGCTTTCTCGCAAGTCATAAGAGGTGTCGTCAACATTAAGCAGACGACCCGTTGGTATATTTTCTGAATTTGTTTCAACTACAAAATCAGTATTGACTTGGAGGCGGTGATTTTCTGTTGTTGAACGACCTGCTGAGAGATTGAAATAGGGATGCCAAGCGGGATTAAAAATAGTGTCTGTTCCGGACAAACCTGTCAGAAAAACTTCCAATTTATTATCCGTTAATTTGTAGGTCACAGTTGCTTCAATGGAGCCAGGAATGCCAGATTGCCCGTCCGTCAGACTAAAAGTAATACCGATAGAATGTTCGTCTTGGAACATTTCATAATCCCAAAATTGTCTTTCCCAGCCGCGACTTCCTGAATGCAGTGAGTTTTTTCCTTCATTTGCCTCTAATCTGACAGATCCATAAGTAGCGCCTGCGATACGGCCAGCTACTGGGCCACAGATTACACCATAATATCCTCCGTCATTTGCATAGGATTCGGAATTGTCTTTGGACAAGAGGATATTTTCAAATGTTCCATTTTTATCAGGTGTGAGAATTTTGTGAACACGCGCCCCGAAATCATGGACGACAATGGTGAGTTGTTCATTTGACAGGGTAATCTGTCTGATAGACCTGTCAGCATTAAAAGGCAAGTTTTCTTCAGAAATGGTAAATGTCATAATTAGCCTTCTTCGTTAAAATCAACTAATTCGTGAGAAAGTCCAGCTGTTGCTTGGTAGGCTTTCTTCCAGATTTGGTAGACTTTTTCATAACGAGCAACATTAGCTGGTTTTGGTGTGAAAGTGGCTTCTTTGTAGTGAACAAAGGCTTTGGTTACTTCTTCCAATGTGTCGTAGAAACCACAACCGTAAGCGGCAATCATACAAGCACCAAGACCTGGCCCTTGCTCAACGGTCAAACGAATCATTTCAGCATTGAAGATATCTGCTTGCATTTGCATGATGTCTGGGTTTTGCGCCCCACCACCAACTGAAATCAATTGTTTAAATTTCTTCCCTTTGGTTGCTTCCATAATATCTTTGGAATCACGCAGTGAGAAAGTAATTCCTTCAAGAACAGCGCGTGAAAAATGACGTTGTTCATGATGTGCTGAGATTCCTACAAAACTACCACGAATTTTGGAATCAAAATGGGGTGTGCGTTCGCCAACGATATATGGTGTGAAAAGCAAACCTTCAGAACCCGGTGCAACCGTGTAGACTTCGGACAAGAGTTCGTTGAACGATAAGCCTTTGCCAAATGTTTCTTTGTACCAATTGAGCGAATTTCCAGCGGCTAAGGTCACACCCATTGAGTAATAAGCTCCTGGTACGGTGTGATCAAAGAAGTGTAATTTTCCTTTGTAATCTGCAATCTTTGGCTCGTAAGCTGAGACTACACCTGATGTTCCCATGGAAATCAAGCCGACTTCTTCGTTTATCAGACCCACACCAAGTGCGGCTGCGGCATTATCTGCTCCACCAGCGAAAACTTTGACTGCTTTGGTCAATTTGTAACGCTCAGCAATTTCTGCTTTGATAAGACCAGTTTGACCAGTGGATTCGGTCAATTCTGGCAAAATAGACAAATCAATATTGAAAGTTTCGGCAATTTCTTTAGACCATTCTCTTTTTTCAATATCAAGCAATAAAGTTCCTGCCGCATCAGAATATTCCGTATAGGCATTTCCTGTCAGCCATAGGCTTAGATAGTCTTTTGGCAACATGATTTTTTTCACGCGCGCCCAAACGGCTGGTTCGTTTTCTTGCAGCCAGAGAATTTTGGGTAATGTGAAGCCTTCAAGGGCAATATTTTTGGTGATTTCAAGCAGACGACTGCCTAGTTTGTCAGTGATTTCGACACATTGTTTGCTTGTTCTGACATCATTCCAGAGTATCGCTGGATAGACAGGGGTATTATTTTCATCTAGGACGACCAAAGAGTGCATTTGCCCAGAGAATGAAATCCCTGCTAGGTTTTGTCCAAAGTCTGAAACTTCTACTGACAGACCTGTCAGTACTGCTTCTAGGGCAACAACCCAATATTCAGGACGCTGCTCAGAATATCCTTGTTTAGGGGTATCAATCTTGTATTCTGCTGATTTGGTAGTGATTAAATCACCCGCTTCATTCATCAGAATTCCTTTTAGACTGGATGTTCCTAAATCAATTCCTAACACATAAGACATTATAGTTCCTCATCTTTAAAAATGGAGTTGAGGGGAGAACCCTCAACTCCTCTTTATTTCTAAACTGTTTTATACGAGATAGTCGTTCAATACTGATTTAACGTGTTCCAAGTGGTTAGAGTCAAGCTCGATATCATCACCATGTTCAAGGGCGAAGGCTGCCAATGTTTCAAATGTGGCTGTACCATTTTCGATAGATTGACCCACTTCAGTGTTTTTATATGAAGCGTAGCGTTCTGCAACAATGTCTGACAAGAATTTGTCTTCGACGATGGCTGCTGCACCTTTGAGGGCACGGGCATAAGTATCCATACCAGCGATGTGAGCAAGGAGCAAATCTTCAGCTTTGAATGAAGTACGACGTACTTTAGCGTCAAAGTTGATTCCACCTTTACCAAGGCCACCATTCAAGAGAATTTGATGCATCGCAAGGGTAATGTCAATAACGAGTGTTGGGAATTCATCTGTGTCCCATCCAAGCAAGTAGTTCCCTTGGTTCGCATCGATTGAGCCCAAAGCGTTGAAGCTACGTGCTGTGTTCAATTCATGTTCAAAGGTGTGACCTGCCAACCAAGCGTGATTTGTTTCCAAGTTGAGTTTGAAGTAGTCAGTCAGGTCATATTTTTGCAAGAAGGCCATCGCTGTTGCTGCATCGTAGTCGTATTGGTGAGTCATTGGTTCTTTTGGTTTTGGTTCGATCAAGAAGATTGGCAAATGGTCGATTGATTTAGCGTAATCAACTGCCATATGGAAGAATTTAGCCATGTGATCCATTTCAAGCGCCATATCTGTATTCAAAAGTGATTCGTAACCTTCACGACCACCCCAGAAGACATAGTTTTCACCACCGAGTTTTTTAGAAAGTTCAAGTCCTTTTTTAACTTGAGCAGCACCATAAGCGAATACTTCAGCACGGTTAGATGTTGAAACACCGTTCATGTAACGTGGGTTTGAGAACATATTTGCTGTGTTCCAAAGGAGTTTGATGCCTGTTTCTTTTTGTTTTTCAAGGAGGTGGTCTGTGATTTCGTCAAGGTTGGCGTAAAATTCTTTCAATGATTTTCCTTGAGGAGCGATATCAACATCGTGGAAGCAATAGTATTTCACGCCTAATTTTTCAGCGATTTCAAAGAAGGCATCAACACGACGGTGAGCAATTTCAAGTTCTGTACCGCCTTCAAGATCCCAAGGACGTTCCATTGTCGCACTACCAAATGGGTCAGCGCCATCCATCGTGATGGTATGCCAGAATGCAAGGGCAAAGTGAAGATGTTCTTCCATGGTTTTACCAAGCACCACTTCTTCTGGATTGTAGTGACGGAAAGCAAACATATTTTTTGTTTTTGTGCCTTCGTATTTGATTGGTGCGATGTTGTTAAAGTAAGCCATTTTATAGCTCCTCCTAAATTAAATTATTTTAATATTTTTCTAAACTCTGATATGTCTTGCACTTTTTTATGATACAATAGCTATCAGGAGGTAATAGACGTGAAAAATGAATTGGAGACTGTTACTCATCAACGAGTAAATAATCTCACTTTTTTGTTAGTGGATATTGCTTATCGCAGACCACACTTGCATTTTGATGTAGAAGTTTCTTTCCTACTTGAAGGAAGAGGCATCATCAGAACTCAAGATACTGAGTTTGAAATTAACCGCGGGGGAGGAATCATTTTTAATAGCTGTCAAACGCATGAGTTTGTTTCGATTGAGCCGATGAAATTGCTGATTTTGCAGTTTTCATCGACGCTTTTGGATGATGTTTATCCTCAGCTGGGTAAAATGATTTTTGAGAGTAAGCCTTTTAGCTTTACTGCCTCCCCTGAAGTGCTTCGTTTTGTCTTGCAAGCTGCGATGAGTTATTTTGAAACGTCGCTTAATTCGCCACTGCGTGTTTACGGTTATGCTTCTTTGGTTCTGGATGAACTTTTGAAACTTTGTAATCATGCAGTACTTTCGGGAACACAACAAAATAAACTGATGGATTTGCAGGAGCGTATTTCTCGTATCACTTCGTATATCCATGAACACTATACACAAAAGATTAGTTTGGATGATTTAGCTGCTCGCGAAAATTTTTCACGCACTTATTTTTCTCATTTCTTTAAAGCTAATTTTGGTATTACTTTTAAAGAATATTTGGATAATCTGCGTTGTGAAAAGGCTCGTTCTTTGCTTGCTTCAACAAATGATAGTTTGTTATCAATTTGTTATGCGTGTGGCTTTTCAGATATCCGCACGCTTAATAATGCTTTCTCCAAATGTTATGGGATTTCACCAAAACTTTTTCGTAAGCAACAAGGACAAACGGAGCTTTCGCTGCAAGCTTCATCTAATCAAAACTTTGATAATCAAGATTTTATTGATAACCAAAAGTTGTATGATGAGGTGGAAAGTTATCGTTATCTCCAACGTTTGTTCAAATCGAAATTTTCACAAAATCCTTTTGAGTTAACGGACTGACCTCTTTCTTACAGTACTAATGATATCGCTTTCTGTTTGCTTTTTCTTACAAGTTTTTCGATTTTAAAGTGGAATCGTTGTCATTTTCTGTTGAAAAATGCTGATGGTGCTTATTATTACTAGTTGGGATGACTTTTTTACTGACGGATGCTACGACAAGGGAGAGATTTTGCTGACGAAAATTTACGTCAGTATTTTCTCTGCTGGCTGACAAATCCGTCAGTGGTAGCTTTGGACTTTTTTACTGACGCGTTTGCGGGTAAGAAAAAACACATCTGCTTTATGAGCAAATGTGTTTTTTTATTACCAAATCTGAGTTTTAGAAATTGCTTCAAGGGTTGCGGCAAAGTCGTCCGTTAAAATCGTGAGGTGACCCATTTTGCGATTATGCTTGGCTTGGCTCTTGCCATAGTCGTGCTGATGCCAGTCGGGGTGCAGCTCAAGCAAATTTTCCGTGGGTGCAATGTGTTGGCCCAAAACATTGAGCATGATGGCTGGTTTTAGCAGTTGGGGAGTGGGCAACTTGTGTCCCAAGATTCCTTTGATGTGCAAGTCAAACTGATTGAAATCGCAGGCTTCAATGGTGTAATGCCCACTATTGTGTGGTCTCGGGGCTAATTCATTGACAAAAATTTCGCCGTCAGCAGACAAAAACATTTCTACGCACAAGGTGCCAGCCAGTTGTAATTTTTGGGCGATAGATAGGGCAATCTGGCGAGCTTGGTCAGCAATTTCTTCACTGACGCGTGCTGGGGCGATGGTTTGGTGCAAGATGTTTTCGCGGTGTTCATTTTCAGCGAGGGGAAAAGTCACAAAATCTTGACCATTTCCGCTGATGATGACTGAAATTTCTCGGTCGAAGCTGACGAAATCTTCAAGTACGCATTCGGCTTGTTCCGTCAGTAATTTCGCTGCGACCAAATCCTCGTCAGTGCTCAAAACGACTTGTCCGTGACCGTCATAGCCTCCTGTCGTTGTTTTGAGGACTTGTTTTTTTGTGACTTCTTCTGGCAAATCAGCCGGCCCTGAAATCAGCTGCCATGGGGCCACGTTGACCTTGGCTTCTTGGGTTAAAAATGTTTTCTCGAACTTCCGATTTTGACTTATTTCAAGCAGCCGAATCCCTTGTGGAATCTTCACACAGGATTCAATTTCATGAAGTGCTTCTGCCGAAACATTCTCAAACTCGTAAGTCACCACATCACAAGTGTAGGCCAATCCCAGCAGATGTTCGACGTCATCATAAGCAGCAATAATCATTTCATCAGAAACTTTTGCGGCTGGACAATTGGGGTCAGGATCAAGCGTGATCACTTTATGCCCCATGTATTGAGCTGCGATTGCCATCATTTGACCGAGCTGCCCACCACCGATAATTCCGATTGTTTTTTTCTTATTTTTCACGGCTTTTCCTCTCTTTTGATTTTTAAATCAATGCGTCGTTAGATTGCTTGACTAATTCAGTGGCTTGCAGCCGATAATGAACTATTTTTTCATGCAAAACTTCACTCTGATTGGCCAATAGCTCTACGGCAAACAGCGCTGCATTTTTTGCTCCCGCAGGACCAATTGCCATCGTCGCCACAGGGACGCCAGCAGGCATTTGCACAATCGAGTAAAGGGAATCCAGCCCAGATAAAGCGTTTGATTTTACAGGAACTCCAATCACAGGAAGCGTTGTTTGAGCTGCCACCATACCTGGCAAATGTGCCGCGCCACCAGCGCCAGCGATGATGACTTTGTAGCCATTTTCTCGAGCATTATTGGCAAATTCAGCCATTAGAGCTGGCGTGCGATGTGCTGAAATCACTTTTTTGTCGTAATTTACTTCAAATTCGTCGAGTAGATTTGCTGTTTCTTTCATTGTTGCCCAATCTGAGCTTGAACCCATGATAATCGCTACTTCTGCCACTTTTTCTCCTTTAGTTTAAGTGTTTTGCGCTTGCTTTATTTTACCGCTCTTGAACCAATGTCATGCCGGTAAAAAAAGCCCGTATGATCTAATTTTGCTAATTTTTGATAAAGCTTTTCTTGCGTGCTGGCTACATCTGCACCCGTTTGGGCGACCAGATAAACTCGCCCACCTGCTGAAACAAGTTGCTCTTGTTTTTTTGTCACTCCTGCATAGTATACTGTCAAATCTTCAGGTAGTTCTGGGAGCGCAAAGCCTGTTTTAGCTTGGGTTGGATAGCCTTCAGCTGCCACAACAACACCCAAGGTAATCCCTTTGTCCAACCATGTCAAGACGGGTGGCCGTTCGTCCAAAATATCAAGAATTGCTTGTGCCAAATCACTCGTCAAGCGAGGAAGCACTACCTGCGTTTCCGGATCGCCAAAGCGGGCATTGAATTCAATCGTTTTAGGGCCATCTTCCGTCAAAATCAACCCTGCATAAAGTACACCTGTAAAGGATTTTCCTTCGGCAATCATCCCGGCAACTGTTGGTTTCACAATTTTTTCAAGGGCTTCATTGATTACCTCTTCTGAGATATGGCTGACTGGACAATAAGCCCCCATCCCTCCAGTATTTGGCCCTTTATCACCATCAAAAGCTCGCTTGTGATCTTGCGCCAAAGGCATCGGGTAAATTTTTCCTGCGTGTACGAAACTAAAGAGTGAAAATTCTTCGCCATCCAAAAATTCTTCTATGACAACTTTTCCATTTGGCTCGGAAAAAATGGCCTCAAGTGCTGTTTCAGCAGTGGCGATATCAAAAGCTACCGTAACTCCTTTTCCCGCGGCTAAGCCATCTGCCTTGATGACAATTGGCGCACCCACTTGATGCAGATAAGCTAATGCAGGCGCTAAAGCTACAAATGTGGCATATTGAGCCGTTGGTACACCATATTTGGTCATGATGGATTTGGCAAAATCCTTTGATCCTTCCAGCTCTGCTGCTGCTTTCTTAGGTCCAAAAATCTGCAGATTGGCTTTTTCAAAAGCATCCACAACTCCATTCATCAAGGCTGTTTCCGGACCAACAAAAGTTAACGAAATGTTTTGCTTTTGAGCAAATTCTACTAATTTTTCGTTTGAAAGTTCGGAAATATCAACCAGTTGAATTCCTTCTTGAACCATTCCTAAATTCCCTGGTGCCACAAAGACTTCATCGACTTGTGGACTTTCCATAAACTTCCTTGCAATCGCGTGCTCTCGACCCCCAGAGCCAATTACTAAAATTTTCATTTCCCAACTCACTTTCTAATTCTATCTTATTTTAATTTTCAAAAATAGAAAAGTCTGAATAAAACATTCCACAAAGAAATTCGTTTAATGTTCGGAAATAGTCAAGAACTAAAAAAAGCTCACCGGCTGATGAGCTTTTCTTTTTTACTGAACAATTTCTTTTAAAACTTGGGTAAAAGCGGCTGAATCGTTAAAGGGATGAACAAAATCAAAAATTTCTCCGCCATTTTCAAGGAAGACTTTTTTGTTTTCAATTTCAAGCTCATAGCGTGTTTCTAAACAATCCGCGACAAAGGCGGGGGAGCAAATCAAGATTTTTTTGATTCCTTCGGAAGAGAATTTTGCCATACGTTCAATGGTTGCTGGGCCTAGCCACTTGTCTGGGCCAAATTTTGACTGATAAGTATGCTCATACTGCTCAGAATCAAGTCCTAATTTTGCCACAAGACGACGTGTTAGAGTTTGACATTGGGCTTTATAAGGATCTTTTTTCTTGGTCACATAAGCTTCTGGAATGCCGTGATAACTAAAAATAACTTTATCATAAGGCTGAGTCTGCCATTTTTCTCGAATGGTTTGTGCTAGTAAATCAATATAACTTTCGAACTGATAAAAATCACGAATCACTTTGATTTGAGCATCCACTTTTTTAACTTGTTGGATGATTGGCTCAACTGTCGTCAAAGAATACATTGGATAAAGCGGAAGGACGGTAATGTCATTCACTCCTGCTTGACGCATTTTGGCAATCGTTGTGTGAATCCGTGGTTCACCATAGGTCATCGCAAAATGGACTTCTTTTTCTGGACAGAGCCCTTGCAATTGTTTTGTTTGAGCGATGGTGTAAGTTAAAAGTGGTGAGCCTTTTTCTGTCCAGACTTGTTTGTACATTTCGGCTGATTTTGCAGGTCTTACCTTTAAGATTATTCCATTCAAAATAGGGAGCCACAACCAGCGCGGCTTTTGAATGACGAGGGGATCACTCAAAAATTCTTTCAAATAAGCTTTGACATCTTCTGTTTTATAAGAACGAGGTGTGCCAAGGGCGACAAGTAAAATTCCTTTTTTATTATCCAATTTTATTCCTCTCTATTTGTATTTTATTGAGCAAAAAAACTCATCACAAAAGATGAGCTCTTTTATTTTTATTGATCAACCAAAAGGCGCACTTTTTTGCCTTCGACAGGGACAAAATAAACCACTGTACGAATGGCTTGGATAATACGACCTTGTCGACCGATAATCCGCCCAATATCGCCTTCAGCGACTTTGAGATGATATTCCATAAATTCTTCGCCCTCAATGAGCTCCAAGGAAACTTCATCTGGTTGGGTAACCAAAGGTTTTACGATGGTTAAAACAAGTTCTTTCACATCTTTTTGCATTTCTTACCTCTACTCTGACTTAGTTGTTAAGTCCATTTTATGTGATTTTTTAAATGATTCACGAAAAGCTGCTAGAAAGCAGCTTTTTTCAAAATTATTTAGAAAGTTTTGATTCGTGGAATTTTTTCATAACGCCAGCTTTTGAAAGGAGGTTACGAACTGTATCTGAAGGTTGTGCACCGTTAGCCAACCATGCCAAAACACGTTCTTCTTTCAAAGTAACTTGGTTTTCAGCAACAAGTGGGTTGTATGTTCCAACTGTTTCGATGAATTTACCATCACGTGGAGCACGTGAATCAGCGATGTTAATACGGTAGAAAGGTTTTTTCTTAGAACCCATACGAGTCAAACGAATTTTTACAGACATTTATATATTTCCTATTTCTAATTTTTTAGTACTTCATTATTATAGCAGATGAAAAGAGTGCTGTCAAGAAAAAAACTTGACAGGTCATTTTATTTTTTAGGTGCTTTGCGAATGTCAGCCAAAAGCTTTTCTGCTACCGCTTGGTTCATTAGTTTTTCTTGGCGGAGACGGCTGGTGATTTTGGCGACTTCATCGCCTTTTGCTCCTACTGATAAAGCTAATGAACGAGCTTGTAAGCTCATGTGTCCTTGTTGAATGCCTTCTGAGACTAAGGCACGCAAGGCGGCTAGATTTTGGGCCAAGCCTACTGCGACGATGAGTTGGGCAAGTTTTTTAGCTTCGGTAATGGTTAAAATTTCCATTGCGGCTTGAGCTTTGGGTAAGACTTTCACGCCCCCGCCCACGGTGGCAACGGGTAATGGGAGTTCTAACTCTCCCACTAAAACATCAGCTTGCACACGCCAAGTGGCTAAGCCTTGATAGTGACCAGATTTTGCGGCATAGGCATGAATGCCCGCAGCAATGGCTCTTGTGTCATTACCTGTGGCCAAAACAACGGCGTTAATTCCATTCATAATTCCTTTATTATGAGTGGTGGCACGGTAGGGATCGAGTTTTGAAAACTGGGAAGCGGCAGCAATTTTTTCAGCAACTTCTGCGCCATTACTTGTTTTAGAGAGTCTAGCGACGGGGATTTCACAGCTGACTTTGACTAAAGATTCCGTAGCAAAGTTAGAAAGGATGCTAAATAATATTTTTTCTTCTGGGAACCATTCACGAAAAAGCTCGGCAACTCCTTCCAAGATAGAGTTGACAATATTAGCCCCCATTGCATCTTGAACATCAACTTTAAAGTCTACCGATAAAAACGACTGCTCATCAAAAAAGCGACTGGAAATACTGCGTAAACCTCCACCACGTTTGATAATTGAGGGATAAGTCTTTTCAGCGTGAGCAAAAATTTCGAGCTGATTTTCAGTGATTTTTTGAGCGATTGCTGTCGGATTTTTAACCTCATAAAAAACAATCTGTCCCCGCATAAGTCGCTCTTTTATAGTAGCAGTGAAATTGCCCGCAATTTTTGCACCATTGCTTGCGGCGGCAATAACTGAAGGTTCTTCCGTGACCATTGGTACAAGATAGCGTTCGTTGTTAACGATAAAATTTTGCGCCAGCCCCATTGGTAATTCAAATTCAGAAATTTGGTTTTCAATGAGATTGTTGGCAATGTCATACTCTAGGGTCATTTGGCTCAGAATTTGCTCAGTTTGGGCAGATAAATTAAGCGTTTGTCGGCGCTCATCTGGCGTCATTTGATAAAATTTCTTTTCCATTTTTTGCAAAAATGCCCAGAAATTCTGGGCAAATCCTCCGTTTTTGACAAGATGATTTTGTTAGCTTTTATTTTTTATAGTTTGGATTTTTGAGCAAAACAGCAAGTCCCAAACCACCACCGATACACAAGCTAGCAATACCGTATGCTTTTTGTTCGTGTTTTAGAGCGTAGCTCAAAGTCGTAAGAATTCTTGCGCCACTTGAACCAATCGCGTGTCCGAGTGCAATTGCACCGCCGTAGATATTGACTTTTTCCGCTGGGAGTTCTAGTTCTTGATTAACAGCGAGGCTTGATGCTGCAAAGGCTTCGTTGATTTCAAAGAGGTCAATTTCTGAGAGCGAAAGATTTGTGCGCTCTAGGAGTTTTTTGATAGCTTTGATGGGAGAAACACCCATGATTGCTGGGTCGATGCCGACTTCAGTGCTATCAATCAACTCAGCCAGATAAGGGATATGGTGTTGTTCAGCATAGGCTTTGGTTGCCAAGATGACTGCTGAGGCGCCGTCATTGACTGGTGATGAATTTCCAGCAGTGACTGTCCCGTTTTCTTTGAAAACTGTCCGTAAGGTTGCTAATTTTTCTAGGCTAGAGCTTGGACGTGGTGTTTCGTCGTCTTCAAGGTTACCAAGAGGAACGATTTCGGCTTTGAATGCTCCTGCTTGCGTGGCTGCGACGGCTTTTTCTTGAGAGTTTTGGGCAAATTCGTCTTGAGCTTTGCGACTCACGCCAAATTGTTCAGCGATTGTTTCGCCAACGATTCCCATAGAAATTCCTGAAAAGGCGTCAACTAAACCATCATTGAGCATACTAAGATTTTCTTCTTGCGTTTTACGGTTTTTAAGAATAGGAGCGTTAGACATTGATTCTGTGCCTCCGGCGATGACGACTTCGGCTTCTCCGAGTTGCAGGAGTTGTTTGGCAAGAATAATGGCTTTCATGCCTGAACCACATACTTCGTTAATGGTCGAGGCTGGAACTTCGTTTGATAAACCGCTTTGGATGGCGATTTGACGGGCGATGTTTTGACCGTTGCCTGCTTGGAGGACATTACCAAAAATGACTTGGTCGATGTCTGTTTTGAGTTGTTCATGTCTTTTTAGAAGGGATGAAACAACGTGCTGGCCTAGGTTTGCTGCTGTATATTCAGCGAGCGCACCGTCGTATCTTCCAACTGGGGTGCGCAAGGCGTCAATGATTACTATTTCTTTCACGAGTAAACCTCCGAAAGTCATTATAGCATATTTTGCTTATTTTTTGTCAAAAGCTCTTTACATTGTCTTTGCTGTGCAAAAGAACCTGAATTAGGTTTTCCTCACTTTTTATGATAAAATTGATACATTCGCAAAGAGATTTGAAAGGAGTTTCTCATTTTTAGGAAATGAGAAAATTTTTAAGATATGAAAGTCGGTATAGATAAACTTGCCTTTTTTGTTCCTGATACTTTTGTTGATATGACGGACTTAGCGCTGGCTCGTGGGGTAGATCCTGCGAAATTTCACATTGGTATCGGGCAAGACGAAATGGCAGTCAATCCTGCAACTCAAGATATTATTACTTTCGCGGCGAATGCGGCGGCAGGAATTTTGGATGAGGCGGACAAACAGGCGATTGACATGGTCATTGTCGGAACGGAATCAAGCGTGGATGAATCGAAGGCTTCGGCTGTGGTGGTTCATGATTTGCTCGGAATTCAACCTTTTGCTCGCAGTATTGAGATGAAGGAAGCTTGCTACGCAACGACTGCTGGGCTTATTTTGGCGCGAGATCATGTGACGTTGAATCCTGAGGCAAAGGTGCTTGTGATTGCTTCTGATATTGCTAAATATGGCTTAAACACAGGCGGAGAACCTACTCAAGGTGCTGGAAGTGTGGCTATGCTCGTGACGGCAAATCCACGAATCTTGGCTTTGAATAATGATAGTGTGGCGTTGAGCCAAGATATTTATGATTTCTGGCGTCCTTTTGGTCAAGCTTATCCTTCGGTGGATGGGCAATTTTCAAATGAGACTTATATCAATGCTTTTGCTCAGGTTTGGCAAGAATATACTCGTCGGACTGGCCTTGCTTTTGAGGATTTTGCGGCGCTTGCTTTCCATACCCCTTATACTAAAATGGGGAAAAAAGCCTTGTTGCCTATGCTTGAGGCACATCAGCCTGACAATGCGGCTGAGTTGATGGAGCAATTTGAAAAGGGGATTACTTATAATCGCCGTGTGGGTAATCTTTATACGGGTTCTCTCTACTTGAGTTTGATTTCACTTTTGGAAAATTCTGAGCAGCTTGTGGCTGGTGATCGACTGGGCTTGTTTAGTTATGGTTCGGGTACGGTCGCTGAATTTTTCTCAGGAGAGTTGGTTGAGGGCTATGAAAAACACTTACGTAAGACTGAACACCTGAACTTACTAGATGCTCGTAAACGCTTGTCAATTACGGAGTATGAGCAAATGTTTGATGAACATTTGGACTTGAATCACAATACTTCTTTTGCTGACGAAACTGCTTTTTCTGTGGCGGAGATTTTTGAAAATCATCGGCTTTATAAAAAATAACCACTGACTTAGGTCAGTGGTTTTTTTGAAAAATTTTGCTCCAGACATTTACGTCAGTAATTTCTCTGCGTACATTTGGCTAGAGAAATTGCTGACGTATTTTTTGAAGGGTAAAAAAGTCCCAAAGTGGACTTTTTTTATTTATTTTGTCAAAAGTGATGCTGCAGCTTCGTCAGCGATAACAATCACATTGTCATGTTTTTGAAGAATTGATGCTGGAAGGTCAACTGTTACTTCACCTTCTACCATACCTTTGATTGCGTCAGCTTTTTCTTTGCCGTAAGCCATCAAGACGATGTTTTTAGATTGCATAATTGATGCCAAGCCCATTGAAATCGCTTTACGTGGTACGTCTGCTTCTGTTTCGAAGAAACGTGCGTTTGCTTTGATTGTGCTTTCTTGAAGATCAACGACGTGAGTTGTGATTTCGGCTGGTGTTCCTGGTTCGTTGAAACCGATGTGTCCATTTTGACCGATACCGAGGATTTGCCAATCGATTGGGTTTTCAGCGATGATTTGGTCGTAATGTTTTGCTTCAGCTTCAAGATCTGCCGCTTTACCATTTGGCAAGAAGTTTTCTTTAAATGGTTTTTCTTCAAACAAATGTTTGTTCATGAAATAACGGTAAGATTGGTCGTTTGATCCGTCAAGTCCTACGTATTCGTCCAAGTTTACTGAGGTCATGTCTGTAAAATCAAGATCTGAGTTAACGATTTGATTGTAAAATTCAACTGGTGTTGAACCTGTTGCCAAGCCAAGTGTTTTTGTGCCATTTTCCATGGCTTCTTTAAGCAAATCGAATCCGATTTTTGCGCCTTCAAGTTGGTTTTTTACGACGATAACTTTCATTTTATCTGCTACTCCATTCTTAAATTGGTATATATCAATTTATCTACACTTTTATTATAGCATAAATTTTCATCCTGTCAACCGCTTTGTGTCGATTTTAACTAAAAAATAATGCCTGAATTGAGACATTATTTTATGTTCTTTTTTTAAATTAGTGACTAGAAGCACCTGTATCTGCATCGGCTGTTGTGTCAGATACTGGCGCTGAATGGTGTGATGCCGAGGCGCCTGTTGAAGCGTCGGCTTCTGGTGCTGAACTGTTTGTACTTGCGCCTGTCGCCGCATCTGTTGGCACGGCGGAAGAGTTTGCGCTAACTAAGCGTTGGCCTGTTTGTTGCAAATACCAGTCCAGCCAAGGTTTAAAATTGAATACAATTTCATTGATTCCGCCGTAATTGCCGTTTGGATAGTACATGGCTTGGTAGTTGTGGGTATTGATAAGCTTAGTGTGATCTCCAGGAATCATCGTTCTCACGTATTCTTCGTTACCACTACGCAGGCTAGCAATAACCCATTCCACATTTTTCATCCTTTGAGGAGGCAATGACGAATGAACGGTGCCCAGACGATTGCCTGATTGTTCGGGAACCCGTTTGGCCAGCATACTATTTGGGTCTTGATGGGCATTATTGTAATACAAAAACTGATTATTGTCATCTGCATAAGTCAGTTCAAAGGGCATTGATTTGAGGAACATATCAATCTGATCAACGGTTAAAATTCCGTGGTCAAGTTTGACATAAGTATTACCAGAAACGGCATTGGTCACAGCGGCTGCTTTTTCTACCCAGTCTGGGTCATCTGGATCAATTCCTTCAATTGTGGTCGCAATCGGTTTTGTGACATACAAGTCTTCTGGTTCTAATGGTTTTGGTTTTTTCAATGTTGAAACAACGCCAACATATTTCACAAAATTATCCAAGCAGAGCTCTAAAAATTTCACTGTGCCTGCATTTGTGATATTTCCAGCTGCGTCAAAAGCTTCTTTGGCTTTGCCAAGTAAAAATTCATTGCCAGGCAGAACGTAAGCATTAACTCCTGGCGCGTCCAAGATTTGGCGCAATTGCAGTTGGGCACGAGACGATCCTTGATCATAATAAGAGGCACCAACAATCATCACTGGCTTGCCTTCAAAGGGATGAAGATCGAAAGAAAGCCATTCTAGCAAGCTTTTCAGGGCGACTGGAATCGTGTGATTATGCTCTGGCGTAGCAATAATGACGCCATCAGCACGCGAGACTTTATTGTAGACAAAGCGTAAATTGAAATTATCTGACGCATCAACATCTTGGTTGAACATTGGAATCTCTGTAATTTCCAAAAGTTCCAGTTCGAATTTTTGTTTAAAATGGGATTGGATGAATTGTAACAACATCCGGTTATAAGATTGCTCAGCATTTGAGCCAACAATACCAACAAATTTCATCATGTTCTCCTTAAAAATACGGGAAGTTTACTAAAGGTGTACAAAACGCTTGTAAGTTTTGGGGCGTTTTTTCTCAGTTTTCTTTCCGAAAGTTCCTTA
This sequence comes from Lactococcus sp. S-13, assembly GCF_004210295.1. Classification (NCBI taxonomy): domain Bacteria; kingdom Bacillati; phylum Bacillota; class Bacilli; order Lactobacillales; family Streptococcaceae; genus Lactococcus; species Lactococcus kimchii. The sequence goes on along the minus strand of NZ_SDAK01000001.1, from coordinate 29,964 downwards.
TAAATTTTCCCAGTCAAAATTTTCTGCTTCTTTGTGCAGTAATTTTTGGGCGCTTGTAAGTTTGGCCGTCATTTTGACGTAAAGTCGAAAATCGGTAAAGAGGGCTTCTAGCTTTTCAACGGTTTCCAAATCAATTAAATTGCCTTCGCCGTCAAAAGCTTGCAATGAGTGAGCGAGCAAAAATTCTGAGCCTGGCATCACGGAAGCTTTGAGCTCTGGCGAGTTTAAGATGATACGCAATTGTGCTTGGGCGCGGGACGAGCCGAGCGTTCCATAAGATGCCCCTGTAATCATGACGGGTTTGTTGAGTAGGGGAAAAATGCCGTAAGATAGCCAAGCGAGTGCGTTCATCAAGACGGCGGGAATCGCGTGGTCATATTCAGGCGCACCGATAATGACACCATCTGCTTCGTCAATTTTTTGGGCAAGAGCAAGAACATTTTCAGGGAGAATTTTGCTTTCGGGCTTGTTGAACATGGGCAAGTCTTTGATTTCAACCACTTCAATCTCAGCTTGATTGGCAAAATGTTTTTGCATATATTGTAACAACTGTCGATTCGTTGATTTTTGGGAGTTTGTACCAACAATCGCGATAAGTTTCATGGTTGTTCTCTTTTCTATTTTTAAATATGAATTTTAGTTTCTTATCAAAAATGATAACGATAACAAATTCAGTTTCATTATAACATTTTCCGGTTCTGTTGCAAAGTTTGAAATTTTAAAATAACGTTTCTGCCCCGTGTTCCTCTTAAGCTGTTATTCCCATTAAAATTTTTATTTCAGTAGAGACCGAAAAGCCGAAGAGCGTTCCATTTCTTCGGTTCTTTTTGTATATTCCTCGAATGGTCTCCATGCCCTTAATCGTGGTTGAGGCAGTCCGGAGACTTCGATAAAATTTATTGCGACGTTTGACTGGTCTATGATCTTGCTCAATTAAGTTATTGAGATATTTCACGGTTCGATGCTCTGTTTTGGTGTATAACCCATTTCTCTGTAACTTTCTAAATGCAGAGCCAATAGAGGGTGCTTTATCAGTTACGATGACTCTAGGTTGTCCAAACTGTTTATGGAGCCTTTTTAAGAAAGCATACGCCGCCTGCGTGTCTCGTTTCTTTCGTAACCAGATATCTAAGGTTAAACCGTCCGCATCAATTGCTCGATAGAGATAATGCCAACGACCTTTGATTTTAATATAGGTTTCATCCATTTTCCACGAATAGAAGGACTGTCTATTTTTCTTTTTCCAGAGATGATAGAGCACTTTACTGTATTCTTGAACCCAACGATAAATCGTAGTGTGACAAACATTTATTCCACGGTCATAAAGCAATTCCTGAACTTCACGATAGCTCAGATTGTAACGGAGGTAGTAACCTACTGCGACAATAATCACATCTTTTTGGAATTGTTTGCCCTTAAAATGATTCATTTGGAACCCCTCGCTCTCTTTTCCCTTCCATTTTATAATAAATCTAGAAAACTTGGAAACTTCGCAACAGAACCGCTACTAGTACTACTACTCGCTCCTTTCTCCAACAATAAAAGGCTGCCCATTGGGCAACCTGTAATAAAATAATAATAGCAAGTCAGGGAATCGAACCCTGAGCGCCTACGTTCCCGTACCGTGCTTGCTACTAGCATTAAGTATAAACTCGCCACTTGTTATTTATACGTTAGTGATAAATAACTCCAAGCCTGCTATGTTTTAAATAACCCCGTTGTGAATGTAACGACAATCACTGTACAGTCGCAAGTTACCAAGCTGTTTTTATGGATTCAAACCATGGGAATATTATTATCAACCCATTATGTGACTGAGTGAGATTCGAACTCACGCCTCTGCATTAAAAGTGCAGTGTCTTAACCCCTTGACCATGCAGCCACAACAACGAAGTATGTCCAACCGAATAAATTGTAATTTTGCGCTTTCGTTGATAACTTCATGCTACCATTATCGCACTTAAATTCGGATATAAACGGGCAAAAAACGGGTTAAAAACGGAAAGTAAAATCAGCCCAAAGTACTTCTCCATAATCCATCTCTCAGTGTTTTTTTAAATGATGCATATTGTTTTCTTGCAGCATCTTCATCTAAGAATATCCTTTGTCCAACTTTTGACCACGACAAACGATATTTAAAACGAGCGATTATAATTTCTTTTACTTTTGTTCCGTGTATCACTTCCATCAACTCATCGAGTGTTTGCTTCTGATCATTAAGTCTGCCAAGTTCCTTATCAGCCTCCTTAATCAAATAGTTGCGCTCTTGTGGTGCGGTGTTTGAACTACTCCCACCGCTTCCGATTCTTTCCTCATGTTTTTCACGAGTGATCCAGCGTTCTCTCGAATTGATTTTAACTTGAAGCATACCTGTCATGTAATCACTTAATAACATATCTAATCTATCCGCCAATTCAAAAGCCTCCTGTGGTATAATAAGATTAGATGCAATCTTGCCGAAGCCCGTTCCCAGCGGGCTTTTTTTGTTTACCATAAAATTTGAATGAATGATTTATAAGTCTTAATTCCTAAAAAATTCTCTCCATGGATTTCTCTAAATGCTATGGCAAAACCATCACCGAGCTTTTCTTTTAAAAGAGAAGTTGTTTCTTTATTCCCTAGTCTCAACCTTAAATAACTATCACACTGATCACTTACTTGAATTCTAAAACCTGTATATCCTTTTTCGGCTGAAATCCTGATATTATTTTCTAAATTTGCTTTTTTGTACCATCTCTCAAACCATTTTTCATGCGATTCTTTTTGAGATGATTTAATTTCATCAATTAATGTCATTTTATTCTCCTAATATCCAAACCACAACATTTTTAGTAATAACAGTAATGCTGAAAATAAAAGCAGACAGACCAGAATAATTAATATCCAGGCGATGATATAACCAATTGCACTACTTATCTTCTTCATTTTTCTCCACCTCAATCCATGTGTTTATCAAGCCAAATATCAAGCCATCTTACTTGCAGCCCACATCTCCTGCAATATGGGTGAATATTATACAGACAATTGAATCTTAAATCATGCCCGAACAGCTTACACATTAGTTTCATTGGTTGTCCTCCTCAAATACTGATTGCAAATATTCATCAGAATATGGACAATAATTTTCATCATCAGTCATCCGTTTTTTCAGTTGTTGCCAGTTTGAAAACTGACCAATAATTAAATCATTGTCTCCACAAATATCACAAGTATCTTCGGCTTCTTCTAATTCTTCTCCTGGAGTATCTTCTGGCATCAGATAGATTCCTCCGTCCAAATGATTTTCAATTACCCAATATTGTTTCATTCAATCCCTCCAAGTTAAGTCTATCGCCAACTAATTTAATAGCACTTTTTATAAATTCTTTCTCTGATTCATTTGCTTGAATATAAGTTTTAATAATCCAATCTAAGTCAAAATCTTGAGCGCCCTCGTATCGAACTGGCATATCAGTATAGCCAAGTAGATATTTTACATCTACATCGAAAAAATCTGCAAGAATTTGAGCTTTTTCTGCATTAGGATTAATTCCTCTTGTTTCATAGCTTGATATGGTAGATTTTTTTATTCCTATTTTTTCTGCAAGTTCTACAAGGGTTATCCCCCTTTTTTTCCGTAGTTCTTTAATTCTATTCGAAGTTGTTGCCATTGCAGTACCTCCTTTCATCATCCCCACCAGTCATTGACCAGCGATATTAGTTTGTCGGTCATTCAAGCCTCGTCAAATAAACTCATCTGTCCTTTCTTTTCTTCTATGAGTGGAATCCAGTCAGGAAATTTACTTTCAATATGTTCAATTGCCTGTTCCGTCCATTCATGAATCCCTAAAAATTCCATTGCATCTTTGCTGTGAGGGATAACATTTATCTCTGAGAAACCAATCGGATTATTAGCACTGTTTTGAATGAAATAAACTTGCTTCACGGCCATTTCCAATGCATCACCATGAATGATTACACCATTCATTCCTCGAATTGCAAAAGCATGAATCAAGAATGAAATAGCTTCATCTGATAATTCTAATGCCTGGTACCAATAGTTACTCGGCAAATAGTTAAAAAAGTCAGTATTCATTCGGTCATCTTGCCATTTTTGAATGATTAGAGTTCCTGTTCCAGCTCCAGTTAAATCAGCACCTCCAGAACCACCTACAAGCAACGCTGTGAGCTTACCAAGTGCATCTGGTGTATAATGCTGTCCTTTTGCCGAAACAGCTGAGTGAGTCATAAAATAATCTCTGAAAAAATCAACACTCATGTCATGGTGGATATTTAAGATTTTAGAGTAAAATTCTTCACGTCCTTTTTTATCAAAAACAAGCTCTTGAATTTGATTTGTGAAATTCATATGTTCATCAACATTGAGCATGTCATAGAATTGCTGCTCAGTAATTGTCATCTATCCCCTCCAGTATTTTTAGTAATTTATGGAACCTTATAATATTATTCTTGAAAGAAGTCATTGGAGCTTTGTTTCTATAGCGTACTTATCCAATTTCATATTATTTAAACTCCTTTGTGTGTTTGTTTTCTTTTCGTGCGATGAAAGCCCCAACGCTTGCAAGGAGCATGATAACCACTCCTACAATAGTTGCGATGTTTGATAAGCTATCATCTGTACCAGTTGTTGGTAGTATTGCTGTGGCTAATCGTGGGGTCTGTGTTAGCGTTTGAGTTGGCTTTGGTGTGATAGGTTGGCTCGTTGTTTTAATGCTATCAGCTTGCTTTTGTGGGGTTTGCGGGGCAATACTAACAATTGTTTCAATTTGTTCGACTGGTTTTGCGTCCTTTGTTGGCTCGCTTACCGTTTTAATTGGTGCTGTTTCGGTTGGAACTTTAATTGGTTCAACTTTTTCAGTGTCTTTAATTGTTGTGGTTGGGAAAGTTTCAGGTTTTTGAGTTGTTTCAGTTGCTCCTTGCGTAATGTTAGACTTGTTCGGACGGTCTTCAATAACAGTAACCGGGAAAGTTTCGGCTGTTTGAGTTGGTAGAGGTGTATTATCCTGTGGATAAGTTTTAACTGGCACGTTTTCTACCTGTTGTAAAGGTTGGTTAGGTGTTTTAGTTGGCTCTTGTGGTGTTTCAGGCACTTGTGGCGTTTGATAAATTGGTTGCGGTGTTTCCTGTTTCGGTGTCGGCACTCCTTGAACTGGCGCTTGTGGTGTCGATTGTCGCTGTGGCGCTTGCTGACTTGGCACGGCTGGAGGTACAATGTCAGGCGCAAGAATAACCTCGCCTATGCCGTCCATATATACGTGATTGCCGTCAATGCGTGCGATTGAGCCGTCAGCAAGCGTAATCGTGTGACCGTCATTGCTTGTGACTTGCACGCCATTGATCGTGTCCGCTCCTGCGCTTGTTCCGCTTGCGGCTGCGATCGCTGCCACTGTTAAGAGTGTGATTGTTTTTTTCATTTTCTATCTTTCTTTTTGCTGATTTTTAAAGTCATAACTTAATGCTGCGCCGTCGTATCGTAAGCGTATATAAATTTCCTCGATCTCAACGTTTTCGTCTAAGTTGTTGCTGATTGCTGCTAAAGCTATGGGAACAATATGCCCGTAATCTTTGCGCTGTTCGGTTGGTGGTGGCGTCGCTCATTCTCCGTCCTCTCAATCCAAAACGATAATCGTTTCTTTCAATTTCCGCTCCAGTAATTTAAAAAGATGTGGGTAACTCATGGGCCTGCCCTGATTGTAAAGCGAACAAATATCTCGGTAAATTTGTACCTGCTGCTGCTTCGAGTTCCTAACGCCTTTTGTATCGCCTGGAACGTCAATCCAGACAGAGTTTCTCCGACCTGATAAATAACCCTGCTTTACATTCTCATAAAGCGCCAGAAGCGTTAGCGTGTCAAATGCTGCCATATTCAACCTCGTTTCAATCAATTTTTATTTTTTTGCGGTTTCCTTATATCTCCAACTAACTAGAAATCTGTGAACAGTATAGCCGTTAACTTGAATTGGTGCTGAGGCTCCAAGTACGTCATAATTAAGCACTGGTCCTTTTATCAAAGCTTTTGGTGCTCGGCCGATGTAGTTTTGATAATGGTCAGTTGATTGCACTGTGATAGCTAGCCAGTCCGTGTCTGGAATATGCCTGATCTCAGTTTTCAGTTTCATTTTTTACATCCTCTAAAATAGCTTCAAATTCGTTGTTCCTTTTAGCGGTTAGAGTAATTATTTTTCTCCATAAGAACCCAGCGTTGAAAATATCAGTACTATTTCCATGCTCGAAAATAATAAGCTCATTATTTTCTTTATCCACAAAAGTAATTACTGCTGGGTCTTCAATCGTTTTTAGTAAATCTTGTACTGTCATCTGTCCCAATCCCCCTTTGTAATTTCGGTTGCTAAAATACAGATATCTCCATCTTCGATCCATGGGTCTTTTATCCACTCTGCTTTAGCTTCTTCTAGTGAATCGAAACTGTCTTGTGTATAAACTGAAATTCGTTTAGGTTCTGAAAACACTAGGCAGCCTTGTTGAGTAACCCAGTGATACCCTTTAAATTTATATTTCATTCTATTTCTCCAAAAATAATAGGGCTGTCGGTGCTATCCCTCATATTTTAGCTTCTAAGCGCCTTTAGCTTGTTCGTGATAAATTATCCATGAAACAGTTTAAGCGCTCAATGTAACCGTAATTTTCATGAATTAAAGCCACTCTACTTCTTCAACTTCAATTTCAATCCGTGGTCGCAAGCTGTAACGCTTCTTTGCGTAAATATCACTGATTTGGTTGTCGTCTGGCCATGCGTGCTTGTTTAGCGCATCAAGTACAGATTTCTGCAAATTATCAATGTCCGGCTTTTTAACTACTGGAATTCTTTCTGCTTCAAGCGCTGCTTGATTCTTTTTTACTTTTACTAGCGCTATCGGTGGCTCAAGATAAAATCCCAATTTAACAAATAGTGGCCTTCCTGAAACTTCCTGTTTCAATTTCAGTAATTTCCACTTGAATAAGAGCTGAGCTTTCCAAGCCATGTATTCCTTGGGCATATAAGCTTTTGTAAATCCGCCTCTACTACTAAATCTAGGCCTTGGGCTTGCCATCGGATTCATTGCTATTTCAAATTTCACTCGCTTCTCCATAAATCATTATTTCGGTTGCTGCCTCGTTATCGATTTTCTTAACCGATGCGATAAAAGTTACCGGGTTCATCACAATTTCTTTTTCGTGAGCCCACTTGACATATCTGACAAACTGCTGATAAGTGACCCCTGGAACGAAACTCATGTAATGCTTCGAAAGTTCTTTATCAAAAGCGCTCTCAGGTATTTTCCAAGCCATTAAGCAATGCCTCCACTTCCTCATCTGTCATATACTTTCGATCCTTGAGCGTTTTGGCTTCTGACCACTCTGGAGCAGCTTTGACAGTTTTATTATTTCCGCTTTTGATCTGCGTCTGATTAAGATAGCTGTCAAACTTATTAGAGAATAGCGTTTTTGGCTGCAAATAATTTTCAGCAGGGACTCCATTAAAGTTCTTACCAGACCAATTGATCACCATATTGTCAATTACCGCTTTGAAGTCATTCAACTTATAGCCTTCATTCCATCTTGTTCTGATAAGCTTTTTATTTGCCTCAACATTCCTAAAGCTACGACTTGTTTTTTTATTTAGATAATCTAAAATTTCAGAATAAGGAATAACATCGTCAGATTTATCTGACATAGTATTATTACTCTTACCTAACCTATCCTTACCTAACCTATCCTTACCTGTGGATACCGTTGGTATGACGTCTGGTATACCAACTTTTGAATAAGTTCCGTTTTCTGCTATCACAAGCTGCTTTTTTTCCTCTAAATACTGCGTTTCGTTATATCTATCATTTCTGATGTAATTATGAATCTTCCAATCTTTGATTACGACAACTCCACTCTCAAATGGAATGATAAACTGCTTGACAATAAGTATTTTTAAGTCATCATCAGTAGCTCCGCTAATCAATTTAATTGTTTTAGGATTACCAACGAAACCATCATCATCAGCACTCATATTTAGGTAAAAATAGAGTAATTTTGCTGTTGGTGACATTTCCATAAAGAAATCTGTTTCAACTATTTTTTTACTAAACATTCTTCTTTGTGCCACAATCACTCCTTTCTATAAAATTTATTTTCAAGTTTTTAATTTCAAAATTTAAAGCTGGCTATGAGTGGTTATGCTATTGCATCTACTCATTGACTTTACGGCTCGTTCCGCCACCCTCCAGCAATAACTTAGTTAGAATGGTAGTTGGTCGTCTGAAATTTCCATTGGTGACCCACCAAATTGGTCATTCGCTTTTTGCTGTGTTTGTTGACCTCCACCGAAAGAAGCAAATTCTGGTCGTGACAAGAAAGTTTTAATCTCAGTACCTGTCGCAGCTTTCTCATCTCCGTTTTTATCAATATATGTTCCAGTTCGTTCTTTTACTAAAATAAATACACGTTTATTTTTCAAGAAGTTAAGTGTTTGTTCGTTGTGTCCATAATCAATCGGCGCAATGGTTTGGTTGTTATCTTCAATACTTACAAGGATTCTTTGCAAGTTACCGTCTGACCAAGGTTTACCAAACAAAAACCAATTATTTGCAGTTTCTCCATTATTACCTTCAATATCAAACTTGAACATTGGATCGCCATTTTTAGATTTTTGATTTTTAACATCAGTAATTGTTGCAAGATGCGCTCCTACTGTGAATTGTTGTCCTGAAAGTGCACTCATTTCGTTTCTGTTAAATTTCATTATTTTTGTTCTCCGTTTTCTGTGTTTTCTTGTTTTGATTGTTGACCAAACTTAAACAAGTCTTCGATTTTACATGCTATACGATCATCTAAGCGATTCTTTGCATAGACACCGTCACTTCCTTCAAGTATTGCCCCTCTTCCGTGTGTTGCTGGGTTAACTTGGATTCTTCCTACAACATCAGTAAGCCCAAGCAATTGATTTAAAACTTGATTGCGGACATCAGGGATATATTCTGTCAGCTTGGTTCCGTCCTCTAAATCAACATCTCTTTTAGATTCCCATGCTGTAGCATAAATATTGATTGGCAGAGAATATATTTTTGAAATAAGTCTTAAGAAATAGTTTGTATAATCTCCATAGTCTTGAATTTCATTTCGAATTCCATTCTTACTATTCAGCCCTCGAGCAACAAACCAATCTTTCTCAAATGCCGTGAGATTATCAATTACTAGGGTATTGTAGCCATTAATCAAGTTCTTTGACTCGTTGAGGAATTCCTTCATTGATTGAATCGGCTCTTCTCTATTAAATGAAATGACATCTACATTTTTTAAGCCTGCAAGGACACGACTTGAGCCGTCTAAATCAAGAACCAAAGTTTTTCCAGATAACCCTTTAATTGCACTTGTCTTTCCAAGTCCTGGCTTCCCGTATAATAGTACTTTCCAATTTTCAGTTCGATTAATATCAGTTGCTTTAGTTATTTTTATAGTCATAAATCACCTCAAACTTTCACTGTAAATTCTTCTGTTTTATCAAACTTGAAACCCTCTACGATTTCGCCATCTTCCGACATAAGCTGACCGCCATCTTTTACAAAAGCTTTGAGTGCCTTTTTATCGACACTCTCAATCGTTTTAGTCTTAACAGAGATGAATCTGTTGAGCCCTTTTTCTTTAAGCTCTGAGAGCAAATTGTCGTCATATGAAACATTTTCCTTTTTTGAAAATCGAACACTACCATTGATTGTTTTCTTGGGATTCTTTGTCTCAAGAGTTAAATAATACTGCTCAGCCAATCCTTTGAAATAGTCCATTTCCTTCTGTTCTTCAGCTTGAAGTTTCAATCGACGTTGCTCAATGCCATACAATTCCGAGTTATATTTTTCTTCAAGGATTTTTCTTGATTCCTCGGCTTGGATATCGTACTCATCAAATTGAATCTTATGCTCTTTGTATTTGCCAAGCGCCCAATTCAGTTGGCTGTCATTGGTAACTTCAAAGCGTTCGTTTTTTTCAGTCATGTTTTTCACTCAATCCTTTCAACGTTTCAACGAAATTAACATAAGCCTCATAATGCTTACCGCTGCTTTCGCTGTCTTTGTAGGCTTTTTCGATTAGCTCTCTTCCTGTCCCATAGAAGCAATCGACTACCCACATATCATTTGATTTTGTCCAAGTGAAGTAACGCCCAGACGACCAGTTATTTTTAAAAACAATGTAATCAGCATCACCATAGACCCAAGCATCACCATAGACCTGAGCATTACCATAGACCCAAGCATCACCATAGACCCGAGCATCACCATAGACCTGAGCATCACCATAGACCCAAGCATCACCATAGACCTGAGCATTACCATAGACCCAAGCATCACCATAGACCCGAGCATCACCATAGACCTGAGCATCACCAGAGACCCAAGCATCACCATAGACCCAAGCATCACCATAGACCTGAGCATCACCATAGACCCGAGCATCACCATAGACCTGAGCATCACAATAGACCCAAGCATCACCATAGACCTGAGCATTACCATAGACCCAAGCATCACCATAGACCCGAGCATCACCATAGACCTGAGCATCACCAGAGACCCAAGCATCACCATAGACCCGAGCATCACCATAGACCTGAGCATTACCATAGACCCAAGCATCACCATAGACCCAAGCATCACCATAGACCGACAAGTTCTTGATATCCTCGATATATCCGCCAACATCTCCTTTTTCTACACTTCCAAAACTCTTGAGCGCTTTAACTCGACGCATCGTGACACCAAATCGTGTGATTGTATCATCGGTTAATTCATATTTGTTGTTTAATGTATTTTCCATTTATGTTATAATTTCCTTATCTACTAGATTTAGTCCGCATTCCAGTGCGGGCTTTTTTATTTTGTATTTGTAATAAACTCAAAGCGGTCAAGCTTATGGTCTTGTTCCCACGCTTCACGATAAGTTTCGTTCTCCATTGCACGTTGGTACCAATAGCGCACCTGGGCACAAGCTTCAGCGTGTTCTTGCGAAAATCGAGCGCCTTGTGCTACTGCTTGTTCGTAAAGTGATTTATAATCAACCTCTACCTCTTGGAGTTTATGACCAAATGGTGTGGGGATCAACCGGACTTCTCGCCCGTTTCTGATTATTGTTTGCATTTTATTTTCCTTTCTCTCTAAATTCATCTAAGCTGATGTCTAGCGCATCGGCTATTTTTATCATCGTTAACCAGCGTGGATTTTCAGAGTTTCTTTTTTTAAGTTGATGAATTTGTTGTGGACCGAGCCCTGTTATTTTTCCAAGTTGATACTCAGTCATGTTTTTTTCATCAAGTTTATTTTTTATCTTAGACCACAACATTTAGTACCCCTTTCTTATTTTTTATATAATTAAACGCTATATATAGTGTTTTAAGTTAACTAAAATAATTTGTAGCAGTATAATATAGTTAATGAAATTCAGGACAAACCCGTTAATACCAACTAACATCCTCCTGGCTTTCAAAATATTAATGAAAGGAGACTATATGCCAGGTAAAAATCAACATGTTGTCCCAGATAGTAACGGTGGTTGGAATGTTAAAGGAGCAGGAAACTCTAAAGCTACTGCAAACTTCAGAACTCAAGCCGAAGCTATTAACAAAGCAATTCAGATTTCTCAAAATCAAAACTCTGAAATGTTTATCCACGGCCGTAACGGACGAATCCGTGAACGTAACAGCTATGGCAATGATCCATTTCCGCCTAAAGGCTAATTTTTAATTTTAGGCTTAATTCTAACTCTATAACCTTGCTCTGGTTTCACTGTATCTGCAGTGATTGTCGCAATGGTTATGGAGTTTTTTTCATCTGTTTCTACAACAATTGATTCTATTTCTTCAAAATTTATGCTCATCTTTTCTCTTTTCTAGCGGAGCACCGCATTTAATTTCTTAGCAATGAGCTTGATTGCTCTAATGTTTTGTGTGATTAAGTCGTGGAATAGGTCAAACAGGATTTCGCCCGTTTCTGGGTTGACTATGTATGTGTAAGTCATGAGTACCTCTTTTCATTTGATAACCGATTGGCGCTTTTTAAGTTCTTGCTTATACTCAGGAGTATTTACAAACTGCATGAAATCTCTGATTTCTTTGTATCGAAATCTACGTCCATTCATGAAAATACCAGACTTGAATTGTGGAAATAGCTCCATTGCCTTTCTACGTCGATAAACTGTTTGGTCATGGATGGAAAACTTTTCCGCTACTTGCTGAGTAGTCAAGTAATCATCATCTTTATATTCCATCTGGACTCCTTTCTAAGCTAGTTCCACTTGGTACTTAATAGCAAACTCTTTAACTACTTGAATATAAATTTGAGTAGCTTTTTTATCTGCTTCAATAACATCAAGCTTATTAAGTTTTTTAACTGCAGATTTGCTATAGCCTTTTTCTATTTGTCGGGTTTGCATATTTCTCAATCGAATATTAAACTTAAAACCACCACGTCGTTCTACTTCTGCATAAATTTGTTGATTGATTTCTTTAAAGGCAACTCCTCCTCCTTGCTTTAGTGCAATTTTACGAATGAAATTACCTGTTTCGTTACGCCAATTAGCAGTATTCAAAGCAACAATTTCAGAAATATTATCTACTTTGTCATTAACTTCAAGCAATTTTTGCTCCTGGTTTGCTACTGCTTGAAACATTTGATTAAACATTTGAAGTTCAGGGCTAAGATTTGAAATATCTGGTTGTTGTTTGATATGTTGCTCCATTTGGTTGAAACGACCGACATAACCTACGGTGAACTGCGTTCCTTTAGCCCCAGTCATACGGTTACCGAAAACTTCGCATCCTTGTTTCGTAACTAAATAACAAGGCAACTCTTTATTTTGAGCTGAACGATAGGTACTTTCTACGAAAAACGTGTTAATATCAATGGTTTCAGATGAGCCCCCACTTTTCGGTTCTCCTAAATCACTAATAATTTGGCGAATATCTGCCAATACGTGGTCATGGCGACGCCCAACCATTTCTGCAACTTCCAATGAAGTTAATGTATTTTCTAATTGATTCATGTTTTATGAATTCCTCTCTGTTGATATTGAAACTTTAGCATTCTTTAATTACAAAGAGATATCTATTTATTGAAATTGTACAATGCGTATAAAGTCTATTTTTTCCAAATATTCTTAACTTAATAACCTATGATAAACTTTGATAATTTTCCATAAATTATGCGTGTATCGTTATGATAAGCGCTGATAATTTTTGATAAGCTTTGTTAAGTTTGTGTTTTGTAAGCAAAAACCAACTGGCCAAAAACTCAATCAAGTTCAATCCCTAAAATATCAGCAGCTAACCAAATCTTTTGGCCTACTAAGTCAGCAAATTCTTTTTGAGTGATTTGTTCTCCGTCTTCATTTTGAATTCCATAGTCCGAGAAGGCTGCTTTAATTAATTCATTTGCTTCGATAAGTGAAGATTTAACTGTTACTTCTTGTTCGTCATTTTCATTTGACGAAATTTCAATTAATTTGTTCATTTTTGAATCCTTTCTAGTTTCGTTCTTTTTCGGGAACGTTTGCTTTAAAAAAAATGCCTAAATCTTCTTTATCGTATCCAAAAATAGAAGCCAATTTGATAAGCTCATTAGCCCCAATAGACACAATGCCGTTTTCTCGTTTTGCATAAGCGGCTCTTGTTTTCCACCCCATTCGCTTAGCAACTTCGTCTTGTGTCAAATCATTTGCGATTCGTTCTGCTTTGATTCTATTTAAATCAATAGTCATATTCATTTCTCCTTTCGTTCTTTTTTGGGAACAAATCAATAATATCACTATCGTTCTCTTTTGTCAACAGAAAAGTTATAAAAAAAAACAAAAAAACTTTTTTAATTTACATCTTGTACTTTTTCGGGAACAGTGGTATAATGTTTTTATCAAGTTTATAGAGAGAAAATCATGCGAACAAATGAAGAAATTGTAAGAATACTAATAGATGAAAAAAATAAACAAAATCTTTCCATATCTGAATTAGCTAGAAGAGTTGATATGGCGAAATCTGCTATATCTAGATATTTTAATTTTAGTAGAGAATTCCCGTTGAATCGTGCTGATGATTTTGCTAGAGTCCTAGGAATATCTACAGAGTATCTGTTAGGTATATCTAAAGATGAAATGCCTAATAAAACAAAAAAACAGTCTCCTATAGTAGAAGAAATAAATAAAATCAGTTCACAACTCGAAGAGCCAAGACAAAAAGTAGTCTTAGATACTGCAAAAATTCAATTAAAAGAACAAGATGAGCAAAATAAAGTTAAACAAATAGAAGATTATCGTCTAAGCGATGAATATCTTGAAGAACAAATAAGTAAAGCCAGCGCCTATGGCGGCGGTCAGCTTAACGACAATGATAAAGAATTCTTCAAACGTTTGTTGAAAAATACTCTTAAAGAGAAAATTGATAAAGGCGATTTATGAGTAAACTTAGAGAGCTTTCTCGAGAGCTTGGTGCTGAAATTATATATTTTATTCCATCAGAAAATGAAGTTGTATTAATTGATGATATTAAGGGATTGTATCTTCCTGAATATAATATTATCTATATCAGAGATGATTTGACGATAATAGAACAAGAAAACGTTATTCTTCATGAATTAGGCCACTGTTATTGTGGACACACTCATTATAATTGCCATTCTAAAATGTTTGGGAGTAAGCAAGAGGCACAAGCTGACCGTTTCATGGTAGTTCACAGATTCAATGAATGGCTTTCTAAATGGGATTTTGCACCAGAGCCAAATGAAATTAATATCAGTCAATTCATGGATGCGTATGAACTCAATAATAAACTTAAGTGGATATGCGAATCAGTTATTGAAGAGTATACTGCTGAATATCATGAAGTTATTTAAATAAAAAATACGAGCAACATCTTGAACCTCGTTAAAAGCTAGGTTAGGAAATATAAACTTATGAAAAATGGAAAAACTCCTAAAGCTAAAAAACCAATTTATAAAAGAATTTGGTTCTGGATTGTTGTAGTAATCGTAGTAGCTGTTATAGGTAGCGCAATTGGAGGAGGCGGAAAAGACAAAGATAAAGATTCATCAGATTCTAAGTCTACTGCAACATCTAAATCTTCTAGCCAAGCCAAAACTTCTTCTAGTTCTTCTGAAAAACCAAAATCAGGATGGACACAAGAAATTTATGATTCTGTGGTATCTGCAAAAACTAACTTTAACGATGATGGAACCATAGCTTATTCTGGCGGTACTCCTTTTGCTGAAATTGAAGCAAAAGTTGGTAAACCAGATACTACTTCAGAATCAAGTGTTGGAGATCAAACAACTGTACTAGCAAATTGGACTTCTATCTCATGGACTAAAGGTGAGACTCAAAGTATCACTATCCAATATGATAAAGCTACAGGACAAATAACAAGCAAATCTAAATTTAATTCATAATAAATAAAAAGCCGCCCAAGTTTGGCGACGAGGGGCGACTTTAAACTAGATATATAATAAAACATTCCAATCAGGAAGGTTTTTATTATACCATTTTAACAGAAATGAGGTATAAAAATCAACAATGGCAAGATATATTAAACGAGGTAAAGTCTGGCAATACGAAATATCTTACAAAGATACTGACGGCAAATATAAAAAACTTAGAAAGAGCGGTTTTCCCAAAAAGGCCGATGCGATTTCAGAAGCTGGTGAAATTGAAGCAAATCTAGCCAAGGGGTTTTACACTGTCAGTCAAGATATTTTACTCACTGACCATTTCAAGCAATGGATAGAAATATTTAAAAAAGGGAAAGTATCGGACGGAACATACCGAAAATATCTTTACACATTATCTGTTCTAAAAAAGCACTTCTCAACAGCAACTATTAAAACAATGAATCGTGTGAAATATCAAGAGATGTTAAATGAATTTGCTAAGGTACATTCCGATTCATCTGTAAAACAAATCAATGTTCATGTAAGAGCAAGTTTAGAAAATTTACTTGATGATTTTATTATAAAAAATGATTTTACAAAAGGAGCTATTTCTAAAGGAGGAAAAGGTTCAAAAAGCGCTGAATTAAAATATTTAGATTTTAAAGATTTCACAAAATTGATTGCGTTAGCTAAACAAAAAATAGATCCTATTTACTCTTCGCCGTTTTTGATATATATTGCTGCCATGACGGGCATGAGATTCAGTGAGCTTTTAGGCTTGACATGGGATAATGTTGATTTTGAAAAAGGTCAGATAAATGTGAAAAGAACTTGGGATGTTTACAAGAATAACTTTGCTCCAACTAAGAACGACCAGTCAGTGCGATTTTTAGCCGTTGACAGCTCTACTTTGCAAATCATGGCAAATTATAAGGAGCAACAAGAAAAACTCTTGAGACAGCTCGAAATCGAGCGAGAACACCCCTTTGTATTTTATAATGCAAAGAATGGCTTAATCACAAATAACGCTGCCAACAAACAACTAAAACAACTATGTGAAAAATTGGGATTTGAAAAAACAATTACTTGCCATGGTTTAAGGCATACACACGCTTCTACAATGCTTTATAAAGGGATAAATATTCTATATGTTTCTAAAAGGCTAGGACATAGCAGCTTGAACGTGACAATGTCCGTATATTCTCATATCTTAAAAGAACTCGAGGAAAAAGATAACGAAAATATAAAGAAAATATTTAATGAAATAAACAAAAAGTGATTTGGCACAAATTTGGCACAAGTCGATAAAAAAGCAACAAAAAAACCTTGCTACGAAGGCAAGGTTAGGTTTGGCACCTATGATCCGAGGGGGACTCGAACCAGCGACCGAACGGTTATGAGCCGTTAGCTCTGACCAACTGAGCTAAAGAACCGAAATGTACGCATTAATCGTACACTCTGTATCACAGTCTAGTACTGCGATCCTGTCATTATATATTATATCATATTTGATATTTTATCAAATAGCACAATTTGTCAGCTTTCTATTTGATATTTTATCAGATAGATTGACAAAAGGGCTGTTTTGTTAAACATCATATTTAGGCGACCATCAAAAATGAGGGTCACAAACCGCACAATACCAAATTTTGCTGACGTCGGCAAAAATGAACCGGTGACAATTTGTCGCCTGATGGATTTAGTTCATGAAATAAAAATATGCGAATTCGCGGACGATTAAATAGCTCTACATCAACATTTTGCTAAATTCTACGGACGATTCACGGACGATTAGGTTTAATTTGGAAAATAAAATCAGTACCACTGTTGAGGCATTTGTTAGTTATTTTTAGTAGAAAAAGTTTAATTGAGAAAACAAAAAAAGCCCGCCGAAGCGGGATTTCACTTACTTTTTACCGAGTGCGGATTTAATGCCGTCAAATTCTGCTTGGTTCACGGTGTCAACGTCAGAGTCTTTAAAGCCTAAGACCCGCTTAACGCCAATCCATTCCTGAGCGGTTAGCGTTGTGACGCCTGTAGAGCGCACCAGATAATAGGTTGCATTGTTTGGGAGCTTAATAATTTTCATGATTTCTTCCTCGTTTATTTCTTTTGTTTTTGATGAGCTACTTGCTGTAGCTTCTCCTGCGATTTCCTTTGCACGATTGACAATCCAGTCAATGTCAAGTCCGCCCGAACAAGCCGTCTGACAATTTGGCATTTCCCGATGACGAACAATGTGATTACGGTCAATTGGAATGCCACGTCTTTTACAGATTTCGGCAACTAATTGAGCCGACTTTTCTTGATTTTCGGCAGATACTTTCCAATCTGGTGCGCCTGTCGAGTTCTGATGTTCGATTCCAATGGTATGTGAGTTGTTATCTACTCCTGAAGCCCCACAATGCCACGCTGTGATATCTTCATCGAGACAAGAGATGATTGTGCCGTTTTCGATTTGGTAGTGTGCTGAGGCTTGACGACCGACCCAGCAATTAGGAACTACTCCTGAGCCAGTCCCCGCATTGTGGTGCAACACAAGTTTGTTAATCGGCTTTCGAGCAATCTGACCGAAATTCCCTCCGCGTTGCCAGCTATACTTGCTGACCGTTGCTAATTTTGAGACTGTCATTTTTCTCCTTTCTTCGCTTCTTTCAAAAATTCATCCGCAAGTTTAGCATGAGGAGTGAAGCTATTATTTTTCCACCACGCCCAGATGGCAAAGCCAGCCGTGATTAGCGTGGTGACGATGTTGTCATCGATAGGTAAAGGATTTTTGCCAGTTGCTGTGAGAATTTGATTGCCGATAGCCAACCAGACTCCGACTGTCCGGATGATTGTTCCTGCGCTTGTTTTATTCATTTGAGTTCTCCTTATTTTTTTCCTTCAGGTATTTGACTAATTCTTGAACCATTGGATTGACTTGGCAAAAAAGTTGAATCATTCGACCGAAAAAGAAAATCAGCGATCCGTTAATGACCCATTCTGTTTCATTGACGTAGTAATTCGGATTCATATTACTCACGAATTCAAAGACAATCCAAAACAAAGCAATCGTCATTAAATCAATGATGATTCTTTTTTTCAAAGGTGGGTCCATTTTTTCGCCCTCCTTAAACCATGTCAGCCCCAATATAATCAAGACTAGACCAGAAATTCCTAATAATTGATATTCCATAACCCCTGCTCTCTATGCCTTATCTGTGATAAAAAAACCAATCACATATCGAGATCCAGCCGTCAGAGCCAGCGGTGGAATAACACTTAATTTACCGCCACTGATTCGTGCTCGTCCTTGAAGTGGATTTAGATTATTGGCATCAAAAAAAGTAAGAGAGAAATCACTACCGCTTGCTAGTTCGGGGTGCCCTGAAAGGGTTAAAACTTCATAAAATGAACCAGCAGGGATATCCTTGGTAGGCTTTAGCCCATAAGCCTTTATTTCGATGTGGTCGCCAATTACCCTATATTGAGTTAATACACCAGAAACTGCACCCCACCCTGAAGAGAGAGCGACCCCAGTCCACGGAATATCACCTGTTTGTAATTTTATTAAATCATTATTTACCTTAGTGAAATTTTCGTCGATTGCTTCGGGGCCATTCGCCATCCCGGTTGTGATTTTTTTCAAATCTGTCATTTATTTTCTCCTTTTTTAAGCTTTATAGCCCTTCGTTATTTTTGCGCCCGACATTTCAAAGCAAAGCGTCTGTGGTTTGTCGATAATCACAAGCGTTTTGTCGTCAATGATGGTGATATCACCATCAATTTTAAAAGATGTTGGCATTTCGACATATGCCTTTTTCCTATCATAGCTTAGACTGACTGGCACATTGTAAAGTCGCTCCCTACCAAAAATTGGGCCTGTTCCCAAGCCATTGACCTCTGTTCCTAAAGCGTTCTTGTAGCTTGTAACTTTAACTTCTGGCTGATATTCTGAATCGTGTTCTAAAATGAACGTAAATCCAGTTGGAATATATTTTTCGGTTTTTTGTTTTAAATCCGTAAGTTCTGCGAGCAATTGTCCGCCTGGATCCACTGCTTCAATAATTGCCTTTACAGAAGTCACCCAACTTTGAAGATCAGTTTTGCTGGTGTCCATGAAATTTTCCATGTTCGTCAGCTCAACTTGCAAATCTGCTTTTACCGTCGCGAACCATTCTGAGAAGACGATTCCATTCGCCTCAAGCTGAGATTTGAATTGAGCTAAGAGGTCACCTGTTTTTAAAATACCATTTGGCCCATAATAGCCACAAACTTTCTCGTCAGCTCGCATATCCGTAATATTTGCATTAACAATCTTAGTCCCATTTCTTGGCACAAGTATTTTAGCAATTTGCAATTCAAAAATTGTTGATGTCCGAGTTACCGTCACATCTGCTTCTTTGTAAAGAAGGAGGGCTTCTCGTTGAGATTTATTGAATTGAATGACAATGCTGTCTGTCCGGTCTTGTAAAGTACTTGCAAGCGGAACAGTGACTTCTTCGTCTAAAGTATGAATATACGTGCGACCAAAAGCGCTAAAAGCTGCTCCGGCAGAAAATTTAACTCGCATTCCCAAGCTGCCTGATTCCGTAATTTGTAAAGCATTCCCATTACTTGCGTTAGGAACCACTCCGGGCTTAAATAGAATGGAAAAGAACTCCCCAAAGTCATCCGAACCATATTCCCTATCACCACCATGGTCATCCCAGGGAAATGATTTTTCATTTGTAGCCATTATTATTTCCTTCCTAAAAGTTTAAAAATTGTGGGTGTTTCTTTGTCGTATGTCAACTCTAAATATTCTCCTTTTTCGTTGTAAGTTTTTTTAGCTTGTGAAATAACCGCTGTTTTAGAGGCTCCATAACGTTTGCTGAGCAACTTCACTTTGTCACCGACAAAAAAATCACGACCAAATTTAATGAGTTTTGATTCTAAAATAAAATCACCATTTAGTGTGATGACCTCTTGCCTATCCGCTAGTGCCTGAGCACCCCGCTCTTTTAGCATATTATTATATGTCGCGGCAGGAATTGTAGTCGTGTCATTTTTGCTTTGCAGGTCGCGTGCATCCACGTAGGTTTCTTTTCTGCCCAAGCCTTTTAAATTCGGGTTGACGACAATTTTTGTACGAGCCGTACCCTCTCCTTCTCCTAAAGCATAAGCCACGGTTTTCTCATCAAAAGTTGTATGTTCAAACTCAACTTCACTCAAATTGTCGTAACCATCCGCATCGTCGGAAAATACAACCCACTTTGAAACATCCCTTCCTTTAAAAAACTGAATTTGATTGCTTACTTTTCCTTTTGAGCCAATCTCCCTAAAGCCAAAGTCATAAGTTTCACAAAGCTTCTCTACTTGCTCGTCAACTCCTCCGTAGGAATTTTGATAGTCGATTGAAGCCAAATTTAATCCATCTGCTGCAGCTAAAGCCAAGTATTCAATCTTTCTATCTGAGCCATTGTGAGAACCGTTGACGTCTGTATAATTTGCGGGATTTATCATTTCTTGATTGATGTGATCCCAAGCGATTAAAGCAGGACTTTTACTAGCAGTATATACCCTGTCAATAATTCGAGTGTCATATTTGCCAGCTAAAGATTTTCCGCAAACTTTTAATTGGTCATTTTTCCCTGAAACGTCGTCAACGTAATAGTAAATCCCTTCAAATTTAAAAACGCTCTCCGGACGAAAAATCGCATTATTTTCAAAACTGAACGGAATATCCAATTCAAACGTATTGCACTTACCGTAATTTTCATAAATAATCAAGGATTCAAAGCCATCAAAAATCTTAGCTTTTGCAAAATTAAAATCTCCTAACCATTGATAAGCAAGTAAAATTTTTTGCATCTTAAACTCCTATCACTTTTGGACTAATTCTCACAGTACCAAGCATATTTTCTGCTCCTGAATCGGCCTGCAATTGAAAAAAGTTATTTCCTTTATCCAATTGCAAGAAAATGCTATTTTCGTCCCAAAATTCAAGGTCATTTTCTTCTGTGCCGCCAGATTTAGTCAGTGTGATTTCTTTCTCCCCTCGAAGCGTGTTGATGGTGAGTAGCTCACCAGCGGAATATGCCTTTTCAAGTCTGAAATATTCGCCGGTGGTCACATTTAAAACCTTGGGATTAGTTACGCCGCTCAAAAAATTTAAAGTGATAATCATTCCCACTCGAACGTCTCCTTCGTTTGAAATGACTTGAATATTATTTTCAGAGTGAATTGCAAAAGTAAATGAACTCGTGATTCGCAAAGGAAAGGTAAGGTTTTTCTTTAACGAAGATAACATAATCAGCTTGTCTGCTTGATTTTTGTCAATCCAATAAGAATCAAGAGAGATGAAACGAATTGAATAGCTTTGAGTAAGGTTATTAGACGAGTTGTCCATTACCGGAGCTTGCTCGACTACAACATCAATTTGATAAACGTTCCCATTATCCGGGAAATAAGTTAACGTCCCGGATAATTTGGGATTATGAAGGCTGGCCAATTGCTTTCGCTTATTTTGTAAATCAACCGCACTGCTCGCAATAAATTCACCTTCGATTTCAAGCGTTCGATCATCAAGTTGCTGATTGACTAAAATAGAGCCGTCTAAACCGTATTGTTGTTG
Source organism: Lactococcus sp. S-13 (assembly GCF_004210295.1). Classification (NCBI taxonomy): domain Bacteria; kingdom Bacillati; phylum Bacillota; class Bacilli; order Lactobacillales; family Streptococcaceae; genus Lactococcus; species Lactococcus kimchii. The sequence continues at coordinate 7,977 of NZ_SDAK01000001.1, read as the reverse complement.
CTTGGTGATGATATTCTCAACCGCACCAAAACCTTTTTTTGATGTTACTAAAAAAGGAGGCTGTTGCCCAAAAACAACCTGACCTCCTTCTGAATTTTTATAGACAATTTGCATGATTAACTCCTTATCCGTAATGTGCGCAACATATCCTTGCCGTCTCTCTTGGCATATTTCGACGCTGTACGTGCATCAATATTTTCTGGACTGTAGTTGTATTGGTTGAATATTAATCCATTACTACTTCCGCCAGAAGCATCACTGATACCCTTCCCAATTTGCCCAAGAACTTTCTCATTAAGCGGAAGAATCGCCTCACGACCTGCTTCACCACCAATCATAGGATTAATTCCATTGAATCCGAATAAAGTGGGACCGTCCATGATTCCACCTTTTGCATAGAAATCAATTTTAGGCATTTTACCATTCTTTACCCAATCAATTGGATTAAGACTACCGCTAATATGAAGTGTTGGCACCTTTATGCCACTAAATATAGCACCGATAGCATCTGGAATTCCTCTAAAGAAATCTGCAATTCTATCACCAATTCCACTGAAAAAACCTGCTATTTTACTCGGAATACCTGAAACAAAAGATACTGCATTGTTAAAGGCATTTCTTATATTGTTGCTCACATTATTGAAATATCCCCCAATAGTTGAACCAACACTACTAAAGAAACCTGTAATTCTACCTGGAATGGAACCAACAAAGCTTACTACAGCATTAAAAATATTTCTAATATTGTTACCAGCACTTGTAAAGAAACCGCCTATAGCCGAACCAATACCACTGAAGAATCCTGAAATCTTACCAGGTATCGATTGGAAAAACGATACAACACCATTCCAGATGTTTTGAGCGGTATTACCAGCATTTCGGAAAAACCCAATGATGCCTTGCCACAATCCAGAAAAGAATGAACTGATTGAAGTCCAAGCTGATTGTAACCAATTCATGAACCCTTGCCAGATTTGTTGCCCTGTTTTGGTTTGAGTAAAAAAGTATATTAAACCAGCTGCTATCGCAGTGATTAAACCAATAATTATCCCAATTGGATTTGCATTCATTGCTGCGTTTAAAAGCCATTGAGCAGCTGCCGATGCCTTTGTAACAGCAGTAGAAATTATTAAACTAGTTTTATATGCTGCAATAACAGCAACAATTCCCACGATAGCAGCCTTTAATACATCCATAGCTGGTCCGCTTTGTTGAAGTTGGGTTAGAAATCCTCCGACACTATTAACTGCATTAGTTGCATTATCAGCAAAACTTTTCACTGCGTCTGCTAAGCCCTTCATCATATCCTTAGACGAAGCTCCACCAGTGAAACTTTGCCACAGTTGACCGATAATATCTTTTACTGTACCAATTGCTATTTGAATAGAGCTAAAAAGCTGTTTGAAGGAATCGATCGCTCCATTTTCTTTTAAACGGTCTTGAAATTCTCCGATAAGCTTTTTACCCTGATTGACCCATGTGACAACCTTGTTAAAAGCTCCTTCTACTCCTGATCCAAATTGAGTGATGGCATTGGTCATTCCGCCTTTACCGAGAGCGTCAATGACATTATTTAACCCCGTAACAACTGAGGCCTGCATATTCCCGATAGCGCCCTCGAAGGTCTTGGTGCTTTTAGCCGCTTCAACCGCCACTGGTTTATTTCCCAATTCCTCAATAGCTTGGTTAAATTCGTCAGCGGTAATTTGTCCGGCAGCCATAGCATCGCGGAAATTACCCGTGTAAGCCCCATTGTCTTTCATGGCTTTCTGGAGCATTCCAGAAGCTCCGGGAATTGCATCCGCCATTTGATTCCAGTTTTCAGTGGTTAATTTACCAGCTCCCGCTGTTTGAGTCATTACCATTGCTACTGATTTGAAAGTGTCCGCATTTCCCCCGGCAACTGCATTCAAGTTACCAGCCGAAAGGGTCAAACTTTGGAAGTTTTTAATCCCATTTGCTGCTAACTGCGCTCCAGTATTTGTAATCGTTTCTAAATCGTAGACCGTGTCGTCTGCGTATTTTTTGAAAACGTTACGTGACCTGTTGATATCTGCATCTTTAAAACCTGCAAATTTCATGGTGGAAGTGTATTTATTGAGGGCGTCACTGGCATTCATTGCTTCACCAGCAAAAGATGCAATTTTTTGAGCACCTTGAACAATCATATTCCCGATACCCATTCCAATCCCTTGTAAAATGGACTTAAATTTTCCGCCGGAACTTTCGGCAGAGCCGACCGCTTTATTCAGTTCGTTATCTACATCACTTCCGTCAATTGCGATCGTACCCAGAATTTTGAATAATTCGTTCATTCTTTTCCTCCTTCCCCATTAAAATTGATAAATTGACTCGCTCTTTTCAGGCGTTTGATTTCCTCCTCTTGAGTGACTGCTTCTTTTTTCTCTTGCTTGCTTTGTCTCAAAGGCTTATAGCCAAGCGCTTTTTTGAATTCCACAAAGCTAACTGTCATGTCGGTGTGAAGGTATTGTTGGTAAATCCGTTCTTCTTGTTCTTCAGATTGGACGTAAAAATAAAAATCCACTGCTTTACTCAAAGAAAAACTCATAAGTAAGGCTTGTGGATTGCTATATCTTCTGAAAAATAAATCTTTAAATTTGTAATACCCGTCTGGGTTATGTTCTAAGAACGCATAGAGCCGAAAAAATCAGTAATCTGCCCATCCTCAAAAATAGCTTTGACTCCGTTCAAATAATCCAGCAAACGAACCTTGTTGATTTCTTCAACAGTCAGACCCGACAAAGAAGCAAGGAGTTCATCCAGCTCTTTTTTGATTGGTTTGATGTTCGTGATAGCTTTTTTAGCCAATTTCGCAAAAACACTAATTCCAGTTTTTTCAACATCTGCACCCTCAAGCGAGAGATTTTCTGGATGTTCAAAAATAGCCGTCAGTTCATCGATGATGTCAAGTTTCGCAAAAATCGTGAGCAATTGCTCCAAATCGCCGCCGTTAAGTTCTCGTAATTCTAAAGTCATTTATTTTATTTTCCTTTCAAAGTAAGCTTTTAAGCTTTTGTCAATACTACCGGATCACTCCAAGACGAACCCGTAAAAGGCCCATCGTGCAAATAGCGGGCTTTGTCTACATCGCTTGCGCCAATGCCTTTTTGTTTGTACGCTTGGACATAGATTAGAATTTTATCCCCCACAGATAGCGTCGGAACATCCTTGGCGTCCAAAGTCCATGAGTTTGTTTCTGAATACCCCATATATACCGCTTTATGCGGGTCTAATTCATTAGCGTCGGCATAATGCGTTAAATAAGCTTCTGCTCCCTCTACTTGCTCCCAATCCACTTTTACTGAACCATCCGCATTTAAAACCCCAGTTACCAACTGGGGAGCCTTAGGGTGTGGTAGAAGGGTAGAAAATTCGGCAAGGCATTTCTCCTGCCAGCATTTGATCTGGCGTGGCATGAGCCGTAAACTCAAGGTCACTTGTCGCTTCATCCTTGTCTTTTGTGTCAAGCCCAAATGTACTTGTCACAAGGCAATTATCGAGCACAACAATGATCTCTTTTCCTGTTCCCCGCTGGAAGCCATAAATCGCAACGTTATCGATGTAATCACCATCTTTTACCTGGCGTTCAAATTCAATGATTTGATAGCCATCTGGTGCTTCGTCTTCTGTTGCGGCACGAGCTGTCCCGCCAGAGATTAAAGCAATCGTCTCCGGGCTAAACTCTTTGAGTTTTGAGGACATTTTAGCCGTAAAGCTTTCTGTTACTTCCAATCCTTTTACTGGCGTAATATAGGCACCATCGACGTCCATTAAACGTTTCTTGATGTCAATTTCTACCTTAGTTCCTCCAGAAGTCGCACCGATAGGTGTGCCTGAAAAACCTTTTGTTTTATCAAATTTAAAATCTCGGACAATCACTCCTGCATCCACAATGAAATTCTGTGGACTATCGGGAGTAAATCCCACTTTTGGTAATGCCATTACAATGTTCTCCAATCTATTGTAATTTCCAACTGCAAAGACCGTCTAAGCAGTCCATTTTGACCCGTTGGAATGTTATTTGCTCGAACATATCTCCAAGTTGCACCAAAATATTCATTAAGGCCACGCTTGTAAGCAAGTTCTTGTTTAATTTTTGTTTCAATATCAAAGATATTTTTATAACTTGGGTTTAAGTCAAAAATATCTAAGTCAATCGAAACCGTCTCTTGATTTCTATCTTCCTCAAAGCTAGTATCAACATCAAAAGTGCAGTAAGGATAAGTGACTTTTTCGCTGTTATTCCTATCATAATAAGTTTCGGAATGGATTCCCTGCAAGATAAGCGTGAGATAATTTATGAGTTTATCCATTTAATTTCCCCATTTCTGCATTGATAATTGATTTGATGTTTTTCTTATTCTCTCGAAAAGCGCTGCGCAAGAATTTCTTAGGTTTTGTTCCTCTTGTAAAATGCGTTTTACCGTCTGGACCTTCATAGACCCAGCCGCCCTTTCGTCCTGCGCCATTTTCCGCAAATTCACCCGTTCCAAATTCTTGATAAATCGCATACTGAAGTCCGCTTCCGACTTTAGCCGTCATTCTACTCCCAGTAGCCCCAACTTTGCGAGTAATGCTTCGCCTTAACTCTCCTGAATCAACAGGGGCTCTATCTTTAACTTCTCCTACCATATGAAGGCTAGCGGATTCAAGTGCTCGTTCAGCCGCTTGCAAGATCGCCTTATTGATAGCGGCCGCATTCGTTTCAATTTTAAACTCATTTTTGGCCATTATCTTCCTCCTTTTTGAAAGTTAGATAAAGTTCAAGGTGGTGATGAATACCCATCGGATCATCAACGTAAGTAATCGCGTATATTTTCCCTTGTTCATCTACCAATTCCATATCTTTTTTTATTCCGCTCACATATTTAGGAATAATGGCGTAATGCGTCGATTCTTCAACGATTGCATTTTGATTGACTGCTTGGTCTGTACCCGATGCCAAATCAATATAACCTTTGAGAGTTATGAAATCTACAAAATCAACATTAAAACCCCCGAGTCCATCAGGGGTCCGTTCCTTTTTTCTAATCACAAGATTCTGAGTTGGGTACATTTCACCACCTCATTTTCTTGTATTTTTTAATAAATCCAAATAAGCTGGCAGGATAGCCATTGATTGATTCATTCGAATTAACATCGTAATAAGTTACGCTCATCCGAGAAATGCTTTCGGACTTAATGCCAAGCTTATCTCCCATAGATACATCATATTGGAGCAGTTTTTTGACCCCCTCAACAACGTCAGGCGGATAGGATATCTTAGTGATGAAAGCACTTTGGAAGCTGCCGTTAAACAGCGTTGCATCTTTGAGTTTAATCGTTTTATCGTTGATTTCTTCAATCACACACAAGCCATCATTGACCCCTATATCCTGATTCAATCCTGAGCCCGTCTGACTCCAAGTATTACTAATTTCAATCGTGTCATTAGGACGAAGATAAGCTAGTGCTTCGTTAAATTCTAGCGTATCCTCGTTCGTGACTTTGAATTGATAGAAGCGGATGTTGAGATTTTGAAACTTATTATGAGTCAATGCTCGAATTGATTGTTCTAATCCATCTAATGCCGATTGGTCAATAGACGGATTTATTAACTGGGCGTCATCTAATGTAATGATCATAATCTAACACCTCTCTATTTTTTCATTGTCATCTCTACAACGCTAGACCATTCAGAACCGTAAGCGTTGACATTCAAATATTCAGCTTTTTCAGTTTCATCAGCACCTACACCAACTTCATCGAACGCTTGAACCCAATAGCGAAGAACATCGCCTGGTTGATGAGGTTGTAAATTAGATGGCGTGAAGCGATAACTTGGGTTTTCTGTGTAGTACATGAAAATGGCTTTATGCGGATCAGATTCATTAGCTGGTGATGCATGGACGACATACGCCTTTGTCTTACCGGTAGAATCAGCATCCCAAGCTAAATCAACTGCTCCTGTGCCATCTTCGTTACCCGTTACCCCTTGCGGTACAAGGGGGCGATTAGGGTTTGGCAGGAGCAGTTGCTTTAAGCACAGCTTTTTTATTGTCATCAAGCATGAATTGGCCACCTTTAGCGTGGCCTTGCAAAGCTTTACCATCGAAGTCTTCGGAATCAATTGTACGAGCTGTTGCAATCCCAACAAAAGGAATAGCCACTTGGTCAGCGGTGAAGTATGCGACTTCGCCAGAAACAAAGTATTTATCAGGAGTTTCTTCAAGTTTGAACCCTTTGTATTTTGGAACAGTGTTGTTATCAAGACTGACAGTTGCACCTTTTAGTGAGGTTGCATTAGTCAAATCAACAACAGCATTGTATAAATCCGGTGCAAGATAAGCTGTTTTATCTGCATCAATTTCATTATTAGCAAATTTTTTAGAAGCTTCATTGAACAAAGTGTTGATATTATCTTGTGTGTAATCAGTTTTATCACCTTTTACCATTGCAAGAGTTTCGCTTGCATTGTCAGATAAGAATTTGCCGTTCTTTTGGTTCATGTAACGAACTTGCGCCACTGATTGGGCTTCTAAGCGGTCAGCGACTGCATCATTAAGCCCTTTATTCACAGTAGAGATATCAATGCCTTCGTGAATCGCCATTTCATAGCTGAAATCAACGTCTGTATCAGCATAAATCACTTCAGTACGATTGCCAAAACGTGAAGAATTCCCTGTGCCGGTTCCAAATCCGACATTAGCATCTTTACTGTAAGTGCCAATTACAACAGGCGTTGCATTTGTTTTTACAGAAAAAGCCTTGGTTGTCGAAGTAATCCCGTCCATTGCTTGAATTGGTGCAAAAGCGCCTGAGAAAGCTGCTTTAGCATTAAATACCGCTTTTAGAATTCCTTTATACTGAGGTTCAAAGCGTTGAGCATCTTGTTGGTTGTTATTAGTTGTCATATTTTTTTACCTTCCTTATTTTGCTGGTGGTGCATATTTTGCGACTTTATCAGCGAATGGGTCAGGTTTCCCTTTATCATCTGCTGCTTCATCATTTTGTGGTTCAAGCTTTTTAAGTCCGTCTGTGAGGTCTTGTAAAGCTTTAACTACATTTGCATCATCTTCGTTGTTAATTGCATCAGTAACGTCAGAAAGAAGCTTGTCAATCCCAGCGTCTTTCAATTCAGCAACCGTCACGGGTTGTTTTTCTTTGTCATCCAAAGTTAATTCCTCCTATTTGGTGTATTTGGCCATTTTTTCCTCAAATGGATCAATGGTAATTTCTTTTCCATCTTTAGGAGCATTCCCTAAAGGTGTCCAATCGTTCTGTTTTTCTTCAACTACAGGCTCTTCAGGTTTGAAGTATTTAGGATAGCTTTCTTTCAACTCATTGAGCGTATCATCGAAATTGGTAAACTCTCCATCTTCTCCAACTTCTAAATCTTCTCCACCCCGCATTTTATAGTTGAGAATATAGTCAATGTCATTAACACCAGCTTTAGTCAGCATTTTTTCAAGCTTAGTAGTGCGCTTGATTGAGCTATTTTCGCTTGTCAGTGTTTCAACTTGACTTTGAAGTTCTTCAAGTTTTTCTAATTCAGATTGATTAGACTCTAAAGTTTTTTTGAATCTCTTCAGCAGATGCTTCAAGTTCTGTGATGCGCTCATCACGTTCTTTAAGCTGTCCTTTGACTTCGTTGAGCTGTCCAACAGCCTTTTGATAACGTTTCTCCAAGTTCTCTTCGCTTGCTAGGTAGAACTTATTTTCAGCCATTCCTGCAGTAATGGACGTCACTTGCTCATCCTCTAGTCCCAGAGATTTCAGATACTCTTCAAATGTCATTTTCTTCCTCCTCACACCTACGCTTTTTACAAGGTGGCATCTTGTAGTGCTTGCACTTTTTACGACGTGTCTAGTCGAATTTGAACAGTTTTAAGCCATATTCAGGGCATAAGAAAAAACCCGCGGAATCCCAAGGGTTTAAAAATTATTTTTCTACAATTTGCCAATCTTCAGCAAAGA